>NZ_JBNTJX010000003.1:0-415926 GCF_051195075.1 Halobaculum sp. EA56
CACGCCGGTGGGCTGTTTTCATATACACAGGGCGACGCAGTCGCGCGTCGCCCACGAACACCGCCCGACAGCGGCGGTGCTGCCCCGACGATCACGGATACACGAAACGCACGGATCCGCTAGGCTTAAGCGCGTCACACGATTCCCTCCGAACGCGCCAAGGTGGCAGAGTCTGGCCATACGCATCTCCCTGCAGAGGAGAACCACGCCGGTTCAAATCCGGCCCTTGGCTTCCTTCACCGACAGACCGTAGCCGCGCGTCCGGGTTCCCCGAAAGAAAACGGTTAAACTCCGGGCGGCCCGTCCCCCACGTATGCAACGACGCGCCGCGGCCATCTACGTCGCGTTCTTCATCGTCGTGGGGGCGGCCTCGTTCTCGCTCATCGCGACAGCGAGCGCGCCGCACCTCTCCTTCGAGAACCCCGATCACCGGCTAAGCCAGAACGACACGTTCACCGTCGGGGACCAGGAGTACACCGTCTCGGGCATCACCGCCGAGATGGAGGGCGGCGGCGGGGGCGGCCACGGCGGGGGCGGCCAGGCCCACCTCGTCCGCTCGGGGACGATCGAGTACACCAACGAGTCCGCGCGGTACACCGTCGAGTGGGCGAACGGCTCCACCGTCACCTACGACGGGCAGGACTGGACCGTCCTGACCGACAACGAGTCCGACACGTTCACGCTCCGCGAGAACCTCGACCGGGAGGCGATCCTGCGCAACGACTCCGACGTCGAGAACGAGACCACGACCGTCGACGGGCAGGTGTACGTCGTCGAGCGGGCGGGCGACAACGAGAGCCGCGAGCTGATCCCCGCGGACGAGTACTTCCCCGAGCCCGAGACCCGCGAGTACGCCGTCGGCGACGAGGTCGAGGACGTCGAGAATACCACCGCGACCGTCGCGTCGGTGACGCCCGAAGCGGCGACGCTGGAGTACTTCGCCCCGCGCACCACCGAGATATCCGTCTCGAACAAGGCCAACGTGACCGTCGGATCGACGACGTACTTCGCGTACTTCCCGGACAACTCGACGATGGTGCTCACGCAGGACTTCGAGACGTACGAGCAGTACCAGGAGGAGACGGCCATGCAGACGACGATGACCAACGGCCTCTGGGGCGTCACGATCCTCAGCGGCCTGTCGGCGGTCCTCCTGCTGGGGATGGCGTACCTCCCGACCCGCTACTGACCCGACCCGGCCCGACTACCCCTTCCGCGCCGGTTCCTTCTCTCGATAGGTTCCCGTCCGGCCGCGCTCAGCCGTCGAACCGGTACAGCGAGGTGACGAACGGCAGCCGGTTGAACATCCAGTAGGCGACCGGCAGGCCCACGATCGTCACCGCGAGGAGCGCGGCGACGTTCGCCCACAGCAGGCTGAGCCACCAGCCGACGAACACGAAGTACACCCCGCGGACGAGCAGCGACCGCTGACCGCGGGACTCGTCGGGCGCCGACAGCGATCGCGGCTCCTTGAGCGACAGCACCGTCGGCACGAGGTTGATCAGTTTGATCCCGATCGGCAGGCCGATGATCGTCGCGTTGAGGAACCACGCGACGTTGACGACGGCGGGGGTGGCCCACCAGCCGATCGCGACGAACCACAGCGCGCGGGTGAACAGCGAGCGTCGTGTCATACCCGAGGTGACGCGCTCGGCGGCTGAATCCCTTGTCCCCGGAGCCGGCGGGCCCCTCCGCCGACCGTGGCGAAGCGCGCGGGCCGGGCCGGACCGGACCGAGCCGGGCGCCGGTCGAGGCCTCCTCGGGGCTCACTTCGTCCGCCCGTACAGCACGGACGCGACGACGAGGACGAGCGCCCCGACCACGACCGCGCCCGGGTAGTCCCCGAACGACGAGGCGGTCCCCGCGAGCGCCCCGACGGCGGCGGCACCGGGGAAGGTGAGCACCAGCAGCGAGCCGGTCCACCGCGGGAGCCGGTCCGAGCGCGCGGTCATCGCGGCGAAGCCGAGGAAGCCGAGCAGTTCCCCGACGACGCCCACCGGGAACGCCAGGACGGACAGCGACTCGACGCCGACCACGACGCCGGCGGTCCCGACGACGTTCGCGAGCGTGCCCGCGAGGAAGGCCCCCACGCTCGCCGCCCCGAGCCGCGGAAACTCGTCCCGATACAGCAGGTACAGCCCGAGCACCGGCAGGACCAGGAGCACGTTCCCGACGACGAGGACGACGTCGAGGACGGACCCGGTGATCGCGGTGAACAGCGAGACCGCCCCGAGCAGCGTCCACACGACGCCGGCGACGAGGCCGCCGACGGCGAGGCGGTTCACCCGCGCGGTCGAGGCCGACGTCTCCGTCGATGGCATGGCGACCGCCAGAAATGACAGATCCGTTAATAAAACTGTCGCAACCACCGGACTGCACTGGTCCTCCCACGGCCCGGGGCTTCGAACGGGCCGACCGGCCGCTACCGCTCGACAACTACGGGCGCGACGGGATTTGAACCCGCGACCGTCGGATGGCTCCCCCCGCCGGAGCACCGTCCCGGCGCGGATAGAAGTCCGACGCTCTGAATCCGGACTGAGCTACGCGCCCACGGGCGACTACACAGGCGGCGGAGTCAAAAGCGGCGCGGTCGGACGCCGGCGACGCCCCGTCCGGCGCCCGCGCTCGCGCCGAGGCCGGCGCGGTCGCCCGTCTCGCAGGGTTTAATCCGGGGTGCGGCGAACCACGGACGATGCGAGTCATCGGAACGGTCGGCCTGCCCGGCAGCGGGAAGGGCGAGGCCGCCGCGGTCGCCGAGGAGGAGGGCGTCCCCGTCGTCACGATGGGGGACGTCATCCGCGCGGAGTGTCGCGACCGCGGGCTCGACCCCGCGGAGCACCACGGCGCCGTCGCGCGGGCGCTGCGCGAGGAACACGGTCCCGACGCCATCGCCGAGCGCTCGATCCCGCTGATCGAGGACGCCGCCCGCCGGAGCGAGGGCGGGACGGTCCTCGTCGACGGGCTCCGCGCGCCCGTCGAGCTGGAGCGCTTCCGGGAGCGCTTCGGCGACGACTTCACGCTCGTGGCGATCACGGCGCCGTTCGAGGTGCGCGCCGAGCGTCTCGGCGAGCGCGGCCGCGACGACTCCGACGTGGACCGCGAGGCGCTGCGCGAGCGCGAGGAGCGCGAACTCGGCTTCGGGATGGGCGAGGTGATCGAGTCGGCGGACGTGACCATCGACAACACGGACACGCTGGCGGCGTTCCGCGACCGGGTCCGGGCCATCGTCGCCGGCGCGCCGGAGGTGGGGGAGTGACGACCGTCTACAGCGTCGACGCGCGGATCGAGGCGCCGGTGTACGACACGGAGGTGACCGACCGCGTCCGCGACGCCGTCGAGGCGCTGTTCCCCAACGCCGAGTTCGTCTCCGAGCCGGGGCGGCTCGTCGCCGAGACGCACACCCTCGACGACTTCTCGGACAAGCTCCACGAGCAGGAGATCCTCGACACCGCCCGCCGGGAGTTCGAGCGGAACCGGACCGACGAGGGCTTCTCGTTCAGCCTGAAGAAGCAGGCGGCCCTCCAGGGGGTCGTCAACTTCGCGGTCGGCGAACCCGACGAACTCGGCGAGATCGACGTCGAGGTGGTCGTCCGCGACCCCTCCGTCGGGGAGTACATCGACCACCTCGCGCCGCCGACCGAGGACGGCACCCCGGTCGACCCGGACGGGCGCTGACCGTGCGGCCCGGCCGGCGGGCGGGCCCGTCGGCGACGGCCGCGGACCCGACCGAGGCGGACGGCCACCCGGCCGGCCCGAGAGGGGTTACTCCCCGTCCCCGTCCTCGTCGCCGGCGTCGAGTTCGAGCCGGTCGCGGAGGTTCTCCAGCGTCGTCCGCAGCTCCCGCTCGTTGTAGCGGACGGCGAACGGCTCGGCCACCCGCGCGAGGACGCCGCCCGGGAGGTCGTACTCGGCGGCGTACGCCACCTCGGTGCCGCCGTCGGTCGCCTCGAACGTCCAGGTGAGCGTCCCGGTGAGGTCCCCGTCCATCTCGAAGACGATGCGCTCGTTCGGCTCGTACGTCGGCGTCTCCAGCGTCCCCGTCAGGTCGACGCCGGCCATCTTGTACGTGTACTCCAGCCGCTTCCCGCCGTTCTCCAGCGGCTCGACGTTCGAGACGTCGACGAGGCTCGGCGTCAGCTCCACGTGGTTCTCCGGCTCGTCGACGTAGTCGAACACCGCCTCGGCGGGCGCGTCGACGCGGATGCTCCGGCTGACGGACACCATGCGTACACCTACGCGTCTCGCCGGCAAAACCGATCGGGCGGGGGCCTCCTCGGCGGCGACGTCGACACCGATCCCATGGCGACGTTCACCGTCGAGCCGACGGCCGCACCGCCGCCCGCGACGTGACCGACCGCGTGCCCGCGGGACGGGATCGTGGTGACCCGCCGGCTATCGGCCGTCGAGGTGGACGTGGATCACGCGGTCGCAGTCCGGTTCGCCGCAGACCGGGCAGTCGTCGCTCCCGTCGCCGTCGTCGCCGTCGCTCGCCCACCCCTCGGCCAGCGCCGCGGCCCCCTCCGCGTCGAGGTCGGCGGCCGCGAGGACGACCCGCTCGCCGGCGTGCCCGAGGACGTAGCCGCCGTCGCGCTCGCGGACGAACCGGCCGCGCAGTTCCCCGAGGTGGTAGTTGAACCGCCCGGTGTCGCGCATGCCGACCCGCCCGCGCAGCTCCGAGAACGACAGCGGGCCGTCGGCGGCGGCGAGTTCGCGGATGATCGCGATCCGGTGCTCGGAGGCGAGCGCCGAGAGGGCGTCGGCGGCGTCGCGGGCGATCGCTCCCGGGCCGCTGCCGGCGTCGCCGCCGCCGTCGACCCCCTCCCCGCCGGGGCGGCGACCGTTCGGCGTGAACTCCATGTGTGCGCGGCCGGCCGCCCCGGTGACATACTTTCTGTATCGGAGATCGGACAGGAACGGCGGTCGCGGGACGCGGTTCGCGGGTCACGCCGGCGACGCGGTCCGCGCGGGGGACCCCCCTACGCGAACAGCAGCACCGCGGCGAACAGCACGACCACGCCGAGCACGTCGCAGACGTTGGTGACTACCGGGATGACCACGTCGTCGGGGTCCAGCGAGAGGCGGTAGGCGGCGTACGTCGCGGCGAGCGTCACCGCGACCGCGAGCACCGCGAGCGCGGCTCCCGAGGAGAGCGCGACGAGGACGACCGTCCCCGGCGAGAGCGTCGCGCCCCCGAGCAGCGCCGCGAGCGCCCACGCCCCGAGGCCGACGAGCGGGAACAGCGTGACCGCGAGCGCGACGGTGGCGACCGCGTTGCCCGCGAGCACGTCGTCGCGCGGGTCGAACTCCAGCGTCCCGAGGTGGAACGCCGTCGAGAGCCGCGAGGCGAGGACGCTCCCGAGGTTGCCGGCGGTGCCGATGGTCACGGGCACGAGCACGAGCAGCGAGGGCGACCGGAGCAGGCGCTCCTCGAACGCGCCGAGCACGAGCCCGGAGCCGAGTTCGACCGCGGTGAGCACGAGCAGGACCGGCAGCATCGCGCGGGTGATGGCGCGGACGGTCCAGTCGGTCGCCATCTACGCGCCACCCCCGAGGACCCCGGCGACCGCCAGCGTCGTCCGCACCGCGATCAGGAGGAACAGCATGCCGAACACGTCGCCGGTGGTCGTGACGATGGGGCCGACGAGCGTGTCGGGGTTGTACCCGCGGCGGTACCCCGCGAAGACAACGAGGACGACCACGGCGGTGAGCGCGGTCCCCGACAGCAGCCCCGCGAGGAGCGCGATGCCGACCAGCAGCGGGAGCGGCGCCACCGGGGCGCCCAACGAGGCGAGCACGAGGTACGCGAGGACGGCGGCGAACGCCGAGGCGGCCACCCCGTTCGCGAGCGCGGCGAGCGCGGCCCGGCGGAGGCGCTCGTCGCTAAGCCAGTTCCGGTGGTCGACGAGCCCCTGGTGGAGGCCGGTGGAGACGCGCGCCCCGAAGCTCCCGTAGACGCTCCCCCGGGTGGCAAGCAGCGCCGGGACGAGCACGAGCAGCCCGGCGACGGCGCGCAGTTCGGCGCGCATCCCGCCGAGGACGACGCCCGCAAGCAGACCGCCGACGACGCTGGCGGCGAGCGCCGGAAGCGCCTCGCGATACGCCTCCGTCGCGACCTCGCGGATCCCCATCGGGCGTCCCGACGCACGCATCCGACAAAAGTCGGGCGCACGCGGCGGGTGTCGCGCGCGTCCGCGGCGACCCGGCGGCGACCGGGACGGGAACGGGGCCCGGGACGGGGACGTCCGCGCCGGCGGACCGACGCGCACTTGCCCCCGAGCGCCCTGTTCCCGGCAATGACCGACTCGCAGGCCCGCGTGCTGCTCACGAACGACGACGGCGTCGACTCCGCCGGGCTGGCGGCGCTGTACGAGGAACTGCGCGCGGTGGCCGAGGTGACGGTCGTCGCGCCCGCCGAGGACCAGTCCGGCGTCGGCCGCTCGCGCTCGCGCGCGGTCGACGTGGACGACCACGAGTGGGGCCACGTCGTCCACGGGACGCCCGCCGACTGCGTCGCCTACGCGGTCCGCGCGCTCGACGTCGGCTTCGACCTGGTCGTCTCCGGCTGTAACCTCGGCCCCAACTGCGGCGAGTACATCATGGGCCACTCGGGCACCGTCGGCGCCGCCGTCGAGGCGGCGTACCTCGGCGTGCCCGCGCTCGCCGTCTCCGCCTACCACCGCGAGGAGTTCTTCCCGCCCGCGGAGTTCACCTTCGAGACGCCCGCGGCGGTCACGCGCCTGCTCGCCGAGCACGTGCTCGACGCGACTCCGGAGGGGGGCGTCGCCGCCGACGGCCCCCGGGCGGACCTCGGCGAGGCGGACTACCTCTCGGTGAACGCCCCGGTCGCCGAGACGCCGGCGGCCCTCCGGCTGACCGAGCCGCTGGAGGACTACGCCGTGACGGTGCGCGAGGCCGACGCCGAGGAGCGCGAGACGTACGGCGGCGACTGGCGCCTCGAATCGGACTTCTGGGCGCGTCTGGACCAGCCCGACCGCCACCCGACGCTGGAGCAAGTGGCGGACTCCTACCCCGCGTGGTCGGACCGCGCCGCGGTCGTCGACGGCGACGTGAGCGTCTCGCCGCTGCGCGTGCCACAGACGCCGGTCCACTCGGCGGCGCTGGACGACCTCGTCGCCGCGGTCAACCGCGCGTGGGACGCCGAACGCGAGGCGGCGGCCGCCGCGGACGACGACTGAGGCTCGCCGCCTCGCCCGCCGGGACGCCTACACGACGGCCGCGTCGCCGTCGGCCCACACCTCGTACCCGACCTCGCGGCCCCGGTCCTCGACGGCGTCGGTGTGCATGCGGAGCATGTGCTCGGAGACGTTGGTCGCGACCCGACGGTCCGCGTCCAGGCGGGCGAGCCCCTCGCGCAGGTCCGCGGCGTCGGCGTGGAGTTCCGCGCCGAGGACCGAGCCCTCCGCGAACAGCAGGTCGAGCGCGTCGACCGGAACGCTCGCCGGGGCTGGCGCGGCGTTCAGATCCGGCATGTAGCCGACGGCGGCCTCGGCGGTACCGTCGCCGTCGCCGACGGGGTCCCCGGAGGGTCCCCGGACGACGTAGCCCAGCGCCGGGAACGGCGGTTCGCCGTGGTCCACCCGGAACGCCTCGACGCTGAGCGGGCCGACGGCGACGCGCTCGCCCGGCCCGACGACCGTCATCCCGAGTCGATCGACGAGCCCCGGCCGCTCGGCGGCGTACGTCTGCAGGACGCTCCGCGGCGCCCGGACCGGGAACGGCTCCGAGATCGGGTGGTCGTGGCCCAGTTCGGGCCCGTTCCGGAGGTGACGGTCGTAGCGCGCGTGGTTCAACTCCGAGAGCCCGGCCGCGTGGTCGTAGTGGCCGTGGGTGAGGAACGCCGCGTCGAGAGACGTGACCTCGGCCCCGTGGAGTCCCCGGGTCACGTCGGGCGGCGCGTCGAGCAGCGCCGCCGTCCCCGCGGCCTCGACGAGCAGGCCGGGGCGTCGCCGCGGGTCGCTCTCGACGCAGTACTCGCACTCGCACAGCGGCGCGGGGACGCCGACTGCGTCGCCCGTGCCGAGCAGGGTACAGCGCATACCGCTCCCGAGGCGCGCCACGGGCTACCCGGTTGCGAACACGCAGACGGACTGTCGGTCCCCGGGACCCCGTCGATCCGCGGCGCCCGTCGCGGATCAGTCCACGAGCGCGACCACGCCCGTCAGCGCCGCCGCGGCGACCAGGGCGCCCGCGAGCAGGCCGAACGCGGCGCCGAAGCCGGTCGCGTCGGCGACCCAGCCGACCACGGCGGGCGCGAGCGCGCCGGCGCCCATCAGCAGGGTGCGGACGACGCCGAGGCCGCCGCCGGCGGCCGACTCGGGGATGACCGCCGAGAGGTACGCCCCGCGGACGGGCCGGAAGCCGTGGCAGCCGAGGCCGAACGCGACGACCGCGGCGCCGACGGCGAGGACGCCAGAGACGGCGAGCATGGCGACGAGCGCGACGGCCGCGAGCGCGAGCGTCGCGCCGATGACCGGGAGTTGCCCGACGCGGTCGGAGAGGTCGCCCGTCGCGAGCTGGACGAGCGAGACGACGAACAGGCCGCTGTACAGCAGCGACGCGGTCGTCTCGGGGAGCCCCGCGGCGTCGGTGAGATACAGCGGGAGGAACGCGACGGCGCCGTTGTAGGCGAACGAGAAGCAGACCGTGAGGACGACGAACGCCGAGAACGCCGGCTCGCGGAACAGCGCGAGGTAGCCCCCGAGCCCCGTTCCCGCTCCCGACGGCGCGTCCGCTTCGTCGCCGCCGTGGCCGGTGTCGCCCCCGTCGCCGGTGCCGCCCGCCCCGGCGCGGCCGTGGTCCGTCCCGCCTCCCACGTGGGGTCCGCCTCCGGCGCGCGGCACCCGGCGGAGGAACAGCGCCGCGAGCCCGCCGGCCGCGACGGCGCCGGCGAGGTAGAGCGTCCGCCAGTCGACCCCGACCCCGGGGAGCGCGAGCGTCGCGCCGGTCACCGCGACGACGGCCGCGGGGGCGGCGACGCCCCCGAGCGCGCCGAGCGTGTCGAGGAAGCCGAGCGCGCGGCCGGTCCGGCCGGGGTACAGCCGCGCGAGCAGGCGGACGGCGACCGTCTTGTGGACGCCCGTGCCGAGGCCGACGAGCAACATGCCGCCGACGATCGCCGCGAGCGCGAGCGCGTCGGACACGGGCACCGCGAGCACGAGCGCGCCGAGGCCGGTGACGCCGGCGCCGGCGCCGATGACCTGCCGGGCGCCGACGCGGTCGGCGAGCGCGCCGCTGGGGAACTGCATCAGCGCGTAGACGGCCAGCATCGCGGTGAAGGCGGCGCCGAGGGTGGCGTTCGAGACGCCGAACCCGTCCCGGAACGTGGGGAACAGCGGGGGGAACGCGTACCGGAGGAACTTCGCGAGGAACCAGATGAGCGCGGACAGCACCAGCACGTCGTAGTCGGCGAGCGCGTCGATCCGCCGCCTCGCCGCGGTTCCGGCCCCCATTCGCTTCGGGGAACGGCTGTCGGGGTCAAAAGGCGAGCGGAAGCGGTCGGTCGGGGCGAGTCGCCTGGACGACGCCCGCGCTACGGCGCGCCGGCGAGCACCAACGTACTCTCGGCGTCGCCGTTGCGGATCTGCCGGGTCGCCTCCGGCGAGATGCGGACGGCGTCGCCGGGGGCCAACTCGATCTCCTCGCCGTCGACGGCGACCGTCGCGGCGCCCTCGACGAGGAGATACACTTCCTCGTGGTCGCGCTCGGCGTGGTCGTGTTCCTTCCCGGTCCAGCCCGGGTCGCAGTCGACGACGGTGACGCCGACGTGTTCGCACTCTAGCGGCTCGCGCAGGAAGTGCATCGCGCCCGCGGCCGGATCGACGTCGCGGTAGTTGACGGTGGTGTAGCTCACGATCGGTGAATCCGGAGAGACACCCATCTAGGTGTCGGCGGTTCCAGCCACGCACGAACGGGCCGTCCCGGCCGCCGGAGTCGTCCGCGAGCGCTCCGCGCCTCGCCCCGCTTCACCCGAACGGGCCCATGCCGCCCATGCCGCCGCCACCGCCGCCACCCTGCTGCTGGAGCTTCTTCATCATCCGCTGCATGTCGCCGTCGCCCATGTTGCCGAACTGGTCCATCGTCCGCTTCATCATGCTGTGCTGCTCCAGCAGTTCCTCGATGCGCTCCTCGGGAACGCCGGAGCCGCGGGAGATGCGCGCCAGCCGCCCGCTCCTGATGATCGAGGGGTCCTCCAGTTCCTTCTCGGTCATCGAGTCCATCGCGATCTCGAACGAGCGCATGCGCTCCTGGGTCACGTCCATCGCGTCGTCCGGGAGCTGGTCCATGATCCCGCCGCCCATGCCGGGGATCATGTCGAGTACCTGGTCCAGCGGCCCCATGCGGTCCATCGCCTTCATCTGGTTGCGCATGTCCTTGAGGGTGAACTCGCCCTCCATCATCTCCTCGGGGTCCCAGTCGTCCTCCTCCTGGGTCTCCTCCATCGCGCGCTCGACGCGCTCGGAGAGCTGCTTCAGGTCGCCCATCCCGAGCAGCCGCGAGATGAAGCCGTTGGGCTCGAAACGCTCGATGTCCTGCACCGTCTCGCCCGAGCCGAGGAACGCGATCGAGGAGCCGGTCTCGTTGACCGCGGTGAGGGCGCCGCCGCCCTTCGCGGTCCCGTCGAGCTTGGTGATCACGACGCCGTCGATGCCGACCGACTCCTCGAACTGCCGGGCCTGCTCCTTGGCGCCCTGGCCGATCGCGGCGTCGAGCACGAGCAGCGAGCGGTCCGGGTCGACCGCGTCGTCGATCTGTTCGATCTCCTCGATCAGGTCGTCCTCCAGCGCGTGGCGGCCGGCGGTGTCGACGATGCGCACGTCGGCGTCCTCGGTCGCCTCCAGCCCCTCGCGGGCGATCTGCACCGGGTCGTCGGCGTCGGGGTCGCCGTAGAACTCCACCTCGGCGTTCTCGGCCATCTGCTTCGCCTGGTCGTAGGCGCCGGGGCGGAACGTGTCGGTCTGGATGACCGCCGGCCGCAGCCCCTTCTTCGAGAACCACCACGCCATCTTCGCGGCGGTGGTGGTCTTGCCCGACCCCTGGAGGCCCGCGAGCATGATCGTCTGCTCCTCCAGCGGGATCTCGGTGGACTCGCCGATGAGGGCGACCATCTCCTCGTAGACGATCTTGAGGACGTGGTCGCGGGCGGTCGTCCCGCCGGGGGGCTCCTCCTCCAGCGCGCGGGTCTCGATGCTGTCCGACAGCTCCATCACGAGGTCCACGTCCACGTCGGCCGACAGCAGCGAGCGCTGGATCTGCTTGACGACCTCCCGGACGTCCTCCTCGTCGATGCGGGACTTCCCACGGAGGGTGTCCATCGTGTCCCGGAGGGAACTCCCCAGATCGTCGAGTACCATTGGTCTTGGTTGGGGTAGTCGGTCCGACCGGTAAAGGCTTCCCTGTCCTCGATCCGTGTTCGCGGTTCGTGTGAGTATCGTACGTCCGGCGGTATCGTCGGTGGCCTCGAAAGCCCCAGTCCGGGTCGTCGGCTGCGACTCGCTGCGCGTGGTTCGAAAGGCGCGAAGCGCCTTTCGTCATTACCAGACGCCGGAGGCGTCTGGTCGGCAGCCGGAACGCGACGCGTTCCGGCAGCATCACGAGAGACGCAAAGCGTCTCTCGAACGACTTCGCTCGGCCTCCGGCCTCGCTGTAGTGCTTGCTTCGTCTCGCTCGACGACCCGGATTGCCCCTTTCAGTCCCGCCCGCCGCGACCCACCGCGGCCTCATCCTCCCCAGCCGGCTGCGTTCCTCGCGCTCACTCCGTTCGCGCTCCGGTACTCGCCCCTCGCGCGCTCGCGGCGCGGACGGAGCCGCGCCGCCGCGCGCCACCACCCCGTCCCGGGCTCACCGAAACGCCTTCCGTCCGTCCCGCGAACCGTGCCCCGTGCTCGGTATCGACCCCGCCACCCTCGCGGCCTACGTCGTCGCCGCGGGCGCGCTGATCCTCGTCCCCGGCCAGGACACCGTCGTCGTCCTCACCCGGGGGTTCGAGTCGGCGCGGGCGGGCGTCGCCGCGGCCGTCGGGGTCTCCGTCGGCGTCCTCGTACACGCCACGGCCGCGGCGCTGGGGCTGGCGGCGGTGTACCGCGCGCTCCCGACGGCCGCGGCCGCCGTGACGCTGCTGGGGGCCGCCTACCTCTGCTACCTCGCGGTCGACACGGCGAGGGGGGACGGCTTCGAGTCGAACGCGGTCGCGTCCGACGCCCGCCCCGACGGCGGCCCCGCGGACGGCGGGACCGGCACCGCCCGCGCCGGGTTCCGCCGCGGCCTGCTCACGAACGTCGCGAACCCGAAGGTGGCGCTGTTCTTCCTCGCGTTCCTCCCCGGCTTCGCCGGAGAGGGCGAGACGGCGACGATGGTCGCGCTCGGCGCGGTGTACGCCCTGCTCACCGTCGCGTACCTCGGCGCCGTCGGCGCGCTCGCCGGCCGGATCGGCGCCGTCCTGACGGGCCGGGCGGCCCGGACGGTCCGGCTCGGGTCCGCGGGCGTGCTGGTCGCGCTGGCGGCGGCGCTGGTCGCGCGGGTCGCGTGACCGGCCCGGGACGCCGGGACCGGGCGGGGCGGGGTGGGGTCCCGGGGCCGCGCTCACTCCGACGCCGCCCCCGACGCGTCGGCGCGGTCGCTCCCGTCGTCGTCGCCCCCGCCGTCGCGGTCGTCGCCACGTCCGCTCAGACGGTCGATACGGTCGCCGAGGGGCACGTTCGGGGAGAGGGGGTTGGGCAGGCGTCGACGGGACGGCTCCATCGCGTGGACCTCGGCGTACCGGTCGAGCGCGTCGGCGACGGCCCCGGCGCCGCACAGGGCCGCCGCGTGGTCGTCGGCCGCGACGACCCCCCGGCGCGCGTACCACAGTCCGCCGACGAGCGCGGCCGCCGAGGCGACGACGAGCGGGCCGGTCGGCCCCCCGGCACCGACCGCCGCGAGCAGGGGAAGCGCAGCGGCGACGACCGCGCCCGTCCGACGAGCGAGCGCCCGCGACCGGACGCGACCGGCCCGCACCGCCAACAGCGCCGCGGCGTCGGCGTCGTCGAAGGCGTCGAGGAACGTGCTCGTCACGAACAGCCGCCGGGTCGGCCCGAGCCCCCGGACGAACGCGTTCGCGGTCTCCTCGTCGTCGGTGTCGAGCACGCGCACATCGCGGACGACGTCCTCCCCGAGCCCGGCGCGCTCGCGGAGGCGGTCGACCCGCCCGGCGTCGTCGCCGGCGGGCCGCTCCGTCGAGCGCAGCGCCGCGATCGCCCACGGCGACGCGGCGAGGATCCCGACGACGAGCGCGACCACCCCGACCGCGACGGCGACCGTCGGGGCCCCGGAGTCGATCCCGACTCGGAACGGCGCGAGCGCGAGCGCGAACACGGCGCTCACGCCGAGTAGCCACCGTGCCAGCAGGGCGATCGACCGGCCGGTTCCGAGGTCGATGTCGCGGACGGCGCGGATCCCCCGTACCGTCGGCGCGTAGGCGGCGAGCGCGACGGCGCTCGCGGCGGCCATCGTCAGGAACTCCGCGAGGAACACGTCGACGACGGCGACGCCGGTCGACCCGCCGATCAGCGTCGCGCGGACGGCCGCGCCCAGGTCGAGGATCGACAGGAGACCGTAGGCGAGCACCCCGAACGGAAGCACGCCCCCGACGTACAGCAGACGGTACTTCCGGACGGGGTTCGAGAGTCGCCGCGCGACGGCGCTGCCGACGGCGCCGCCGCCGAGCGCGAGTACACACAGGACGAGCCAGACCGCCAGCGACGGGCCGAGATCGGGGCCGGAGGACGCGGCTGCGGACTGAAGCGGGACCATGGGCCCCGATGCTGTCGCACGAGTCAAAACCGTGCCGCACCGGTGATCCCTCCGGCGACGTTCCGGACCGCGATCACGCGACGCGTCCGATCGTGTCCCGTCGACTCCCCGATCGCGTCCCGCGACGCCCCCCGACGGACTCAAGGACGGCGCCACCGTCACCCCGCCCATGCGCATCGCCGTGCCCAACAAGGGCCGCCTCCACGAGCCGACGATCGAGCTGCTCGAACGGGCGGGCCTGCACATCGAGAACACCGCCGACCGCCAGCTGTACGCCGACACGGTCGACCCCGAGGTGTCCGTGCTGTTCGCGCGCGCCGCGGACATCCCGGAGTACGTCGCCGACGGCGCCGCCGACGCGGGGATCACCGGGCTCGACCAGGCCCGCGAGTCCGGCCACGACCTCGTCGACCTGCTCGACCTGGCGTTCGGCCGCTGCCGGCTCGTGCTCGCGGCGCCCGAGGACGGCGACATAACCGACCCCGAGGACGTGGCGGGGCTCACGGTCGCGACCGAGTTCCCGCGGATCACCCGCGAGTACTTCGAGCGGACGGGCATCGACGCGGAGGTGGTCGAGGTGACGGGCGCGACGGAGCTCACCCCCCACGTGGACATGGCCGACGCCATCGTCGACATCACCTCCACCGGAACCACCCTCCAGGTGAACCGCCTCGCCGTCGTCGACGAGGTGCTCGCCTCCTCCGTCCGGCTGTTCGCCCGCCCCGACGTGGCCGACGACGAGAAGGTGGGACAGGTCGCCACCGCTCTCGGGTCGGTGATCGACGCCGAGGGGAAGCGCTACCTGATGATGAACGCCCGGCGCGCCGACCTGGACGCGGTCAAGCAGGTGCTCCCCGGGATGGGCGGGCCCACGGTCATGGACGTCGCGGACGGCGCCGAGGACCACGTCGCGGTCCACGCCGTCGTCGACGAGCGGGAGGTGTTCGAGACGATCGACGAGCTCAAGCGGGTCGGCGCGAGCGACGTCCTCGTCACCGAGATCGAACGGCTCGTGGAGTGACCCCGCTCGGGCGTCGACCCTCGCCTTCGCCTCCGGGTCCGGGTTCGCGTCCGCCTCTCAGCGGGGCCGAACGTCGACCTCGCCGTGCTCGTCGACCGAGACCCGATATCCGAGGTGCGTGAACGTCACGGAGGCGCCCGTCCGCCCCCGCCCGTAGAGCGCGTCGAGCGCGTCCGTGTCGATGCTCCCGTGGAGTCGGTTCGGGAGGTCGTCGACGGGGACGCCCTCCGCGGCGGCCACCGCCTCGACGACCCGCACGCTGACCGGTTCCGCGCCTTCCCGACCCCGAGTGACTGTCGATACAGCGCCCATACGACGCCCCTTGTCGCTCCCCTACATGAACGCTGGCGTCCGGGTATCAGCACGGATACCCGGTCTCCGGATCCGACCCCGGCCGCCTCACTCCGGGCGTCGACGGAGGTCCGGGACGGCGACCCGCGGGTCGACGCCGCCGTCCCCCTCGCGGACGCGCACCCACGCGACCGTCGCGACGGTGCCGACGGCCACCGCGCCCGCGCCGAGCAGGCCGGCCTCGGGGCCGAAGGACCCGCCCGTCGCCAGCGTCGGCCCCGTCGGCTCCAGGTCGACGACGGCCGCGTCGACCCCGAGCCCGCTCACCGGGAAGCCGAGGAGGAGTCCCTGCGCGGCGTTCCAGGAGACGTGGACGCCAACTGGGAACGAGAGCCGCCCCGTGAGCACGAAGCCGACGCCGAGGAACGCGCCCGCGAGAGCGATCCCGAGCGTCGAGGCGAGCGAAGCGCCCGGGTTGCTCGCGTGGAGGAGGCCGAAGACGGCCGAGGAGACGACGAGCGCCGCGCCCACGGCGACCCGCCCGCCCGCGAACCGGAGCCCCTCGGCGACGTTCACGAGCAGCAGCCCCCGGGCGACGAGTTCCTCGTAGAACCCGACCGCGAGGAACACCAGCAGGACCGACCCCGCGCCCGCCGCGGTGCCGACGAACGTGTCGGCGACGCGGAACCAGCCCGCCGCGAGGCCGACGGCCGCGATCAGCGCCTGGAGGAGGACGCCCAGCGCGAGCCCCGCGGCGAGGTCGGCGAGCCACCCCGGCTCGCGCCGGAGGCCCAGGTCCGCGAGCCGACGGCGGTCGACGTACCGCGCGGCGAGCAGCGTCGCCGCTACGACGGCGAGCATCGGGAACACGGTCCCGAACGGCGCGGGGAGACCGAGCGCGCGGGCCGCGAGGCCGCCGACGACGAGCGCGACCGCGACGAGGACGAACGCGAGGGCGAGGCGGAGCGGCGCGCGCGGCCGCCGCTCGGCGTCGTTCCATACCGGATACCGGAGGCGGTCGCGGAGGCGCGCGCGGCTCATCCGGGCGCGGTCTGGTAGATCGCGAGCAGGGTGTTGACCCCGTAGGCCGCGACGACCGTGAGCGCGTAGTGCATCGCGGTGATCATCGCGGTTCCGCGGCGGTTCAGCCCGTACGCGAGGCGGACCATGACGTAGTCGACGACGAGCGCGACCGCGATGACGACGGCGGCGGGGAGGACGGCCGCCGTCAGGCCGACGATGGCCATCGCGACGCCCGGCGGGAGGGCCTGCCGGAGCTCCGCCTCGTTCCCGAGCACGAAGTAGGCGGCCGTGTTCGCCAGCAGCGTCGACAGGGTCGCGATGAGGAGGAACCCGCCGACGATCCCGACGGGCGACAGCTGCAGCAGCACGCTAGCCGAGCAGCCCCAGCTCCGAGAGCCGCTCGGAGATGACCTCGACGGCCGCCTCGGCGTCGGCGGGCTCCTTCCCGCCGGTGATGACGAGCTTGCCGGAGCCGAACAGCAGCGCGACCACGTCCGGCTCGTCGATGCGGTAGACGAGCCCCGGGAACTGCTCGGGCTCGTACTCGATGTTCTCCAAACCCAGCCCGATGGCGATGGCGTTCAGGTTCAGGCTCTCGCCGAGGTCCGCGGAGGTGACGATGTTCTGGACGGTGATCTCCGGGTCCTCGTCGATCGGGATGTCGAGCTCCCGGAGCTCGTCGAACACCATGTGGAGCGCCTCGTGGACGGCGTCGGTGCTCTTGGCGCCGGTGCAGACGATCTTGCCGGAGCGGAAGATCAGCGCCGCGCTCTTGGGGTCGGCGGTGCGGTACACCAGCCCCGGGAACTGCTCGGGGTCGTAGTCGGCGCCCTCCAGATCCATCGCGACGGTCTGGAGGTCCAACTCCAGCCCGATCCCGGTCGACGCGACGACGTTCTCGATGTTGATCGACTCCCTGGGGTCGGCCATTCTCTGATTTAAGTGATGTCTTAAAGGGTTAAAGTAGTACCGCCGCGCCCGGTGGGGATTCGGCTACGCCCGGCGGGATTCGGCTACGCCCGGCGGGATTCGGCTACGCCCGGCGGGATTCGGCTACGCCCGGCGGGATTCGGCTACGCCCGGCGGGATTCGGCTACGCCCGGCGGGATTCGGCTACGCCCGGCGGGATTCGGCTACGCCCGGCGGTTCCCGTTCGTTCCCCGCCGGAGGACTCCTCCCGGACGCCGTCTCCCGTCCGGTCTCCCGCCGCCCACGGCCGCGCCGGCCCCGTCCGGTGCGTTCAAGCGCGCCGCCGCGCCACCTCGACGTGTGTACGGACTGGAGTTCGCCGGCGAGGAGGACGCGTTCGCGGCCCTGGAGGCCGGCGTCGCCGCCGCCGGCGTCGAGCGGGTCGCCCCGGGGCTGGCGGTCGCCGACGCGGTCGACGCCGGGCGCGTCCGGGGGCTGGCCTACACCCGCAGCGCCCTCGACCTGCTCGGCCGGGCCGACGCCGACCCGCGGAGCGCACGTGCCGTCGTCGAGGCCGCGAGCCTCGCGCGCGAGGGGACGGTCGCGGTCCGCGCACGCGTCGTCCGCGACTCCGCCGACGTCTCCACGGGCGAGGCCGAACGCGAGTGCGGGAGCGCGCTCGTCGAGCGCGGCTTCGCGGTGGACCTGGACGACCCGGACCACACGCTCCGGGTGCTGTTCGCGGGCGACACGTGCCTCGTGGGGTGGGTCGTCGCCGAGTCGGTCCGCGACTTCGCGACGCGCCGGCCCACCGACCGCCCGTTCTTCCAGCCGGGGAGCATGGCGCCGATGGACGCCCGCGCGTACGCCAACGTCGCCGGCGCGGGCCCCGGTCGCACCCTGCTCGATCCCATGTGCGGCACCGGCGGCGTCCTCATCGAGGCGGGGCTGGTCGGGAGCGACGTGGTCGGCAACGACGCGCAGGCGAAGATGGTCCGCGGCGCCCGGGAGAACCTCGCCCGCTACCTCGACGGGGCGACGACGCCCGCCGGCGACCCCGCGGGCGGGTACGCCCTGCTCCGCGGCGACGCCACCGACCTCGCGCTCCGGGACGACGCGGTCGACGGCGTCGTCTTCGACGCGCCGTACGGCCGGCAGTCGAAGATCGCCCGGCACAGCCTGACGGACCTGGTGTCGGAGGCGCTCGCGGAGGCCGCACGGGTCGCCCCGCGGGGCGTACTGATCGCCGACCGCTCGTGGCGGGAGGCGGCGCTGGCGGCCGGCTGGCGGGTGACGGATACCTTCGAGCGTCGGGTCCACCGGAGCCTCGTCCGGCACGTGCACGTGCTGGCGCGGGAGTGACGACACGGCGGCCCCGACCGGCCGCTGACCGTCCCGACCCCCGTCACGCCAGGCAGGCGACGGCCGCGCCGGCGCCAAGCAGGGCGAACGCGGCGCCGACGATCCGGGTGAGCGCCACGTTCCAGCCCGCGGGCTCGACGCGTCCGGCCGGTTTCCTGCCGACGGCGTCCGCGATCTCGCCGATCCGTGCGACCTGATACGGCCGGAGCACGGCGAGCAACCCGAGGGGGAGGCCGACGACGCTCAGTAACAGGAAGTTCGGAGGGCACATGCCCCGTCGTGCTCGGACGTGGCTACTGGCGTTTTCGGTTCGGACCGCATCGGAGGGGGTCGAGCGGGTCGACGCCGGCGGGACGGCGACCCGGCGTCCTACTCCTCGCCCAGCAGCGAGTCCACTAGGTCCTCGGGGTCGAACCGTTCGATGTCCTCGTACCCCTGCCCGACGCCGAGAAAGAGGATCGGCTTGCCGGTGACGTAGGCGATGGAGATGGCGGCGCCGCCCGAGGAGTCGGCGTCGGCCTTCGTGAGGATCGAGCCGTCGATCGAGGCGGCGTCGTCGAACTCCTGGGCGCGCTTGACGGCGTCCTGGCCGGCGACCGCCTCGTCGACGAAGAGGGTGAGGTCGGGGTCGACGACGCGGTCGATCTTCTCCAGTTGCGCCATCAGGTCGTTGCTCGTGTGCAGACGGCCGGCCGTGTCGCCCAGCACCACGTCGATGTCGTTGGCCTCGGCGTACTCGACGCCGTCGTAGATGACCGCCGCGGGGTCGCCGCCCTGGTCGTGAGCGATGAGCTTCCGGTCGAGCGCCTCGGCGTGCTCGCGGATCTGCTCGTTGGCCCCGGCGCGGTAGGTGTCGCCGTTCGCGAGCACCGACGAGTAGCCGCGCTCCGCCAGCCACCGCGAGAGCTTCGCGATGCTGGTCGTCTTCCCCACGCCGTTGACGCCGGTGAACACGACGGTGACCGGCTTGTCCGCCTCGGCGATGCGCTCCTCGAAGTCGAACTGGCCGACGCTGATGACCTCCAGCAGCGCGTCGTGGAGCGCCTCGGTCACGAGCTGGTCGGTCGTCTGGACCTGCGCGCGCGTCTCGCCGATCATCTTCTCGCGGACGGTGTCGAGGATGCGGTCGGCGACGCTCATCTCCACGTCGCTGGACAGCAGCGCGAGTTCCAGGTCCTGAAGGGGCTCCTCGAGGTCCTCCTCCTCGATGACGACCTTCCCGGTGGCGAACGCCGCCGCGCGCTTGAGCCGCCCGGGGCCCGAGGAGTCGCCGTCGCCGGAGCCGTCCGCGTCGTCGGTATCCGCGGCGGCGCCGGGCTCCGCGACGGCGTCGGCCGGCTCGGCGTCCGCGTCGGCGGCGACGTCCTCGGCATCCGTCTCCGCTTCCGCCTCCGCGGCCTTCTCCTCGACCTCCTCTGCCGCGTCCTCGCGGAACGAGGAGAGCTTGTCCTTCAGGCCGTCGAACATCCCTTACTCGTCCCCGTCGTCCGCCTCGTCGGCCATCTGCTGCATCTGCTGCATCTGCTGTTGCTGCATCTGCTGTTGCATCTGCTGGGCCTGCTGTTCGAGCTGCTGGCTCTCGGCCTCGAGGTCGCCCTTCTCCTCCTGCACGCGCTCGATCTGCTCCTCGAGCGTCTCCTTGCGGCGCTCGAGCGCCTCGACGGCGTCCTCCTCGTCCTGCTCGGCGGCGTAGTCGCCGCCGAGCGTCACGATGATCTCGTCGAGGTCCTGGACCTCCGCGCGGACGTACGCGCCGCCGCCCAGCGGCACCTGGATCGTCGACCCCGTCTCGATCTGGCCGATCGCCTCGATCGCCTCGTCGACGTCGCGCTGCTCCTGTCGGAGCTCGTCGATCTCCTCGTCGAGCTCGTCGATCTC
This sequence comes from Halobaculum sp. EA56, assembly GCF_051195075.1. Classification (NCBI taxonomy): domain Archaea; kingdom Methanobacteriati; phylum Methanobacteriota; class Halobacteria; order Halobacteriales; family Haloferacaceae; genus Halobaculum; species Halobaculum sp. EA56. Next base: position 20,294 of record NZ_JBNTJX010000003.1, read on the forward strand.
CGCCTCGATCGCCTGGATCTCCTGTGAGATCTGCTGCAGTTGTTGCTGACCGGGGCCGCCACCGCCGCCGCCACCGAGACTCATTCGGCCACCACCTCGTCGATCTCGATCTCCGTGCGGTTCAGGTTGTGCTCCGCGCCGAACTGCGAGAGCACGTGCTCTCGCGCGACGTTCTCGTTCTCGGCGTCGATCGACCGCGTGAACGCCTGGTGCCCGTCCCGCGTCCGGAACTCGCCGCTAACCGTGAACTGGCTCATGTGCCCGAAAAACCGCTCGGGAGCGGGAAGTACCTTCCGACTCCCGGACCCGCGGCGCGACCGACCGATCCGCCCGATAGCGGGCGGATCGGCCGTCGGGGCGGGACCGGCGGGGGCGCCTCGGTCGGTCCGGTGTGGCTCGTTGCGCTCGCGGCTCGCCCCTTCCGTGGGCGGCTCGGCACGACGACCTCGACGCCGATCGCCCGAGGCCTCCCTTCGCGGAACTCGCTCCGCTCGTTCCGCGTGCTCTCGTTCGCTCCCTCCGGTCGCTCACGAGAACTCCGGTCGGCCTCGCTTCCCAGATGGACGGCTCGGGTCCCGCGACCTCGGTCCGCTCGGTCGCGAACACCTCGCCGCCGCTTGTCGTCGCCTCACTCCGTTCGGCGACGCTTGTTTCCTGGGCGGCTCGGCCGAAGACCTCGCCGCCGTTTGTCGTCGCCTCACTTCGTTCGGCGACGCTTGTTTCCTGGGCGGCTCGCCCACAAGCTCGCCGCCGAACTCCCGAGCCGCTCGCTGCGCTCGCGGCTCGCCTTACTCGATGAACCCGAGCGTGTCGTCGATCCGGCCGAGCTCCGGGCCGGTCGTGTCCTCGCCGACGGCGTACCCGTCGTCGTTGGCGAGCAGGCCCGACCCGACCAGCGGCGCGCCGTAGTTGACGGTGCCGAGGTCGGCGTACACGTCGAGGTGGGACTCCAGCGCCTCCAGCTCCGGCTCCTCGCTGTGGGGGTGACAGAGGACGCCGGTGTTGTTGGCGACGGCGGCGGTGCCGACGGTGTTGACGCCGCCGAGCGAGCCGCGCTCGACCGGCACGTCGAGCGTGTCGGCGACCGTCTCGACCGCCTCGTCCGAGAGGTCCGGGTGGACGTACGCGCCGTAGTCGTTCGCGAGTACCACGTTGCCGGCGGCGTTCAGTTTCCCCGGGAGCCGGCGGACGGGGTCGCCCGTCGCCGCCTCCAGGTTCCGGACCTCGCGGTCGGTCGCCTGCCGGGAGACGAGCAGCCCGTTCTCGTTGCCGGCGACCAGCGAGCCGACCGTCCCGGAGCCGCCGACGGTCGTGCGCAGGAGGTCGACGCCGAACTCCTCGGCGAGCCCGTCGGCCAGGTCGTCGTCGACGTCGGGGCGCACGACGAGGCAGTCGCTGGCGGCGTGCGCGTAGACGCCGACGTACGACGACCCGGCGAAAGAGACGCGAAGCACGCCCGTGTTACGCCGGCTCCGCCTCGACGACGACCTCGCCGTCCTCGTCGAAGCGGGCCGCACGCAGGCGCACCGAGCCCGGCGGCTTCTTGCGGCCGCGCTCCCAGACGGTCTCGTTGACCGCCGGGTCGAGGCGGACGTCGCCCTCGTCGACCGAGAAGTGCTTCGCGAGGTGTTCCCGGATGAGCGACATCGCCTTGTCGCCGCGCTCCTGGGCGGGCGCGCGCTTGGCCGCGCGCAGCGGGACCGTGACGACGCGCTCCTCGAAGTCGTTCGCGCTCATTTACTCGTCGGTGTCCGAGCGCCGCCAGTGGCGTCGCTTCGGGTTGCGGGTCACTTCCATGTCGGTCTTCATCATCACCCACGCCGGCACGCGGCTGTTCTGCCGCTCCAGCTTCGCCAGGCGCTTCTTCTTCGCCTTGGATTTCTTGGTCATGGTATCCGGCAGATTCAGCGCCGGAAGGGAAAACCCTGTCCATCCGGGGCGATCCCCTCCCCGGGTCGGCGCACTTTTGTTCTCCCGCCGACACGAGTGTCCCCGTGCACAGACGTGACGCGCTCCGCGCCGCCGCCGGCCTCGCGGCCGCTGGGGCGGGATCGCTCGCCGGGTGTGTGATCGGGCGCCGCTCCCCGCCGACGCTGGCGGACTCCTTCGAGGGCGGGATCGACCCGTGGACGACCGGCGCCGCCATCGGGCCGGAGGTGCCCGTCGAGGAGTTCGAGTGGTCGATATCGCCGTCGGCCGAGCGGGCCCACACCGGCGCCCGGAGCGTCGAGGTGTTCACGGAGGGCGACTACGACGACGGGATCGCCTGGCTGACCCGACCCGTCGACACGGCCGACCTCGACGCCGACGTGCTCCGGGTGTCGGTCCACGCGTGGAGCGAGTCCGAGAGCTTCAACGTCCTCCGGAACCTCGCCGTCCGGATCGGTCCCGAGCCGCCGACGGCCGAGGAGGACTTCCCGCCCCCGGAGACGGTCACCACGCCGGGGACGGCGACCGCGGCGGGGGGGCTCAGACAGCCGCTCCACCGTGCCGAGGGGTGGGACGAGTACCGGTTCGAGTGGCGCCCGAGCGACCTCCCCGACGAACTCCACCTCTCGGTCGGCGTCGCGGTCGTCTGGGAGGCGGACGCCACCCACTACCTCGACGACGTGCGCGTCGAGGAAGTCCGGTAGGCGCCGCCCCGCTCACAGCCCCGCCAGCGACCCCAGTCCGGCGCCGACGGCGCCCGCGAGCGCGCCGCCGAGGGCGACGCGGACGGCGACCTCGACGACGTCGCTGTCGACCAGTCGGACCCGGAGGGCGGCCACGACGCCGAGCTGGACGGCGACGACGCCGACCGCGAGGAGGTAGCTCCACGGCCGGTTCGCCAGCACCGTCAGCGACGGGAGCGCCCCGGCGAGGAACGCCCCGCCGCCGGCGAGGCCGGCGCGCCGAACCGGGGCGTCGGCCGCCGAGAGCCCGCCGTCGTCCTCGCCGGCGGCCGACAGCGCCGCGTGGAGCGCGACGCCGACGGTCGCCGCCAGCCCGACCAGCCCGGCGGTCCACCCGTCGACGGCGACGGCGGCGGCGAACAGCGGGGCCGGCACGACGACGGCCCCGGCGACGAGCCCCGACAGCGCGGGCTCGCTCACCCGGTAGCGTCGCGTCGTCCTCGTCTCCCCCCGTGCGCGCATCCGCTCGGAGTTTTCGGTCCGATGAAATAAAACCGACGGCGGAGCGACGACGGGGTCCGCCGCCGCCGGTCGGTCCCCGACCCGACCTGACCCGACCTCCACGCGCCCGCACTCGACGGACCGGGGGCGAAACCGGCTTGTGGCTCCGCTCCCCCGATCCGGTCATGGCCCCGTCCGGCGTCGCCGCGCTCGGTCCCGTTCTCGCGGACCTGCTCCCGCTCGTGTGGGACGCGCTCGGCCGGGTCGCGCGCATCGCCGTCCTCGTCGCCGTCGGCGTCCTGCTGGCGAACGTCGCCGTCGAGTTCGGCCTCGTCGAGCGCGTCGCCGGCTTCTCGCGCTACCTCACGGGACCGGCGAACCTGCCCGACGAGGCCGGGACCGCCATCGTCACGACCGCGGCGTCGACGACGGCGGGGTACGGGATGCTCGCGGACTTCCGGGAGTCGGGGCGGCTCTCGGACCGCGCGACGCTCGTCGCCGTGACGATAAACACGTTCTTCGGGTTCGTCCAGCACCTGTTCACGTTCTACGTTCCGGTCATCATCCCGATCCTCGGCCGGGAGACCGGGGTGCTGTACGTCGGCACCCGCGGCGCCATCGCGCTGGGGATCACTCTGACGGGCGTGCTCGGCGGCGCGCTGCTCCTCCGCGGGGAGGCGGCCGGGTCGCCGCCGGCGGACGCCGAGGGCGCGGGCGAGGCGAGCGAGGCGGCCCCGGACGGCGGCGGCCCCGGGGGCGCGGACGCCCCGGCCGACGCCGCCGGCGGCGACGACCCCGCGGCGGAAGCCGAGGCGGCGACGGCGGACGACCGCGACGCCCGCGAACGGGTCGGGTCTGCCGCCCGGTCGACGTGGTCGAAGTTGCGCCGGATCGTCCCCCGCCTCGCGCTCGTGTACGTGTTCGTCACGGTGCTGGTCGCCCGCGTCGACCTGCGGGCGCTCTCCGAGGGCGTCGCCGGGCCGTTCGCGGAGGTCGTGGGGCTCCCGGCGGCGGTCATCCCCGCCATCGCGGTGTTCGTGTTCGACACGACCGCGGGGGCGGCGACGTTCGCCCCGCTGGTGGGGACGACGCTGACCCCCGAGCAGGCGGTCGCTGGGATGCTGATCGGTGGAATCGTCTCGTTCGCGTTCTCGACGTTCAAGCGGTCGATCCCGTTCCAGTACGGCGTGTGGGGCGCCGAGTTCGGCTCGAAGGTCGTGATCCTCAACACGACGCTGAAGGTGGCGTTCATCGGCGCGGCGCTGGTCGTGTTCCTGGCGTGACTCGGTTCCGCGAGTCCACCGGATCGGACCGCACCGGCCCGACCCGATCCCGACGGATTCACGCCCCCGCCGACACCACCACGCGATCATGACCGACACACTCGCCGTCGCGGGCGGCCGCGTGCTCACCCCCGAACTCGACGTGCGCGAGGCGGACGTCCTGCTCGACGCCGACGCGGGCGAGATCCTCGACGTCGCGCCGGACCTCTCGGGCGAGGCCGACGAGGTCCTCCACGCCGAGGGCGGCCTCGTGATCCCCGGGCTCGTCAACGCCCACTGCCACGTCGCGATGACGCTCCTCCGGGGCTACGCGGACGACGAGCCGCTGGAGACGTGGCTCCGCGAGCACGTCTGGCCCGTCGAGGGGGAACTGACGGCCGACGACGTGCGCGTCGGCGCCGAACTGGGGCTCGTGGAGATGATCCGATCCGGCGTCACCGCCTTCGCGGACATGTACTTCCACGTCGACGAGGTCGCCGGGGCGGTCGAGCGCGCCGGCGTGCGCGCCCGCCTCGGCCACGGCGTCGTCACGGTCGGGAAGGACGAGGCGGCGGCGCGGGCGGACCTCGACGAGTCGTTCGGGGTCGCCGAACGGCTCGACGGCGCCGCAGACGGGCGGGTCCGGACGGCCGTGATGCCCCACTCGCTGACGACGGTCTCGGACGAGTTGCTCGCCGAGACTGCCGAGCGCGCCCGCGACGCGGACGTGCCGATCCACTTCCACCTCAACGAGACGACCGACGAGGTGGAGCCAGTCGTCGACGAGCACGGCGTCCGTCCGAGCGAGCACGCCGACGACCTGGGCCTGCTCCGCGGGGATACCTTCGTCGCCCACGGCGTCCACACCGACGCGACCGAGATGGAGACGCTCGCCGAGCGCGGCGTCAGCGTCGTCCACTGCCCGGCCTCGAACATGAAGCTCGCGTCCGGGATGGCGCCCGTGCAGGGGATGCTCGACGCGGGGGTCCCGGTCGCGCTCGGCACCGACGGCGCCGCCTCGAACAACGACCTCGACGCCTTCGACGAGATGCGCGACGCCGCGATGCTGGGGAAGCTCGCGGCGGACGACGCCGCGGCCGTCTCCGCCGAGTCCGTCGTCCGGATGGCGACCGAGGGCGGCGCCGACGCGCTCGGCTTCGACGCCGGCCGGATCGAACCGGGCGCGAACGCCGACCTCGCCGTCGTCGACCTCGACGCGCCGCACCTGACGCCCGAACACGACCTCGTCTCCCACCTCGTGTACGCCGCCCGCGGCAGCGACGTGCGCCACACGGTGTGCGACGGCGAGGTGCTCATGCGGGATCGCGACGTGCTCGCGTTCGACGAGGCGGCCGTCCGCGAGCGGGCACAGGAGCACGCCGAGGCGGTCGTGGAGCGGGCCGAGGCGTAGCGCCCGTCACCCGCCCGCCGGCCCCCGGACGCGGACGACCGCCCGCGCGCGGACTCCGGCGGGATTATACCGCCCCCGACCCACCGCGAACACATGAGTACGCAGTCGTATCCGCCGGTCACCGACCACCTCGACGACCCCGAACGCGCCCGCGAGGAGGGCCGCCGCAAGATGGACTGGGCGCTCCAGCACATGCCCATCCTCTCGCACCTCCGCGGGGAGTTCGAGGACAGTCGGCCCTTCGAGGGCCAGACGATCGGCATGGCGATGCACGTCGAGGCGAAGACCGCGAACCTCGTCGAGCTGCTCGCCGACGGCGGCGCGGAGGTCGCGATCACGGGCTGTAACCCGCTGTCGACGCACGACGACGTGAGCGCGGCGCTGGACGCTCACGAGAACATCACCTCCTACGCCGTGCGAGGGGTCGACGACGACGGCTACTACGCCGCCATCGAGTCGGTCATCGCCCACGAGCCGACGATCACGGTGGACGACGGGATGGACATGGTCGCCGCCATCCACGAGGACTACCCCGAGCTCATCGACTCCATCGTCGGCGGCTGCGAGGAGACCACGACGGGCGTCCACCGCCTGCGCGCGATGGACGCCGACGGCGAGCTTCACTACCCGGTGTTCGCCGTGAACGACACGCCGATGAAGCGCCTGTTCGACAACGTCCACGGCACCGGCGAGTCCTCCCTCGCGACCATCGCCATGACGACGAACCTCTCGTTCGCCGGCAAGGACGTCGTCGTCGCCGGCTTCGGCTACTGCGGCAAGGGCGTCGCCAAGAAGGCCGCCGGCCAGAACGCGAACGTCATCGTCTGCGAGGTCGACTCCCGGAAGGCGCTGGAGGCCCACATGGAGGGCTACGACGTGATGCCGATGGAGGAGGCCGCCGAGGAGGGCGACGTGTTCATCACCACCACCGGCAACCGCGACGTGATCACCGAGGAGCACTTCGAGGTCATGCAGGACGGCGCGCTCCTCGCGAACGCCGGCCACTTCGACGTGGAGATCAACCTCGACCAGCTGGACGACCTCGCGGTCGACCGCTACGAGGCCCGCGACGGCGTCGAGGCCTACGAGCTGGCCGACGGCCGCCGGCTGAACGTCCTCGCGGAGGGCCGCCTCGTCAACCTCGCGGCGCCCATCGCGCTCGGCCACCCGGTCGAGGTCATGGACCAGAGCTTCGGCGTCCAGGCCGTCTGCGTGCGCGAGCTGGTCGAGAACGGCGACGGCTACGACGCCGGCGTCCACGAGGTTCCGGACGACCTGGACCGCGAGGTCGCCGAGGTGAAGCTCGCGGCCGAGGGCGTCGAGTTCGACGACCTCAGCGACGAGCAGCGCGAGTACATGGGATCGTGGCAGCACGGCACCTGAGGTCGCGCGCCCGACCCCGCGTCGGCCCGTGAGGCCGACGGGTCGCCGACGGCGCCGCTACGCGCCGTCGAGCGCCTCCCGGACCGTCGACAGCAGCGGCCGGAGGTCGTCGTCCTCGTCGTACCAGAACGAGTCGGCGTGTAGCCCCTTCAGCGTCTGATCGGAGGCCGCGAACGCGGCGGGCGTCCAGAACCGGGCGTCGGTCGCGTCCGACCCGGCCTCGACGGTCCCGGTCGTCGCCGACCGGGGGACCGCGTAGTATATCTCGACCATGTACTGCTCCGGCACGGGCTCGCCCGCCTCGTCGTGGACGTACACGAGGTCGCCCGGGTCCGCCGACAGCCCCGTCTCCTCCGCCAACTCGCGGGCGACGCCCTCGCGGAGCGACTCGCCGCAGTGGACCCGCCCCTCCGGCGGCTTCCACTCGCCGGGCGTCCGGAAGTCCTCGACGAGCAGCACGGCGCCGTCCTCGACGACGAGCGTCCCGCCGCCGGGGCAGGGGTTGTGGAACACGAAGTCGTCGCAGGACGCACACCGGTAGGCGGTCGGCGGGTCGACGGGGTCCAGCGCCGTCCCGCAGTACGGACAGTAGTCGGGCGGGCGATTGACCATGGGAACTGATGGCACCCCGCCCCCGTAACTGTACCCGGGGCGACCCTTCGGCGGCGTCGCGGTGCGGACCCATCGACGGGCGACCCGTCCCGGCCGCCCCGCTACAGCGACACCCGCGCCCGCGTCTCGTACTCGGGGCCGTCGCTCGTCAGCGTCGACTCCGTCAGGCGCACCTCCCGCGCCTCGAACCGGCCCACGGTGGGGTCCTCGTCGAGGTACTCCAGCACCCGGTCCTTCCCCCGGGCGTCGTCCATCCGCGCCAGGGTGACGTGCGGCGTGAACTCGTGATCCGACTCGTCGAACCCAAGCGCGACCGTCTCGCGCTCGACGGCCTCCGCGAGCCGGGCCAACTCGGCGGCGCCGCGGCCCTCCCGGACGCCGACCCAGATCACGCTGACGTACTCGCGGGAGGGGAAGACGCCGAGGCCGCCCACCTCGACCTCGAACGGGTCGACGCCGGCGGTGTCGACCGCGTCCTCCAGCGCCTCCGTCACGTCCTCGACGCGGGACTCGTCCGTGTCGCCGAGGAACTTCAGGGTGCAGTGAGCCTGCTCGGGATCGGTGAACCGGAGGCTCGACACGTCGCGGATCGGCTCCTGTACGGCGGCGAAGTCGTCCGCCAGCCGGTCCGGGAGGTCGACCGAGACGAACAGTCGCGGCATACGGAACGCTTCGTCGGCGGTGCACAAAAGCACGGGGCGGGTCGCCTCGACCCGCACGCGCAACATACATCCGTCCACACGGTCGAACTCGTGGTAATGAGCGACGACGAGTCCGAACGCGACCCCCACGAGTTCTCCGAGGGGCAGGGCCTCGACGAGGACTACGAGGAGTTCACGCTCGACCCGGAGGAACTGAACGCCGACCCCTCGCAGGTCGATCCCGTCGACACGCGGGTGATCGCCGACCTGCTCGACGAGCGCAACATCCCCAAGGACCGCGTCGACGTGGAGAGCCTGATGGAGGTCGGGCTCTCCTACATGGGGATCAACCGCTTCGAGGAGGCGACCGAGACGTTCGAGCGCGCCGCGCAGTTCGCGGACGACGACTCCCTCGAACAGCAGGAGGCGTGGGTGAACAAGGGCGTCGCCCACGCGCAGTTGGAGGAGTGGGACGAGGCCATCGGCGCGTATCAGGAGGCGCTCCGCATCGACGACGACTCCGAACACGCCGCCAGCGCCGAGACGAACCTCGCGTACGCGCTCCACGAGTCCGGCCGCACCGAACAGGCGCTCGAACACGCCGAGCGGGCCGTCGAGATCGACCCGCGGTTCCCGCAGGCGTGGTACAACCGGGGATTCTTCCTCGTCGAGCGCGGCCTGCTCGAGGACGCCGTCACCGCCTTCGACAACGCGATCCGCCTGGGCATGCGCAACGCCGAGGTGCTCGAGGAGAAGGCCCGCGCGCTCGACGAACTCGGGCGCGAGGACGAGGCCGAGCAGGCCGCCGAGCGCGCCGAGGAGATCCGCGAGGAGGCCGAACAGCGGATGGTCGAGGAGCACGCCGAGGGAGGCGCGGGAGCGACCGGCGCGATGGGTGGCGGCGGTCCGAGAGGGTCGGGAGGCGAACCGGGCGGCCTCGGCGGCCGCGACGGCGACGACGACCTCGACCTCGGGGGCCTGTAGATGAGCGACGACGCCGGGGACGGCCCCGACGCGGACCTCGGCGCCGACGGCGGGACGGACTACCTGATCACGCGTCGGGAGACCCCCGAGGGGACGCTCGTGGCGGTGTGCGACGCCGACGTGCTCGGGGAGACGTTCGAGGACGGCGCCGTCACCCTGGAGGTGACCGAGGAGTTCTACGGGAGCGACGACGCCGAACACGGGGACGCCGACGCGGTCGTCCGGGGACTGTACGACGCCGACACGGCGAACCTCGTGGGCGAGGACTGCGTCGGCGTCGCCGTCGAGGAGGGGGTCGTCGACGCCGACCGCGTGCTCGAGGTGGACGGGACGCTCCACGCGCAGTTGCTCTGGCTCTGATCTCGGCTCCGACCCGGATCGGACGACGGATCCGATCCCGCTCCCCTTCCCCTCCGACCGCGACCCGCCGCGAACTCCCGGCCGTGCGCGCCGGATCGTACCCGAAACCGGTTACTTCCTGCCCGCGTGACCGAAGGGATGTTACCCCTCCGACCCCTCCTACACGGTAATGGAAGCGCCTGAGCAGGAACCGTACCCGCTCGACGTCGAGGCAGTCCGCGCGGACTTTCCCATCCTGCAGCGGAAGGTCGGCGGCGACGTGACGGTCCCCGGCGAGGACGAGAACGACACGGAGCCGCTGGTGTATCTCGACAACGCGGCGACGAGCCACACGCCCGAGCAGGTGGTCGAGACGATAGCGGACTACTACCGCTCGTACAACTCCAACGTCCACCGCGGCATCCACCACCTGAGCCAGGAGGCGTCGATCGCCTACGAGAACGCTCACGACCGCGTCGCGGAGTTCATCGGCGCCGAGGGACGCGAGAAGGTCGTCTTCACGAAGAACACCACCGAGGCCGAGAACCTCGTCGCGTACGCGTGGGGGCTCAACGAGCTCGGCCCGGGAGACAACGTCGTCCTCACCGAGATGGAGCACCACGCCTCGCTGGTCACCTGGCAGCAGATCGGCAAGCGGACCGGCGCGGACGTACGGTTCGTCCGCGTCGACGAGGACGGCCGCCTCGACATGGACCACGCCCGCGAGCTGATCGACGACGACACCGCGATGGCGAGCGTCGTCCACGTCTCGAACACGCTCGGCACCGTCAACCCCGTGCGCGAGCTCGCGGACCTCGTCCACGACCACGGCGGCCTGATCTTCGTCGACGGCGCGCAGTCGGTGCCCCACATGCCCGTCGACGTGGGCGCCATCGACGCGGACTTCTTCGCCTTCTCGGGCCACAAGATGTGCGGCCCGACGGGGATCGGCGTGCTCTACGGGAAACAGCACCTCCTGGAGGAGATGGAGCCGTACCTCTACGGGGGCGAGATGATCCGGAAGGTCACCTTCGAGGACTCCCAGTGGGAGGACCTCCCCTGGAAGTTCGAGGCGGGCACGCCCGTCATCGCGCAGGGGATCGCCCTCCACGCCGCCATCGACTACCTGGAGGACCTGGGGATGGAGAACGTCCACGCCCACGAGGGCATCCTCGCCGAGTACGCCTACGACCGCCTCACGGAGTACGACGACGTGGAGATCTACGGCCCGCCCGGCGACGACCGGGCCGGCCTCGTGGCGTTCAACCTCGACGGCGTCCACGCCCACGACCTCTCCAGCATCCTCAACGACCACGCCGTCGCCGTCCGCGCCGGCGACCACTGCACCCAGCCGCTCCACGACAAACTCGGGGTCGCGGCCAGCGCCCGCGCGTCCTTCTACGTCTACAACACGCGCGAGGAGATCGACACGCTGGTGGAGGCGGTCGACGACGCGCGACAGCTGTTCGCGTAGTCCTCCCGTCGGCTCCCCGTCCGCTCGGCGGCCGCCGTTCGCGGGGCCGTGCGCCCCGCTTCCGACCGTACCGAACCCCCCGACCCCAGAACCCTTAACCGGCGCACTCGCCAACTCCCGGCAACAATGGGAATCGGCGGCGGCTCCGACATGTACCGGCAGCAGATCCTGGATCACTACAAGAACCCGCGCAACTACGGCGAACTCGACGACGCGACCTTCTCTCACACCGGCGAGAACCCCTCCTGCGGCGACACCATCCGCGTCGACGTGCGCCTGGCGGACGACGGCGAGACGATCGAGTACGTCGCCTTCTCGGGCGACGGCTGTGCCATCTCGCAGGCGTCGGCGTCGATGCTCTCCGAGCGCCTGCAGGGGATGACCCTCGACGAGCTGGAGGCGATGGACACCGACGACGTCACCGAGATGCTCGGCGTCGACATCTCCCCGATGCGGATCAAGTGCGCCGTGCTCGCCCGGCAGGTCGCACAGGACGGCGCGAGGCTCCACGAGGGCGAGATCGACGACCTCGACGTCACGAGAACCGAGGACTGACCCCCGACGGCGACGTCGACACCGCCACGCCCGGACGCCCGCCCGTCCGTCCGGCCGCGCCGGCGGTTCAGGGAACCCGGCCGAACAGGTCCCGGTTGACGGCGACGTACCCGAGCTCCCCCCGTTCCAACTGCGATCCTCTCGTCTCCGCCCACCCCGAGAGCGTCGCGTCCGCGACCGCTCCGGACTCCCGAACCGCGGCGACGACGGTGTCGAGGAGCGTCCGGAGGAACGCCGCCTCGCCGGCCGGGTAGGCGGCGCCGGCGCCCCTATCCGTTCCCTTCCCGTCGTCCTCCGCCTCCTCCCCGCGGTCCGTCGCCGCCTCGACGACCCAGTCCGAGCGCGCGTCGACCGACGGCGGCGACCCCGCCTCCCCGAAGCGTTCGGCGAGCAGGGTCGCCGCCCGCCCCCGGTTGCGCATCGTCCCGTGGAACGCCTCGATCACGGGGTCGTCGGCGGGATGCGGCGGAGAGACGCGCGTCTCGCCGTCGAAGGTGAGCGGGAGGTGGTACCAGCCGCCCGGGGCCGCCGTCCGGAGGAGGCCGAGCACGTCGTCGGGGTCGAGCAGGTCCGCGAACGACCGCGCGACCACGCCGTCGAAGCCGCCGCCGCGGTCGGCGGCGACCGTGCGGGCGTCGCCGACCGCGAAGCGGACGCGGAGGACGCCCCCGTCAGGATCGCGGAGGAGCAGGTCGTCGTCCGCCTCCGCGACCGCGTAGCCGGCGGCGCCGGCCTCCGCTCGCAGGCGCTCCCGCCCCGCCGACAGCACGCGCTCGTCAGCGTCGACGGCGACCCACTCGCCCGCGGGCAGCGCGCCGTCGGCCAGCAGCCGCCGGAGCATCCCGCAGGTGCCGGCGCCGGCCTCGAACACGGCCACACCGCCGGAACTATCACCCTCGTCGTTCCGGAGCGCCGCCCGGAACGCGTCGGTCGCGGCGTCGCTGTGGGCGCGCGCGTCGACGGTGCGCGCCGCCTCCAGGTACGCGACGTCGTCACCCTCCATCGGCCACCTCCGCGAGGAAGTCGCGGACGCCGGCGACGGTGTCGGCCCAGTCGGGGTGGGCGTCGAATCGGCGGAGCGCCGCCCGGCCCATCCGCGCCAGCCGGTCGCGGTCGCCCGCGAGCGCGTCGAGCGAGTCGCGGACGCCCGTCACGTCGCCGGGGTCGACGAGGAAGCCGTCGACGCCGTCAGTGACGACCGATCCCGCCCCGCCGGCGGCCGAGGCGACCGCCGGGAGGCCGAACCCCATCCCCTCCAGGTACGCCATCCCGAACCCCTCGTGGGCGGAGGGGACCGCGAGCGCGTGCGACTCCCGGAGGACGGCCGCGAGGTCGGCGGTCGACAGCGTCCCCCGGAACGACACGCGGTCGGCGACGCCGAGGTCGGCGGCGAGCGCGCGCACCGCGCGGGCGTGCCCCGGGTCCGGCTCCGGCCCGACGACCGTCGCCCGCCAGTCCGTGACGGGGTCGGCGTCGTGGCGGCCGACCGCCGGTGAGCCGCCCGCTCCGAGCCCCCCGAGCGCCCGCAGCAGCGTCGGGTGTCCCTTCCGCGGGACGAGCGACCCGAGCGAGACCACCCGGAACGGCGACTCGCGGGCGCGACGGTCCACGTCCGCCGGGGTGACGTCGGGGTCGAACTGGTCGGCCGGCGGCGGCGCGACGTGGGTGAGGAGGCCGTCGACGAGGGCCGTCACGTCGCGCTCGGTGGCGTCGCTCACGCAGACGGCGGCCGAACACCCGCGCAGGAAGAGCCGCTCCAGCCGCGTCGCGACCGGCGCGAGCCGGCCCCCCTCCGCCCGCCGGAGGTGGTGGACCAGCGCGACGGCCGGCGTCCCTCCGCGTCGGAGCCGGCGGACGAGCCCCCACGCGCCGGGGTGTGCGAGCTCGTCCACGACGACCGCGTCGGCGTCGCGCAGCTCCCGGGGGATCCCGGTCGCGAGCCCCGGCGCGTCGAGGACGCCGAGGGGGTACCGGCGCCACGGCACCGAGAACGCACGGACCGTCGCGCCGGCCGCCCGAAGGCCGGCGACGAGGCGACGGTCGTAGCGGAACCCCCCGGAGGTGGTCGCGGGGTCGCCGGGGACGACGAGCGCGACCGCGAGGCCGTCGCTCCCGGAGCTATCGCCGCCGGGCTCGTCGCGGTCGCCGCCGCCGGGACCCTCGTCGTCTCCGCCCCCGTCGGCGGACGCGGTCGGTCCCGCCGCCGGCTCAGCCATCGCCGTCGGCGTCGCCCCCGGCGGCGCCGACGATCGGCCCCTCGTAGCCGGCTGCGGCCTCGTCGTCCTCCCAGACGGTCACGCGGAGCGTCTCGGCGGGGCCGTCCGCGGCGGCCGGGGCGAGGCGGTCGTGGAGGACGCGCGCGAGGCGCTCGACGCTGGGGTTGTACCCCTCGAACTCGGGGAGGTCGTTCAGCGTCGCGTCCCGGTAGCGCGCCTCGGCCCCGTCCAGCGCCGCGCGCACGTCGTCGATGTCGACCAGGTAGTCGTACTCGCCGAGCGACGGGCCGGCGAAGGTGGCCTCGACCGAGAAGACGTGCGAGTGGAGGTCGCCCTCGGGGCCGGGGTCGGGAACCGTGAGGTAGTGCTGTGCGACGAACTGCCGCGTGACGGTCGTGCGGTATGTCATGGGGGTCGTCGGGCGGCGGCGCGGCGACCGCGGGTCGGGCGTCCCCCGGGGCGGCGGGGCGCCCCCGGCCCGCGTCGGACCGGCCGATCTGACGGCCGATCAGAACGGCGCCGGCGTCCTAAACGTATCGCGGGCGCGGCGGGCGGCATCAACCGACGAACTCCTCGACGACGGGCGGGAGCCGCCGGCGGACGATCGCGTACGCGACCCCGAGGACGACGCAGGCGGTCGCGACCGCCGGCAGCGGCGCGGGGTAGAACGCGACGACCGGAACCGCGAGCACCGCCGTGGCGACGGCGTCCTCGGGCGCGCCGTCGTAGCGGATCCAGTACCGGGGACGGATCCACCGGCCGCGGAGGTGGTCGTAGACGGCCTCCGCGGAGGTGCGCTCCCACGGCCGGATCTCGTCGCCGGCGCCGAGGGCGTCCGTGCCGGCGTGGAGGGCGAACGACGCACAGCCCACGGCGGCCGCGACGGCGGCGGCCGACGGGGCCGCCAGCGCGAGCGCCGCCGCCGGCAGCGCGAGCGCCCAGCCGAGCACCGGGAAGTGCAGCGTCCGCCGGTGGCGGCCGACGAACAGGTCGAGGTCCGGGAGGACCCCGCCGAGCATCCCGGCGGCCGCCGCGGGGACCGCGAACTCGGGCGCGACCGCCACCACCGGCGCCGCGAGGACGGCGCCGACGAGCGCGTGCGTGAACGCCATCACGGCCTACGATCCGCGCCGGTAGAGGACCGCGAGGACGACGATGAGGAGGACCTGGACGACCTTGTCGGCGATGCCGGTCGCCCCGAAGTCCGGGGCGTTCACGACGTACCAGATCGGGATCTGGCCGGCGGTGAAGGGGATCCCGAGGACGTAGAACAGCCGCCGTCGGTAGCCGAGCAGGACCGCCGCGACGCCCCCGAGGAACCCGACGGCGGCGATCAGGAACGCGACGGCCAGCGCCGTGTCGTCCGCGCGGAACGCGTACGCGAGCCACAGGTGGATCGCCCCGGTGACCGTCGCGAGCGCGACGCCGGCCCAGTGGAGGCCGGTCATCGACTCCGTGTGGAGGGCGAGGCCGTCGGACGCGGTTTCGGTACTCATGGTTCCCCCGAGGCGCCGGTCCGTGTTAAAAACTCTCACGGAACCGTCGCCGGCGGGATCGCCCCCGTCGTCGGGGCGGACGCTCCGGCCGCGTACCGGAGTTACTCGGGCTTGAGCCCGCCGTCCTGCACGCGCATCACGGCCTCGCCGTCCGCCAGGTTCGGCGCGTCCACGAGCCGGACGATCCGCTTGTCGCCCTTCGACTTGCGGAGGTAGATCCGGAACGTCGAGGTGTGGCCCAGGATGTTGCCGCCGATCGGCTGGGTCGGGTCGCCGAAGTAGGAGTCGGGGTTGGAGGCGACCTGGTTCGTCACGAGCACGACGCAGTTGTACAGGTCGCCGATGCGCATCAGGTCGTGCAGGTGCTTGTTGAGCTTCTGCTGGCGCTCGGCGAGCTCGCCCCGGCCGACGTACTCGGCGCGGAAGTGGGCGGTCAGCGAGTCGACGGTGAGCATCCGGACGGGCCAGTCAGTGTCCTCGTGCTCGCTCGCGAGCTCCTTGGCCTTCTCGGCCAGGAGGATCTGGTGGTTGGAGTTGAACGCCTTCGCGACGTGGATGTGGTCGAGGAAGTCCTCGACGAGCGTGCGCATGTCGTCGTCGTCGTCGGGCGACCCCTCGATCTCGCGGCGCTCGAACTCCCGTTCGAGGATCTCCTCGTCCAGCCCGCGGACCATGTCGTCGATCCGCTCGGGGCGGAACGTGTCCTCGGAGTCGACGAAGATGGCCGAGCCGTCGAGCCCGCCGTCCTCCTTGGAGAGCTGGACGTTCACGGCCATCTGGTGGGTCACCTGCGACTTGCCGGCGCCGAACTCGCCGTACACCTCGGTGATCGACTGCGTCTCTAGCCCGCCGCCGAGGAGGTCGTCGACCTCCTCGATCTGCCAGGAGAGCTTGCCGATCTGCTCGCGTCGCTCCAGCACCTGCGCGCCGGACTCGAATCCGCCGACGTCGGCCGCCTCGCGGGCGCCCTGGATGATGTCGTTGGCGGTCGAGTCGCCGATGTCGGCCGTGTTGCCCAGCTCCGCGGGGCTCGCGACCGCGATGCTCTGGTAGCTGTCGAAGCCGGCTTCGACGAGCTTGTCAGCGGTCGCGGGGCCGACGCCGGGTAGGTCCTGAAGGTCGTCTTCTGCCATCGTACCCCGTCCTTGCCCGGCTCCCTACATAAACCCCCGTTAACAGTAAAGTGAAAGTGAAATCGAGGTAGAGCGGCGGGTCGCTCACGATCGGTGTGCGAGGGTTCAGGAGGGAAGGGTCGGTGGCCGACGGAACGGGAGAAGACACTTAGAGTAGCTGGCAGTCGTGACAGTATGCGACGCCGCGCCGTTTGTTCGTCGTTCGCGCTTCTCGTCGGTGCGGGCTGTACGTTTCGCCCGCCGACCGCTTCGGGGACGACGACGGGTGACTGTTCGGACGCGGAACTCCTGTCGCAGGAGGTGCGGCCGGAGGAGTCGACCGCGGACGGCGTCCCGTACGAGGACTACGTCGTGGTCACCGTCGCGGTCACCGGGCCGCGGCCGCCGGATCTGGTCGTCCGCGTCGAGGTCTCCGGGGAGACTCACGCGTACGTCCGCGACCTCGACGGCCTCGCCGGAGACGCCGACCGCGAGGAGCGGCGGGAGGGATTCGAGTTCGGCCCGTTCGGACACAACGCGATCGGGGAAGTGGGAACGACGCTGGCCGGATGCGACGAGTCGATCCCCTGATCACCCCCACGGGTGGCCCTCCGGGCGGTCGGGCCACAGGGGGTACCAGTACTCCTTCTCGGGTTCGAGGTCGAGTTCGCCGTCGAGCACCGACTCCAGTTTGAACTCGAGTTTGTTGTCGCGCTCGCTGGTGTCCTTCGGCGCGAACGGGTAGTAGGCGCCCCGCCGGAACGAGTAGATCCAGTAGGCGCGCCTGTCGTCGTCCCGGGTACCCTCGAAGCCGAACACCGCCGCGAGCAGGCGGGAGCCGTACCCCCGCTCGACGAACTCGTCGGCGGCGAAGTGGACGGAGGTGACGAGGTCCTCGGGGTCGTCGTCGGCGAGCACGACCCAGTGGTAGCCGTGGTCGTCCTCGTGGCGGCGGAACTCCGTGCCAGTCTCCTCCTCCCCGGCGTCGAGGATCGCCTCCACGGCATCGACGGTGGCGGCGAAGTCGGTCGAGTCGACCGACGAGAAACACAGCGCCGCCTCGCCGACCGACCGGAACCCGAGGTCCGCCTCCATCGTGACGTAGGCGGTGCTCATGCCGAACAGGTCCTCGGGGTCGGCGTCGCTTGCGGCGTCGGCCTCCGCGCGCACGCCGAGCACCGATCTGAGCGTGTCGAGAATCCCCATTGGCGCTGTCGGTACTCCGGGGGGAGCCGTGTTCAAGCCGTCGCTCGCGCGGGCGGCGGCCCGGCGCGGCGGCGGGGTCGGAGGCCGCCCCTCGGCGCCGTCAGTTGTCCTGGATCGCGTCGATCACCATCGCGGCGGCGACGACGGCCTCCTTCGGCACGTCGCTCGCGTCGTCGACGGTGATCTCGTAGGTGTCCTTCAGCGAGACCTTCCCGGCGATGGTGCCGACGTGGTCGCCGTTCGCGTCGGTGATCTCGTACCGGTGGGGGATCCAGTGGCCGAACGGGAGGACGTTCCGGGCGATCGTCGTCAGCGCGCCCCGGGACTCGATCTTCGCGAGCGCCGCCTCCGTGTCCGCGTCCCGGATCGTCCACGTGTCCTGCAGCATCGAGTAGTCGTTGTCGAGAACGACGACGTCCTCGCCCGTCCGCGAGTCCGTCAGCACGTAGTTGCCCGCCACGTCGACGATGCCGCCGGCCCGCACCTCGAACACCTCGTTCCCGTCGGCGTCGACGAACGGGAACTCCTCCTTCAGCTTCAGCATCTTCTGTTTCCCGCGCAGGACGACGCTCCCCGCGGAGTCCCTCGCCACGTACCTGTTGCGAACGAGGCTCTGGACGACCGTGTAGGAGTCGTCCGTGAGGTCGATCCCGGAGATGTCGTAGGCGGAGTCGGCCATGACCCCCCGGTTTCTCGGAGTCGCACTTGAACGTTGGCGTCGGATCCGTCGAACGATTCCCGGGCGTGTCGTCCGCGAGGGGGCCGGCCCGCCGGCCGGAGCGGCTCGGCCGCCGGTCAGCGCGTCTCCATCTCCCGTTCCAGGTCGCGGAGGCGCTCGACGCGTTTCTCGGTGCTCGGGTGCGTCGAAAACAACTTCCCGACGAAGCCGGACCGGATCGGGATGACGAAGAAGGCGTTCATCTCCGCGGTGTCGCGCAGGTCCTCCTTCGGCACGCGCTCCATCCCGCTGTCGATGGTGACCAGCGCCGACGCGAGCGCGCCGGGCTTGCCCGAGATGGCCGCCCCGCCGCGGTCGGCGGCGAACTCGCGGTACCGCGAGAGCGCGCGGATGAGCAGGAACGAGATCACCCACACGACCAGCGAGACGACGATCGCGACGAGGATCGGCGCCTGGTTCCCGCCGCCGCGGTTGTTGCCGCCGCCGAACAGCCAGCCCCAGCGGACGACGATGAACGCCAGCGTCGACAGGAACGACGCGACGGTCATCACCATCACGTCGCGGTTCTTGACGTGCGCCAGCTCGTGGGCGAGCACCCCCTCCAGCTCCTCGTCGTCGAGCGTGCGCAGCAGCCCCGTCGTCACGCAGACGGTCGAGCTCTTCTGCGAGCGCCCGGCGGCGAAGGCGTTCGGGACGCGCGTGTCCGCGACTGCGACCGTCGGCTTCGGAAGGTCCGCCTGCTGCGACAGTCGGGTGATCTTCCGGTGCAGGTCCGGGTACTCCTGCTCGGAGACCTCCGTCGCGCCCATCGAGTACAGCGCGAGCTTGTCGCTGAAGAAGAACTGCCCGAGCGAGAACAGCCCCATGATCGCGACCATCGCGAACAGCTCCACGAACCGGGACAGCACCGCGATGAACACGATGTAGAGGGCGAACAGGAGGAACCCCGTCAGGACCATGCGTCCGCGGAGCCCCCAGTCTGTCTTCCATTCCATACCTCCCAGTACCGGATGGACGGCTTAAACGCTGTCGTGGGATCGCGTCGGTTCCCGCGGATCCGAGGGTGATACTCGGGCCGACCCAGTTAACTACTGTCAGCATTCGAATGGGAGGTGATGGCCGACCGCGGTCAGTCCGAACTCGTCGGCGTGGTGGCGATGACGGCGGTGGTCGTGGTGACCACCGCGACCGTCGGGTTCGCCCTCGTCGACTCGACCGCCTCCTCCCCTTCCTCCGGCGGGGCGAGCGCCCCGCTCGGCGACTTCGGCTTCGGGACCGCGGACGGCGACCTGACCGTGGTCCACCGCGGCGGCGACTCGGTCGCGTCGGACGACCTGATCGTGATCGTCGACGGGGACCGATACGGGAACGGCTCCTTCGTCGGCGGGGGCGTCGCGGACGGACAGTTCGCGCCCGGCGAGCGTCTCGCCGTGAGCGGCGCCGTCGACGCGGCCGACGGCGGCGACGGTGTCCGTGTCCAGGTCGTTCACGGGCCGACGGGCGACCTCCTCGACGAGGACCGGATCGCGGCGGGGACGCCCACGCCCACCTCCACGCCGACCGCGACGGCCACTTCCACCCCCACTTCCACGCCGACGTCCACTCCGGCCCCGGACGACGGCGATGAGGAAAATGAAGAAGATGAGGAGGATGAGGAAGAGGAAGACGAGGACGAAGCGGAATGGGGGCCCGGACGGGGGAACGGAAACGGACCGCCGGAACGGGCTCCCCCGTCGTAGCGTCCCCGTCCGTCCGACGTGACCGCACGAACCCGGCGCGGCCCGACGGTACGTCCGCCGGTGCGGGGAACCGAACGAACTTATTAGTCGAGGACGGCGAGTGGGTGTGTGGTCGAAGCGCTGCTCCTGATCGGACTGGTCGTCGCGGTGTTCGTCGGGTTCAACATCGGCGGGTCCTCCACCGGCGTCTCGTTCGGACCGGCGGTGGGAAGCGGGATCCTCTCGAAGACCGGCGCAGCGGCGCTGATGTCGGTATTCGCGCTCGCGGGAGGGTGGACGGTCGGCCGGAACGTCATCGAGACGATGGGCGGGGAGATCGTTCCGGCCTCGTCGTTCACGCTCGTCGCCAGCGTCGGCGTCCTGTTCTTCGTCGGCCTCGCGCTGCTCGTCTCCAACACCTTCGGGGTCCCCGCCTCGACGTCGATGACGGCGGTGGGCGCGATCGCGGGACTGGGGGCGGCGACGGGGACGCTGAACGCCGACGTGATGCTCCGCATCGTCGGCTGGTGGCTCGTCGCGCCCGTCGTCGCCTTCTGGATCTGCGCGGTCGTCGGCCGCTACCTCTACCCGTACCTCGACGCCGCCTTCGCCATCGACCGCTCGGCGGGCGGCGTCCTCGTGGTCGACGGGGGCCGCCCCAGGGTCGCCCCCGACGCGACCGGGCGGGAGGTCGCCGGGACGGTCGCGGTGCTCGCCATCGCCTGCTACATGGCGTTCTCGGCCGGTGCCTCCAACGCCGCCAACGCCGTGGCACCGCTGGTCGGGAACGGCGCGCTCACGGCCGGACAGGGCGTCCTGCTCGCGGGCGGCGCCATCGCCGTCGGGGCGTTCACCATCGCCCGGCGCACGCTCGACACCGTCGGCAACGACCTCACCGACCTCCCGCTGCTGGCGGCGCTGATCGTCGAGGTGGTCTCCGCGAGCCTCATCACGTTCCTCTCGTACATCGGCATCCCGGCCTCGCTGGCCGTCTCGGCGACGATGTGCATCGTCGGCCTCGGCTGGGGACGCGCGACCCGCACCACCACCATCGGCGACGCCGTCGGCGGCGCCCTCGCCGGCGACGACGACCGCGAGCGCCCGGAGGTGTCGGTGAACGCGCTCGCGGCGGAGTCGCCCTCGCCGGACGACGGCGTCCCGCGGATGGGCGAGGAACGGGGGGAGGAACTGCTCGCGGAGGACCTGTTCGACCCCGGCACGACCGGTCGGGTCGTCTCGTTCTGGATCCTCACGCCGACCATCTCGTTCGTCTGCTCGTACGTCCTGTTCGCGTTCACGCCGGTGTGAGACCGCCGGACAGAACCAGTCCATATTGCCCGTTCTCCCGACGCCCTCGAACCCCCAGATCACCGATTTTGGCTTCCCTAAAGCCTCCACGCCGGCGATGTCTCCCGCGAGATAGCAACAACTAATGGTGCGGCCGGTCAAACGCGGGACGAAATGCCCACGGTCGAATACCTCAACTACGAAGTGCTGGACGACAACGGCTGGGATATGGACGACGACGACCTCTTCGAGCAGGCCGCGGACGCGGGCCTCGACGAGGAGGACTACGGCACCCTCGAGGTCAACGAGGGCGAGTACATCCTCGAGGCGGCCGAGGCCCAGGGCTTCGACTGGCCCTTCTCGTGCCGCGCCGGCGCCTGCGCCAACTGCGCGGCCATCGTGAAGGAGGGCGAGATCGAGATGGACATGCAGCAGATCCTCTCCGACGAGGAGGTCGAGGAGAAGAACGTGCGCCTGACGTGCATCGGGTCGCCGCAGGCCGACGAGATCAAGATCGTCTACAACGCCAAGCACCTCGACTACCTGCAGAACCGCGTCATCTGATCTGAGCGGTCGAGCCGCCCGATGCGACCGCCGTCGCGCCGGCGGACTCGCTCGCGAGCACCACCCGTTTTTCACCGCCCGGACAGTCGCGTCCCCGTCCGTGATCCCGCCGGAGCCGACTCGGTGGCGGTGTTCTACCCCGGGCGTCGCGTCCGTCGCCTCGCCCGTCCGACCGCCTCGTCCCGACCGGTCGCCCCGGTCGACCGATCGCTCGGCGCACGTCCCGACCCCCGGGGCAAACACCAAAGTTCATCCGCCGTTCAGAGGGCGGACGTCACGAGAGATGGTGCTCGGCTTCCTCGGCCGGTGGGTGTTCGTCTTCGGGATCGGGCTGGTGCTCCACCTGGGGGTTCTCTGGCTGAATCTGCGGGGGGGAGAGGTCCTCGGCCTCGGCTCGACCGTCGGGCTCTACGGGATCCTCGCCGTTGGCGGCGGGGGATGGCTGGCGGCGATCGCCGGCGTCTGGTCCTGGCTGTCCGGCCGGGGACACCTGCTGGCGTTCACGCTCCTCTCGTTCGGGGCGTTCCTCCTGCTCGGGGCGGTCGGGCTGTACGTCTGGTTCGGCTGCGTCATCGGCTGTCCGGCGTAGCTCCGACCCAGACGCAGACCCCGCCCCCGCCCCCGACACCGGCGGCCGGTCGTTCCGTCGCTCCCGGCGCGCTCTCACGCCCGAGACGCGGACGGCAACGCCTAACTCCCCGGGGTGTCGCGAGCGGATATGAACGTGCTCGGCATCGCCGTCGCCGCGGACCTCCTGCGCCTGCTCGTCCTCCCGGGGTTCGCGTGGGCCGCCTACCGCGACGTCCGCACCCGCCGGGTTCCGAGCCGGCTGTGGCTTCCCCTGCTCGCGGTCGGCGCGCTGGCGCTCCTCGTCGAGGCGGCGGGGGCGTACCCGTTCGCCGACTACGCCGGCCGCCTGTTCCTCGTGCGGGCGGGGTTCTCGCTGTTCTTCCTCGTGCCCTTCTCGGTGCTCGCCTACCGGATGGCCGCCTTCGGCGGCGCCGACATGAAGGCGCTCGTCGTGCTCGCGGTCGCGTTCCCCACGACGCCGTCGTACGTCGTCCCGCTGTGGATCCTGCCGGACGTGGCCTGGCTCCACACCGTCGGGTTCCCGGTCCACCCCTCCGCGCTCGGCGTCACGGCCATGTCGGCGCTGACGAACGCCGTCCTCTTCGGCGCGGGCTACGTCGCCCTCCTGTTCGCGTCGAACGCCGTCGCCGGCCGTGTCTCGCCCGCCATGTTCGTCGGCCGGTGGACCCCCGTCGAGGAACTCCCCGAGGTCCACGGCCAGCTCCTCCGCGTCGACGGCCTCCGACCCGAGCGCGGCCTCGACCTGGACGCCCTGCGGATGTACCTCCGCTGGCGGGGGACGACCCTCGCGGCCCTGCGGGCCGACCCGGACGCCCACCGCGACCCGGCGTCGGTGACGGCGACGCACCCGCCGACCGACGGCGCGGTCCACGACGGCCCGCGGACGGACGGCGGCGAGGAGTCGGGGTTCGAGTTCGGCGACGCGGCGGTCGACGGCGAGGTCGGCGGCGACGTCACCACCGACGACAGCGGCTCCCCGGACGCCGCGGACCCGCCCGGGGACCCGTGGGCGGCCGAGCGCTTCCTCGACGACATCGAGGGGAGCGCCTACGGCACCACCCCCGAGCGCCTCCGGCAGGGGCTGGAGCGGGTGACCGCCGAGGACGCGCTGTGGGTGTCGCCGGGGCTGCCGTTCCTCGTCCCGCTGTTCGCCGGGCTCGTGCTCTCGCTGACGTACGGCGACGTGCTCACCGTCGCGCTCGGAGCGCTCGGGCTGGCGTAGCTGGGCCGGGTCGGTGCGACCGGGCCGGGCCGGGTCCGGGCCGCCGCCGTCGCGACGCACAAAAGACCTATCCGCGACAGTCACGACCTCACGACCGATGAGTGACACGCAGGCCGACGCCGGGAGCGGCGGGGGCATCGACGTCGACTTCGGCGAGGACGGCCTCGTCCCGGCGGTCGCCCAGGACGCCGACACCGGCGAGGTGCTGATGCTCGCGTACGTGAACCGGGAGGCGCTGGAGCACACCCGGGAGACGGGCCGCGCGCACTACTACTCGCGCTCCCGGGAGGAACTGTGGGAGAAGGGCGCCACCAGCGGACACACGCAGATGGTCGAGGAGGTGCGCGTCGACTGCGACGCCGACGCCCTCCTGTACCTCGTCGACCAGACCGGCGGCGCCTGCCACACCGGCCACCGCTCGTGTTTCCACCGGACCGTCGACGGCGACGAGGTGGGCGAGCGCGTGTTCGACCCCGACGCGGTGTACGGGTAGCGATGGCGCCGGAGAGCGCCGGCGGCGACCGTGCGAACGGGGCGGACGGGGCGGGTGACGACGGCCGCGTCGCCGTCGACGGCGACGCCGCGAACGACGGCTCCGTCTCCCCGGACGCCGCCGCCGACCCGGACCCGCTCCCGGACGCCGACCGCGACGCCGCGGCCCTGCTCGACGCGCTCCGGGCCGCCCGCGAGCGCCGCGAGGCGGCCGAGGCGGTGGTGGCCGAGCACGGCGAGGAGTCCCTGCGGACCGTCCGCGAGGCGGTCCGGGAGGCCGACCGCCTGCTCGACAGGTACGAGGACTCCGCCACCGGTACCGGCGACTTCCAGGCGTACGTCGAGTTCCAGGGGGAGTTCGCGGCCCTCGTCGACGGCCTCGACGAGGACCTGCCCGGGCACGACGCCTTCGAGCGGGCCAACGAGGCCGTCGACGGCCGCCGCCTCTCGGAGTCGGACTTCGAGCGCGCCCGCGAGGCGCTCGCGCCCGCCCGCGACCTCGCCGGCCGCCTCGCCGAGCGCGAGGAGGCGACGGCGGCGCTCCGGGAGGCCGAGCGCGACGCGGGCAGGCGGGTCGACGCGCTGGCCGAGCGGATCGAGGAGCTGGAGCGGCTCGTCTCGCTCGGGGAGGCCGACCTCGACGCGCCGACCGAGCGCCTGCGCGAGCCGATCCGGGCGTACAACGACGCCGTGCGCGACGCCTTCGACGAGTTCCGGCGCGAGGCGAGCGCCCGCGAGTTCCTCGGGTTCGTCGCCGAGGCGGCCGAGACGCCGTTCGTCGACTACGCGGCGCCGCCCTCGGACCTCCGCGAGTACCTCGACTCGACGCCCGCGGGGAGAGAGCCGGTGCCGGACCTGCTCGAATACGCGGAGTACTCCGCGTCGAAGCTGGACCACTACGTGGACGACCCCGGCACGTTCAGGGCCCGCGTCCGGCCCCACCGGACGTACCTCGAACGGCTCTCGGCCGACCCGCTGACGGTCGACTGGCCGCCGCCTGCGGCCGAGACGCTGCGGTTCCAGCGACGGGAGCTCGTCTCGCTGGTCGCGAAGTTCGCGCCCGAGGGGACCGTCGCGCGCGCCCGTGCCCTGCGCGAGGCGGCCGACGACCCCGAGTACGAGCGGATCCGCCGGGCGGCCGAGGCGGAAGCGGAGCTGTCGGACGCGGAGTTCGAGCGCGTCGCCGCCGGCGAGGCGGCCGCGGAGCTGACGGCGGCCCGGCGACGACGCGCGGCGCTCGCGGACGCGCTCGACGGGGAGTGACGGCGGCGAGGAGGACGCGAGGCCGAGCGCTGGCCGGGCCGACGGCGGGCGGTAAGTAGAACAGCGGGCTACAGCGCCCGCGCGTACACCACGGTGTCGTACGGCTCGCCCGCGACCTCGAACGTCGAGGTGCCGATCCGATCGAACCCGCGGGCCTCGTAGAAGGCGCGGGCGGCGTCGTTCTCCGCGAACGTCTCCAGCGTCAGCCGGTCGAACGCCGCCGGGACGCGGTCAGCCGCCGCCGCGAGCAGGTCGGTGCCGACGCCGGCGCCCTGGGCGTCCGGGTCGACGTACAGCGCCCGGAGCTCGGCGTCGTCGCGCTCGCAGAACGCCTTGCGGCCCTCGCCCCACAGGGCGTCCGCGAAGCCGACGACCGCCCCGGGCTTCCGGTCGACGGCGACGAGGAACGCGCGGTCGGCGCCGGTCGCTCGGTCGTACCGCTCCTGCAGGTCGTGTCCGTCCGGGACGGTCATCGCGTCGAGCGCGTCGGCGGGGAGGACGTCGGCGAAGGCGTCGCGCCAGGCGGCGCGGTTGACGACCAGCGCCGCGCGGAACTCCGTCGGGGAGGCGACGGGGCGGACCTGGATGTCCATACGCCCGCTGGGGACCGGTTCGAGGAAAGCGTTCGGGCGCCGTCGGGGTGTGAGCCGGAGCCGAGGCCGACCCGGGTGCGATCCGGCCCGGCCCGGACCGCCCGCCTCGCTACGCCTCGACGCCGCGTTTCGCCTCGACGAGCACCTCGACGGCCTCCCGGACCAGCGCCTCGGCGCGGTCGGCGTCGGCGGACTCGGCGTACACGCGGACCTTCGGCTCGGTGCCGGAGGGGCGCACGAGCACCCACGCGTCGCCGTAGTCGAGGCGGTAGCCGTCCTTGGTGTCGGGCTCGGCGTCGGCGGAGGCGGCGTACTCCTCGGCGGCCGCGAGCATCGCGTCGAGCTCGGCGTCGGAGCCGTACCCCACGTTCTCGCGGACGTTCGTGTAGTCCTCGTAGGGGGCGACCACCTCGCTGACGGTCGCCTCCCGCTCCGCGAGCAGTTCGAGGAACTTCGCGGCGATGAACGCGCCGTCGCGCACGAGCCGGTAGTCGGGGAAGAACACCCCGCCGTTGCCCTCGCCGGCGACGGGGACGGACTCGCCCTCGCGCCACAGCTCCTTGATCCGGGTGATGATGTTCGTCGACCCGATGGGCGTGAGTTCGAGGTTCGCGCCGGCGGCCTCGCAGACGTCGACGAGGCGCTGGGAGACGTTCACCGCGGCGACGGTCGTGTCGCCCTCGCCCAGGTCGCGGGCGGCGAGCGCCGCCAGCGACGCGTCGCCCTCGACGTAGCTCCCGGTCTCGTCGAAGAAGATGGCGCGGTCGCCGTCGCCGTCGTGGGCGACCCCCACGTCGGCGTCGGCCGCGCGGACGAGCCGGCCGAGGTCGTCGAGGTGCTCCCGGACCGGCTCGGGCTCGCGCCCGGGGAAGTGGCCGTCCGGCTGGGCGTTCACCGTCACGACCTCGCAGCCCAGTTCGCGGAAGAACTCGGGAGAGGTGAGCGCGGCCGCGCCGTGGCCGGGGTCGAGCGCGACCGTGAGGTCGGCGGCGGCGACGGCCTCGCGGTCCACGCTCGCGAGCAGCTCCGCGACGTAGTCGTCGTTGGCGTCGTCGACGCGGCGGGAGTCGCCGATGCGGTCCCACGCGACCGTCGTCGGCTCCTCGGCGAGCAGGCGCTCCTCGATGGCCTCCAGGCGGTTCACCGGGAGCTCGATGCCGTCGTCGCCGACGAGCTTCACGCCGTTGAACTCCGGGGGGTTGTGCGAGGCGGTGATCATCACGCCGGGCACCGATTCGACCTCGCAGTGGCGCACCAGGCTCGGGGTCGGAACGACGCCCAGGCGCTCCACGTCGACGCCGGCGGCGGTGACGCCGGCGGCGGCGGCGTCTGCGAACGTCCGCCCGGACGTGCGGGTGTCGCGCCCGAGGGCGACGCGGTCGGCCTCCCACGTCGCCGCCGCGGCGGACGCCACCCGCGAGACGAACTCCGGGGTGAACTCCTCGCCCACGACCCCCCGGGTGCCGCTGGAACCGAAGACCTTCATTCGGGTCGTCAGTCCGGTGTCGGACGGGATAGTGGTTCCGACCCGCCGCGGCCCGCGACGGGGCGGGTCGAGGGGGCCGCCGCGGGCGCGACGGCCGGCCGGATCCGGGGTCGGGATTTACCTCCGATGCCGCCGAACGACCCTCCATGATCCACGCGACCGGTCCGTTGCTGTCGGTCGACCTCTCCGCGCGGGAGGCGACCGAGGAGGACATCGACGACGTGCTGGCGTCGTTCGTCGGCGGCCGCGGCGTCGCCACGAAGCTGGCGTTCGAGCGCGTCCCGTTCGACGCCGACCCGCTCGGCCCGGAGAACCGCGTCTACCTCTCGACGGGGCCGCTCCAGCACTCGCGGATGAGCTTCACCGGCCGGATGAACATGACCGCCGTCTCGCCGCTCACCGGCGGGCTGGCCTCCTCGAACGCGGGCGGCTTCCTCTCGCGCAACTTCACGGGGACGGGCTACGCCGCCGTCGAGCTCCGCGGCGAGAGCGACACCCCGCTCGCGGTCCACGTCCGCGAAGGGGGCGTGGAGTTCGAGGAGGTGCCGGACCTCGCGGGCGCGGAGGTGCCCGAGGTGACCGAGTGGGCCGAACGGGAACACGACCTGGCGGCCGAACACCTCGCGTGCATCGGCCCCGCCGGCGAGCACCTCGTCCGCTACGCCTGCGTGATGACCAGCGAGACGCGCGCGTTCGGCCGGACCGGCCTCGGCGCCGTCCTCGGCGCGAAGAACGTGAAGGCGCTCACCTTCGACGGCGACGCCGAGTCCGACGTGGAGGTCGACCCGGTCCAGACGGACGTCCACCGCGAGGCGGCCACCTCGGACCACGTCATGAAGCGGCAGGGCACCACGAGCGTCACCGAGTACGCCAACGCGGTGGAGGCGCTGCCGACGGAGTACTTCGCGCGCACCTCCTTCGAGGGGGTCGAGGGCATCTCCGGGGACGCGGTGGAGTCGAAGAAGTTCGAGAAGGGCACCTGCTCGCAGTGCGCGTTCGCGTGCAAGCTCCCCACCCGCGACGAGGACGCCGGCGTGGAGACGGAGGGGCCGGAGTTCGAGACGGTGATGGCGTGGGGGTCGAACCAGCTCGTCGACGACGTGGTCGAGGTGATGCGGGCCAACGACCTGTGCGACCGCCTCGGCGTCGACACCATCTCCGCGGGCGACACGATGGCCGCCTACCTCGCGAGCGAGGGCGACCTCGGGAACCCCGAGCGCGCCCGCGAGGCGCTCCGGAAGGCGGCGTACCGCGAGGGCGACCTCGGCGACCTGCTCGCGGATGGCGTCCACCGCGCCGCCTCGGAGCTGGGCGTCGAGGACTGGACGGTGAAGGGGCTGGAGTTCGCCGCCCACGACGGCCGGACGCTCAACGGCCAGGGGCTCGCGTTCGCCACCTCGAACCGCGGCGCGGACCACATGTACGCGAGCTTCTACTCGAAGGAGTACCCCCTCGTCGACAAGGAGCAGGCGGTCGACAAGCAGGGGCTGGCGGGGAAGCCGCCCCTCGTCGCGGAGGCGGAGAACCACAACGCCGTCCTCGACTCGGGCGTCGTCTGCAAGTTCTCGCGGGACTTCGTCGACGAGGACCGCCTCGCGACGCTGCTGGACGCGGAGTACGACGACCTGCTGGAGGTGGGCGCCCGCGTCGTCGAACTGGAGCGGGCTTTCAACAACCGCCGCGGCTTCGACCGCGCCGACGACGCGCTCCCGTACGACATCGAGGGGTTCGAGGACGCCCTCGACGGCTACTACGAGGCGCGCGGCTGGCGCGAGGACGGCGTCGTGCCGGGTCTGGGCGAGCCGGACGCGGACGTCGACGCCGCCGGCGCCGACGACTGAGGCGGCATGGCCGACACCTCCGGGAGTCCCTCGTCCGACCCGCACGCCTCCGCCGGTCAGTCCGCGCCGGACTCGTCCGACCCCGACCGCACCGACCGCGCCGACGTCGCCGTCGTCGGCTGCGGCCCCGGCGGCGCCGTCCTCTCGTACCTGCTCGCGCGCAGCGGCGTCGACGTGACGCTCGTCGAGCGGGCGGCCACCTTCGAACGGGAGTACCGCGGGTTCGGCTGGAACCCCGGCGTCGTCCGGCTGTTCGACGAGATGGACGTGCTCGACGACGTGCTCGACCTGGCCCACGAGACGGTCACGGAGGGGGCGTTCACGCTGTACGGCGAACGGGTCCCGGTCCTCGAGTTCGACCTGCTCGACACCGACTACCCGTACGCGCTGATGATGGAGCAGCCGGCGCTGCTCGACCGCCTCGTCGACCGCGCCGGCGCGTACGACGGCTTCTCGTTTCGCCCGGCCACGACCGTCACCGGGCTCGTGACCGACGACGACGGTGCCGTCCGCGGCGTGACCGCCCGCGACCGCGCGGCCGGCGAGACGGTCGCGCTCGAGGCCCGCTGCGTCGTCGGCGCGGACGGCCGCTACTCGACGGTCCGGGACGAGGCGGGGATCGACGCCGGCCTGTTCGGGTCGCCGATCGACCTCGTCTGGTTCAAGCTCCCGGCGGGCGCGGTCGACGCGGGCACCCAGGGACAGATCGCCCGCGAGGGGGTCCTCGTCCACTTCGGCCTCGGCGGCGGCGAGCTCCAGGTCGGCTACCTCGTCCGCGACGGCGAGTGGCCGACGGTCCGGGAGGCCGGCTTCGACGCCTTCCGCCGTCGCGTCGCCGCCGTCGACCCCGACATCGCGGCGGCCGTCGGCGAGCACCTCGACGGCTTCGCCGACACGACGCTGCTCGACGTCTCGCCGGGGGTCGCCGACACCTGGACCCACGACGGGCTCCTGATCCTGGGCGACGCCGCCCACGTCGCCAGCCCGATCGGCGCGCAGGGCAACCCCCTCGCCGTCGAGGACGCGGTCGTCGCCCACGACCGGCTCGTCCGCGCGCTCGCACCCTCGGCGGGGGTCGTCCCGCGGTCGCGGCTCCGCGCGTTCGAGGCACGCCGACGGCCGACCGTCGAGCGGGTCGTCGGACGCCAGCGCCGTGCCGCGGCGAACGTCGCCTTCTGGCTCGACTACGGCCGACGGATCCCGCCGACGGTCGTCCGCGCGGCCGCGGCGCTGCTCGGCCGGACGGTCGCACGCTCCCGGCTCGCCCGCCGTCCGATCGAGCCGTTCGCGCTCGGCGACCGCTCGGTGACGGTCGCGCGCTCGCACTTCTCGGACTGACGCCGCCGCGCCGGCGGCGTCGCGGTTCGCGTTTCAGGCCTGATACGCGGGACCGAACGGTTATCCGTCGTCTCTGCCGCGCTCCCCGCATGAACATGAAGCGGATGTCGACCCTCTCGGTCGGCATGCTGTGCGTGCTGGCGCTGGGGGCCGCGGCGCTGGTCGCCGTGCAGGTGATCTGAGAGGATCGCCGGCATCGTTCGACGGCGTCGTCCACGACCGCCGGCTCCGAACCGACGGAGCCAACCGCCCGGAGCGCCTTCGCCCCGCCGATGGAGCTCCAGTTCCTCGGCGGCGCCCGCGAGGTGGGCCGCTCGGCGGTCCTCGTCGACGACGCGCTCCTCCTCGATTACGGGGTGCTCACCGGGGAGCCGCCGCAGTACCCCGTCGGACGCCCCGAGCCGGACGCGGTCGTCGTCAGCCACGGCCACCTCGACCACGTCGGGCAGGTGCCCGCGCTCCTCCGCGGCGACCGCCGGCCGACGGTCCACTGGACGCCCCCGACGGCCGAACTGGCCCGGGTGCTCGCGCGGGACACGCTGAAGCTGCGCGGCTACGAGTGCACCTACACCGGGAGCCACGTCCGGCGACTCGGCGAGGTGGAGGAGCGTCACGGCTACGGCGACCCCTTCGACGTCGCCGCCGGCGGCACCGACTACGAGGTCACCTTCCTCGACGCGGGCCACATCCCCGGGAGCGCGCACGTCCTCGTCGACGACGGCGACACCCGGCTGCTGTACACCGCCGACTTCCACACCGACGACACCCGCCTGCTGTCCGGGTCGACCGCGCGACCCGACGCCGACGTGGTTGTCTGCGAGAGCACCTACTCGGACGTGACCCACGAGGACCGCCGGCGGGTGGAGGAGCGCTTCGTCGAGACGGTCCGGACCACCCGCTACGAGGGCGGCACCGCGTTGATCCCCGCGTTCGCCATCGGCCGCACGCAGGAGGTGTTGACGGTGCTGGAGGACACCGAGATCCGGCCGTACCTCGACGGGATGGGCCAGCGCGTCACGGACATCGTCCGGCGTCACCCCGGGTACGTCCGCGACGCCGAGGCGCTCCGGCGGGCGAAGTCCGGAGCCAGATACGTCACCGGGAAGGACGGCCAACGGGAGCGCATCGCCGCCGACAACGAGGCCATCGTCACCACCTCCGGGATGCTCTCGGGCGGTCCCGTGATGCGCTACCTCCCGATGCTCCGGTCGGACCCGACGAACCGGGTGTGTCTCACCGGCTATCAGGTCGAGGGGACGAACGGCCGGCAACTGCTCGAACACGGCCGCTGCGAGCTCGACGGCGGCGTCGTCCCCGTCGCCGCCCGCGTCGAACTGTTCGACTTCTCCGCGCACGCCGACCGCGACGGCCTGCGCGGGTTCCTCGACGAGTACCGCGGCGCGACCGTGCTCGTCAACCACGGCGACCGCTGCCCGACGTTCGCGGAGGAACTGCGCGCGGACGGCCACGACGCGGCCGCGCCGGAGCTGGGCGAGACGGTCGCCGTCTGATCCCCCGAAACGCCCTTTCGGCGCCGGCCCCTGATCCGTTCCGTGACCCGGGACCCCGACGAGATCGACCCCGAGGCGGTCCTCGACCGCCGCAGGAACCGGATCTCGCGGCAGGGGCACGCCGCCGTCGCCGGGGCGCTCGCGGTGACGGCCGCCTCGGTCGGCGGGCTCTCTCTCGCCGTGGCGGCGGGGGCGCTCACCGCCCGCGGGCTGCTCCCGGTGTTCTCGCTGGCGGGGCTCGGCGCGCTCGCGGGCGCGTGGCTCAACGGCGCGCTGATCGGCCGCGTCGCCGACCCGCGTCGGTGGTTCCGCCGGGTCGTGGGGGTCGTGCTCGCCGTGGCGGCCGCGCTGCTCGTCGCGACGGTCGCGGTCGGGGACGGATTCGGCGAGCCGGTGCGGCTGCTCGCGGCCCTGTTCGCCGTCGCCTGGGTCGCCGGCGTCGCGGTGACGTGGCGATTCAGGTAGCGCCGCACGGCCCCCCTCGCGGCCGGGTGCCGACCGCCGTCCGGCCTACAGCCACCCCTCGCGCCGGAAGTACGCGACGAGGACGGCGGCGACGCCGGCCATCCCGAGCATCGTCGCGTGGTAGGCGAACGGCCACGACAGCTCCGGCATGGCCTCGAAGTTCATCCCGAACACGCCGGCGACGAACGTCAGCGGGAGGACGACCGTCGCGACGACCGTCAGCCGGCGCATCACCTCGTTGGTCGACTGCGAGAGCGTGTTGAGGTAGATGTCCCGCGCGCCCGCCGTGAGGTCGCGGTACGTCTCGGTCAGCTCGACGAGCTGGACGAGGTGGTCGTACACGTCTCGGTAGTACTTCTCGCTCGCCTCGCTCACGTGGTCGGCGTCCCCCCGGGAGAGCGCGTTCACCGCGTCCCGCGTCGGCCACACGACCCGCCGAACCGACAGCAGTTCGCGACGGAGATCGTTGATGACCGGGAGCGTGTCGGGGTCCGGCGCCTCGATGACCAACTCCTCGACGGTCTCGATGTCCTCCTCCAGCTCGTCGAGCAGGCGGAAGTAGCCGTCCACGACCCGGTCGACCACGAGGTAGCCGGCGAAGTCGGCCCCGCGGGCGAGCGCCCGACGTTCGGCGCCCGCGAGCCGCTCCCACACCGGGGCGACGGCGTCGCCGCCGTCGGTCGTCACGGTCACCAGCCAGTCGTCGCCGACGAACACGCCGACCGGCCGCGTCCGGATCTCCTCGAGGAACGTCGTCTCGCCCACCCGGAAGC
This sequence comes from Halobaculum sp. EA56, assembly GCF_051195075.1. Lineage (NCBI taxonomy): Archaea > Methanobacteriati > Methanobacteriota > Halobacteria > Halobacteriales > Haloferacaceae > Halobaculum > Halobaculum sp. EA56. Next base: position 53,921 of record NZ_JBNTJX010000003.1, read on the forward strand.
GTGCGGCCTTCACCAACAGGAAGGTGTACTCGTCGAGCAGTTCGGACTTCGGGCGCACGTCGCCCAGCACGTCCTCGACGTGGAGCGGGTGGACGTCGAACCGCTCGACGACCGTCGCGAGGTCCCCCGTCGCCCGCGCGACCGACCCCGCGCGAACGTCGCCGGGGTCGCCGGAGTCGTCCGGCTCCGCGGGGGACGCGTCGACCGCGCCGGCCTCCCCGCCGTCGTCCGCGGCGTCGCCCGCGGTCGCTGCCTCGGGGTCCGCCACGTCGACCCACACCCACGTCGTCCCCGGCGCCTCGACGGCCGCCTCCGGGTCCTCGAAGGTGGCGGCGTCCTCGTCGGTGTACGACATCGACCGGATCACGGCGACCACTCCCCGTTCCCCGCGCCGTCGCCGGCCGCGTCGGCCGCTCCGCTCGCCACCCCGTCCCCGTCGCGCTCCCGCTCGTCGTGCTCCCGTTCGCCGTGTTCCGTCCCGCCGACGGTCGCCCCGGCCGCGTCCGGACCGTCGCCGTCCGTCGATCCGTGGCCGTACGTCACGGCGACGAGCGTCACGCCGACCATCACCCCCGCGAGGCTGGCCTCCCGCCCGGGGTACGGCGACGCCGTGCCGGCGACGTAGCCAACGAGCGACAGCGCCGTCAGCGCGGCCGAGGCGAGGAACGTCCGGTCCATGCGCCGACACTCGCCGCCGGGCCTCCTAACGGTTCGGGGCCGCACAACACCCTTGTCCCTCGGTACCGTACGTCACGCCATGGCCGTCGACGACACGAACGCGAACGTCCCCGACCTGAGCGGCGACGAGCGGGAGGCGCTCCACGCCCTCCAGCTCGGCATCGAGCACGCGTATCGGGCGTACGCCGACCTCCTGGGATGTCACCACCGGACGGGCCACGCGATGGACCGGTTCGCTCGGGCCGAGGAGCTCCTCCGGACGGCCGGCCACGACGACTACGCCGACGACATCCGCGACCGGCTCCTCCCCGCGGGCGTCGTGGACGACCGGTGGACGTACGAGCTGGTGACGGCGTACAGGCACGACTTCCTGCGCGAGCTCGACGCGTTCGAGTCGGCCGTCCGCGAGGACCTGGCCGACGGCGTGGACCACGTCTCCGAGCGGGCACAACAGCGGGCGTGGCGACGCCGCGCCCGCGCGGAGCGGTGGGACGAGTGAGACCGGTCGGCGTCACGGACCCGGCGGACGCGTCGCTCGCGGCTCGTGCGGTTCGGTGGTCACGGCGGGAGCGGCACGGGGACCGCTCCGTCGCTCCTTCGAGACGCTCGGTCGCTTACTGCGTTCGCTCCCTCGCGTCTCGCCTCCTTCGTGGGCGGCGGACCCCCAGGAGTCCGCCGCCGTTCCTCCGAGGTCTCGCTGCGCTCACGGCTCACGCCGTTCGCCCCGAGGCACTCACCCCGTTCGTGCCTCGCTGCGCTCGACCTCGCCTCGTTCGGGGGCGGCGGACCCCGAAGAGTCCGCCGCCGTTACTCCGAGACGCTCGGTAGCTCACTGCGTTCGCTCCCTCGCGTCTCGCCTCAATCGTCGTCGACGACGACCTCCACCGGCTCGTCCTCCTCGACCGCCTCGTCGCCGCCGCTGTTGCGCTCCAGGTACAGCATGAGCCCGGCGACGAGGAGGACGACCCACGAGCGCCAGCTGGCGAGGTTGAGCGTGTAGCCGATGCCGAACGGCTTCTGAACCAGCATCCCCTTCCCGGGCTGCCAGTACGAGGAGAGCAGCCGCCCGAGGCTCGGACGCTCGAAGTTGTACGGGACGCCGAAGAGTTCCCCAGACTGCGGTTTGTCTGCCATACTCCTGACAACGGCGGGGCGTGATAAATCGTTTTGGCTCTCCGCCGGCGCGACCGAACGTTCATACCCGAGACCGCACCAGCCACCCCGATGCGGTAACCGAGACGGCACGTCGGTTCACGGTTGTGCGGCCGGACGACGTGTCTGGAACGGTCGGAACGGGTGACGCGGCCGCTCCGACGCCCCGAGCACGGCCGCCTGTTCGCCACGGGCTACTGGTAGCGACCGCGCCCCTCGACGCCGCGGAGACGCTCCAGCACCGCCGGGTCGCCGACCGCGCGGTACCCCTCCTCGACCGCGTCCACCAGCGACCCGGCGTCGCTCGCGGTCCCCTCGACGGACTGCTCGAACACGTGCAGGTCCATCGCGTAGTCCTCGACGTGGTCGGAGTTGAAGCCGAGGCCGAAGTCGATGAGGAACAGCGGCGGGTCGGCGCCGTCGTCGGCGGCGGGGCCGTCGCCGCGCCCGCGGGTCGATCCGCCGGCCCCGCCGCCGACCCTGACGTTCCGAGTCGTCGGGTCGCCGTGGACGATACCCTCGCCGTGGAGCCGGGCGAGGTGCTCGCCGACCGTCCGGGCGCGGTCGGCCGACAGCGCCGCCGCGAGGTCGCGCTCGCCCACGCGCTGCATCGTGATCGTCGCCTCCGCGACGTCCACGTCGTACACGAGCGGCGTCGGGACGCCCGCCCGCCTGGCCGACGCGAGCAGGCGCGCCTCCGCGACGGTGCGCTCGCGCCGGAGCGTCTCGTCGAGCGCGGGGTGGCGGTACCCCTTCGGGGGCCGGCGCTTCCTCACCGCGTCGCCGTCGACCGAGACGGTCGCCTCCGCGCCGCGGAGGGCCGCCGCGTCGTCGGCCCCGCCCGGCGTCCGCGCGACGGACTCGCCGTCCCCGCGCCACGTCACCGGAACCTGGTCCGGCCGGAAGTCCGCGTCGATGGCGGAGTCCTCGACGGCGACCGTGTCGCCGGCGGCGGCCATCTTCGCGCCCAGCACCGCGATCATCCCGGCGTTGTCGCGGAGGAAGCGCGGCTCCGGCGCGTGGAAGTCGGCGCCGCGCTCGGCGCACATCTCCGCGAGCATCTCCCGGAGGCGCGCGTTCTGGCCGACGCCGCCGCCGAGCACGAGCTCGTCCGTGCCCGTCAGCGACAGCGCCCGCTCGGACACCTCGGTGAGCATGGCGAAGACGTGCTCCTGCAGCGAGAAGCAGACGTCCTCGACGGGGACGCCGTCGTCGTAGGCGGCCTTCGCCGCCGACATGATCCCCGAGAACGAGAAGTCCATCCCCTTCACGACGTACGGCAGGTCGACGAACTCGCCGCGCTTCGCGTGTTCCTCGATCTTCGGGCCGCCGGGGTGGCTCCAGCCGACGTGGCGCGTGAACTTGTCGAGGGCGTTGCCGACGCCGGTGTCCATCGTCTCCCCGAGCACGCGGTAGCGGCCGTCGTGGTACCCCAGGAGGTGGGCGTTCGCGCCCGAGGCGTTCAGACAGACGGGGGAGTCGAAGCCGGCGCGGTGGCGGCCGATCTCCAGGTGCGCGACCATGTGATTGACGCCGACGAGCGGCACGTCGAGCGTCCGCGCCAGCGCCCGCGCCGCGGTCGCGACGATCCGGAGGCACGGGCCCAGTCCGGGGCCGCGGGAGAACGCGACGGCGTCGACGGGCGGCTCGTCGGCGTCACGGTCGTCGGACGCCTCCCTCGCGTGGTCGAGGGCGACCTCGATCACCCGCGGGATCGCCTCGCCCATGTGTTCGGCGGCCTCGCGCGGGTGAATGCCGCCGCTGTCGGGCTCGTAGGCGTCGGACTCGATGAAGACGGAGTCGGTCTCGGCGTCGAACACCGCGGCGCTGGCGCACCAGGCCGTGCCCTCGACGCCGAGGACGCGCATCCGACGTTAGGCTTCCTCGGCCTCGGCGTCCTCGTCGCCGGCGATGGCGTTCCGCTCGAGGACGTACTCCTGCTCCACGTCGGCGGCGTGCTCGGCCGTCTCGTACACCTTCGCGTAGCCGACGGTCTTGCGCATCCCGAACTTCGTGTCGAGCTCCTGGATGACGACCTCGTCGGAGCCCTTGTCGAGCTTGGCGGCCAGCGAGTCGCGGACCTGGAGGCGGGCGGGCGTTGCGTCGTCGTGTCGCACCTCGAACCGGACGTCCGTCCGGTGGAGCATGGGGTTCTCCTCCTCGGAGATGATGTCGATGTCCATGGTTCAGTTGTCAGGGAGTGCGCCCGAGAGCCGGAAAAGGATTTCGAAGGGGCCCTCACGCGATCTGCGGGGTACACCGGCCCGAACGGGCGGGCCGCGGCGGGTCACTCCGCGGCGCCCAGCACCGACAGCGCCGCCGCGGCGTCGCCGTCGAACCGCCCGAGCAGGTCGCGCGCCTCCGCCTTCGTCGCCGCGGTCACGGTCACGAGCACCATCCCCTCGTCGGGCTGGCCGTAGACGACGCTCGCGCCCTCGGGGGCCGCGAGGATCGCGGGGACGGTCGCGAGGTCCTCCTCGCCCGTGACGGAGACCACGACCGGGTCCGGGTCCGCGAGCGCGTCGACCAGCGCCGCCAGCATGTCGCGAGAGAGCGTCGCCGGCTCGTTGTCGACCGCGATCCGTCGGTGCTCGCCGTCGAGGACGGCGGCGATCTCGTCGCCGACGGCCTCGCGTTTCGTCTTCCCGTCGATCACCGCCACGTCGGGGTCGCGGCCGGCGACGCGGAGGTGGTAGGTGACCACGTCGCCGACGGCGACGATCGGGTCGCCGGCGTCCGAGAGCAGCCGCTCCGTGTCGGTGTAGACGGGGCCCATGGGGTCCTTGAACGCTCCGCGGACGTCGTCGGGGAGCGTGAGCATTCGTCCTCCTACCGGACCTTGAGCGCGTAGCTGCCCGGCTCGCTCACGTTCATCTCCGGGGCGATCTCCGACTTCTCGGGGTGGGAGATGATCACGTAGCCGGCCCAGTCCTCCGTCAGCGAGGAGGAGCCGCAGTTCTCGCACGTCTGGGCGTCCGGGTCGTTGACGAAGTGGCACTCGCGGCAGGCGAGGCGGTCCTCCGCCATCAGTTACCCTCCGCGGGCGCCCCCTCGGCGCGCCGACGCACGTCGGCCTCCAGCCACTCGTGTTTGCCCAGGCCGGGCTGTTTCGCCGTGAGCCCGATCTTCGAGTCCCGGGGGTTGCGCTCGTCGATGCTCTTCGTGACGATCCGCACGCGGACGGAGTCCTCGACGCCGAGCGTCCGGTCGGACTCCGTCGAGGCGAGCTGCTGGTTCTCCCCGTCGTACGCGAGGTACTCGTCGGAGATCTGCGAGACGTGCAGCAGGCCGTCCACGGGACCGATGCCGACGAAGGCGCCGAACTCGACGACCTCCACGACGTTCCCGTCGACGACCTCCTGCATGTCCGGATCGAACGTCACGGCGTCGAACTCCGCCTCGTAATAGACGCCCGGTCTGTTCGGGAGGACGGCGCCGTCGCCGATGTCGTGGACCTCGATGACGCTGACGACGCTGCCGACGTCCTCGTCCATCCGTCCCTCCAGTTTGTCCTGCAAGAGCTTGCGGACGCGGTCGCGGCTCACGTCCGCCAGGTGCTCCGGCGGGACCTCGACCGTGTCCTTGAGTCGTACCCGTTTGTACATGCTATGGTTCTGTTACCGCGAGTGTGTTCGCGCCCCTTAAACCGATTACGCGTACGCCCCGAGCGAGGAGGCGCTCGCGCAGGGGGCGGTCGTTCGTGACGACGTAGCCGTCGAACGCCTCGGGCGAGGCGAGTTCGACGACCGCGTCGTCGGCGTACTGCTCCGTCGTCCCGACGACCCGACACCGCTCGGCGAGGTCGCGGCCGACCGACGCGGCCGTCGCCTCCTCGCCGGCGCCCGCCGCGAGCTTCTCCAGCTCGGCGACGACCGCCTCCGGGGTGACGAGGTCGGGGGCGTCGACGAGACGGTCGATCTCCTCGAACACGCGAACGTCGCACTCGACCGGCATCATGAGCGCGTTCGTGTCGAGGACGACCGTCGTCACCGTGTGTTACTCCGTGAGGGTCCCGACGCCGATGAGGCGCCACCGGGCGCCCATCCGGCGGTTGATGGCGATCTTCGCGCCCGCCTCCGCACAGACGGGGCGCTTGAGGTTCACCTCGCACTCGCCCGTCCGGGCGCTCGTCACCGCGCCGACCGTGGTCGCGGTGCCGACGGTGAGCATCAGCGGCTCGCCGGTGGAGATCTCCTCGACCTCGCCCTCGCCGACGACGCGGTCGAGCAGTTCGACCTCCATCTCGAAGGCCTCGCGCGTCGGCGGGAGCGTGCCGGGCTCGCCGGCCACCTGGCCCGCGAGCGCGTCGCCCTTCGTCAGGCTGGGGTCCAGCCCCGTGCCGACGCCGAGCAGGCCGCCGGGCCCGACCTCCTCCTGGGGCCGTCCGCCCGCCTGCAGCGAGCGCACGGACGTCTCGATCGCGTGGTACTCGGACTGGCCGCCCTCCTCGACCTCGCGGCCGGGGCGGAGTTCGATCTCGTCGCCCTCCGAGAGCGTTCCCTGCGCGAGCGACCCGCCGATGACGCCGCCGAGGAGGTCCTCGGCGGTCGTCCCGGGGCGGTTGATGTCGAACGACCGCGCGGTGTACATCTTCGCCGGCAGCGTCTCGTCGCGCTCGGGGGTCGGGATGTGGTCCTCGAGCGCCTGGATGACGAGGTCGACGTTGACCTCCTGTTGGGCGCTGACGGGCACGATCGGCGCGTCCTCGGCGACGGTGCCCTCGACGAACTCCCGGATCTGTTCGTAGTTCTCGCGGGCGCGCTCGTCGTCGACGAGGTCGATCTTGTTCTGCGCGATGACGATGTTGTCGATCCCGATGATGTCGAGCGCCATCAGGTGCTCCTCGGTCTGCGCCTGCGGCACGTCCTCGGTGGCGCTCACGACCAGCACGGCGCCGTCCATGATGGACGCCCCCGACAGCATCGTCGCCATCAGCGTCTCGTGGCCCGGGGCGTCGACGAACGAGACCGTCCGCAGGATCTCGGTGTCGACGTCGTGCTCCGGGCACGTCTCCTCGACGGTGTAACACTCGGGCTCGTCGCACTCCGGGCACCGACGCAGCGTCGCGTCGGCGTAGCCCAGACGGATGGAGATCCCGCGCTTCATCTCCTCGCTGTGCTGGTCGGTCCAGTCGCCCGACAACGCCTGCACGAGCGTCGTCTTTCCGTGGTCGACGTGACCGACGAGTCCGATGTTCACCTCCGGTTGTGTTTGCTCCGTCACCATGGGCCTCCGAGAGTAATCTCGTTGGAACTTCGCCGCGTGCGCCTGATAAAGGTGCTGTTCCGACGATGCCCGACCACGGCGTGCGTGTCTGTGTGTTTCACGGGCCGACCGCGGGGGATCGACCGGTCGCCGTTGTCGCGCGTCGCGGGGGCACCTTCGGGTCCCTGTCTACCTCCGGCCACGGGACCACCGTCGAGTCGATCCGCGACCGCGAGCAGATCGTACCGGTCCACGGACGCCGGCGTCGAACCCGGCCGAACTGGAACGAACAATTAACTGAGTGAACGATCTCTGCTGTGAGCGAGACCATGGATCTCGATCCTCGCACCGAGGACCAACTCGAACTCCTCTGTGACGCGCACAACCGCGCGGTCTGTGACGTCCTCGGGGAGGCGGGCGCGTCGCTGCACGTGGCGGAACTCGCGGACCGGCTCGTCGCTCGGAGCGTGGACGTAGTCCCGTCGGACGTCTACGACGAGGGACTGGACCGGACGCGCCTCGAACTGCACCACGACCGGCTCCCGAGGCTGAGCGAGGTCGATCTGGTCGAGTACGACCCCGCGTCGAACCTCGTCGCTCCCCCGTCGTCGCCGACGTCCGACGTGGGCTGGCGGGGCGAGGCGACCATCGAACGGCTGGTGACGTACCTCGAAACCCTTCGCGGGGACGAGGAGAGCGACCTCGGCGTGATCGAGGGGTTCGAGTCGGCCTTCCGGTACGCACGAAAGCTCGCCGACGAGGCCGAGGAGGAGCTGTTCGCCATCTACGTCGACACCGACCTCCTCGAGGACGAGTGTCTCAGCCACGGGGAGGACGCGCTCGAACGCGGGGTCCGGATCCACCTCGGCTCGCGGAACGGGACCGTCCGCGACCTGTGTCGCGAGAACCTGCCGGAGGCGACCGTCTGGGAGCCCCAGTTCGACTGGCTGAACACGTCGTCGTATCCGCGGGTCGGACGGCTCCTCCTCGCCGACCGGCGGAAGGTCATGTTCTCCGTGCTGGAGGAGCCCACGTCGGAGGGGGACCCGTCGGAGGAGGTCGCGTTCGTCGGAACCGGCGAGGACAACCCGCTGGTCGTCCTCGTCCGCGAGCTGCTCGGCCCGCGGTTGGATCACCTCGACCACCAGAGCGCCGACTTCCGGAGGGAGCTGCACCCGTGATGGGGTCCGACGACGACGGAACGGGAGGGGACGTCTCGGCCCGGGGTGCGGGCACGGAGTTCCCGATCGACGACGGCGTCCGACCGAGCGAGGCGGTCGTCCGCGCCGTCGCCGAGGCGACCGACACGCCGGTCCTCGACCTGCCGCCGTTGTACGGCGTGATCGACCCGGAGCACCTCGACGAACTGATCGACGGTCGGGGCGACGACGCCGTCGAGGAGCGCTCGGTCTCGTTCCGGTTCGGCGGCTGCCGGGTCACCGTGAACGGGGGGACGGTCCGCGTCCGGACCGCGTCCGACTGACCGGGCCGGGACGGTCGGTCCTCCCGGTCGACGAGCCGTCGCCGGGATCCGACAGGGCGAGCGCCCCGACCGCGCGAGACCGCCGAGATCGGCGAACGGACGCCCTTATACGCCGTCGTCGTCAACTCCCGGCAACTGACTATGACGTTCGAAGACCTCCCCACGACCCCCCGCGCGGAGGAACTCCTCGACAAGGCGTTCTCCCGCGCCGCCCGCGCCGGCCGCGCCAAGGACGGCTGGGACGCCCAGGAGTCGATGCTGATCACCGCCGCGAACATCCTCTCGGACAACCTCGCCAACGTCTCCACCTCCTGGCCCGACTTCGAGTTCGAGGTCGACCCGTTCTACTACGAGCTGGCCGACGCCGTCGTCGACGTGGACGAGCTCCGGCAGGCGCTCTCGGAGGTGAACTGGGCCTCCCGGCAGATCGACGAGCTCCGCTCGGAGTACCAGGCCAAGATGCGCAAGTCGGGCGTCGAGACCGCACGCAAGCACCGCAAGCAGGCGTTCGCCCGCATGGCCGACATCGTCGAGGAGATCGAGGACGACCTCCTCACCGTCGGGGAGGCCCGCGACGCGCTGAAGACGCTCCCGGACATCCGTCCCGACGAGCCAGCGATCGTCGTCGCCGGCTACCCCAACGTCGGCAAGTCCTCGTTCGTGAACCGCGTCACCCGCGCGTCCAACGAGATCGCCTCCTACCCGTTCACCACGAAGGCCGTCCAGATCGGTCACTTCGAGCGCGACCGGATCCGCTATCAGATCATCGACACCCCGGGCCTGCTCGACCGGCCCGAGGAGGACCGCAACGGCATCGAGCGCCAGGCCGTCTCCGCGCTCACCCACCTCGCCGACGCCGTGGTGTTCGTCCTCGACGCCTCGGGCGACTGCGGCTACCCGCTCGACGCGCAACTGGAACTGCTCGCGGAGGTCGAGGACCGGTTCGACGCGCCCGTTCTGACCGTCTGCAACAAGAGCGACCGCTCGACGGACGTGGAGGCGGACGCGTACATGAGCGTCACCGAGGACGAGAACGTCGACACGGTTCTCGACATGGCCGTCGAGGCGGTCGGCTTCGAGCCGGATCTGCCCTCCCGCGGCGAGAACTGACCGCGCGGGCTACCGCCGCCCCCGGCTGCGATCCCGCTCCCCGCGACGGTCGGCTCCCGCGGCGGCCGATCCGGACGCCGGCTCCGACCCATCGACCCGGTCCTCGGCGTCGAGCAGCCGGTCGAGCCGGCGCTCGAACTCCCGCTCCGAGATATCGCCGTCCGCGTACCGTCGCTTGAGCCGCTCGACCGGGTCGGCCTCGGCGTCGGTCCCGTCGCCCGCCGTCCCGGACCCGGACTCGACGTCCGCTCCGCCGCGTCGACGCAGGCGGACCCACCGTCCGACGACCCACAGGAGGAACACCCCGAGCATCGCCGCCGTAACGCCGCCGGCGACCGCGCCGGGGAGGCGGCCGACGTACCACAGCGCGGCGACGATCACGACCGTGTCGACGCCGAACGCGAGGAACATCCCCAGCATCGCGCCGGTGACGAGGCGTTCTGAGTCGCTCACGTAGCTCTGTCGCCGGGACGATCACTTGGCCGTTCCGGGCGGGGACCGGGGACGGGGACCGGGAGCCGACCCCCGGGCTACTCCAGTTCGTACGTCACGGTCACCGACGCCGACACCGTCACCGGCCCGGGCTCGAAGGAGGTGCCCGCGTCGCCGGCGGTCTCGTAGGCGAGGCGCGCCTCGTACGGGCGGACCCCGGCGGACCCGACCCGGATCGACAGCTCCGTGCCGACAGAGCGGTCGGCGGCGCCGGCGACCGTCTCGGCGGTCGAGCGCGCGTCGGCGACGGCGGCGGCGAGCGCCTCCTCGCGGAGCTCGGCGCGCTTCTCGTCGCTCAGGGTGAACCGCACGTCCCGGACGCTCGTCGCGCCGTTGTCGACGGCGAGGTCGACGGCGTCGCCGGCGTCGTCGGGGCTCGTCTCGAACTCGAAGGCGTGGTACGCGCGGTACCCGACGAGCTCGCGCTCGTCGCCGGAGTGGTCGTACTCGGGCGACAGGCGGAAGTCGACCGTGCGCACGTCGTAGCCGGCCTCGGTGAGGGCGGTCCGGAGCCGGTCGGCCTCGGCGGCGACCCGCGAGCGGGCCGCGCTGGCGTTCTCGGCGGTCGCCTCGACGGCGACCGAGATCACCGCTTTGTCGGGCGAGGCGCTCACGGTGGCGGTTCCGTCGGCGGTGATGTCGTTCACGCCCGCGGAGCCGTTCGTCGCGGCCGCGGGGGCGTCCGTCGTGTTCGTCGCCGCCCCGGCACAGCCCGCGAGCACGAGCATGGCCGCGACGACGAGCGCGGGGAGGGTTCTGGTTCGGTGCACGTCCCACGGAACGGTCGCTCACGGCTTCAGCGTGCCGTAGACACAAAGGCCGGTTTGTGTTACCCGGCGGCCGATCCGATCGCGCCGGCCGACCCCGCCGGATCGACGGACCCGGCCGTCCCGTCGGTCCCCGTCGCCCCGGCCGCCCCGGTGCTCGCGTCCTCGACGGTCACGTATCGCACCGACACGTCGACCGCGGCGGGCTCGCCGAGGCCGAACGGGCCGGCCGTGTCGTCGGCGAGCCGCCGGCTCAGCTCGTCTGCGATCCGCGGGGGCGTCGTGCCCGGCGGGTGGCCGACCGTCACCGTCACCGCCGTCGGCTCCCGGAAGGGGAAGCCGCCGTACGTCACCGCCACGTCCAGCACCGCCGCCTCGCCCGTCAGCAGCGCGTCGGCCTCCTCGTGGGCGGCCGTCTCGAACTGCGCGCTCTGATAGGAGGCGACCGTCACCCCGCCGAGGACGGCCGTCGAGAGCAGGATGGCGACGCCCAGCACCCCGACCCGGCGGATGGTCGTCGCGCGCGCCTCGTCGAGACGCCAGAACGACTCCGGGCGGTAGCCCTTGTACCACAGCGTCGCCAGCGCGGCGAAGTTGATCGCCACGAAGTTGACGACGACCAGCAGCGCCGCGCCCGCGACGGTGCTCGGACGGCCCCACGCGATGCCGATGCCGACGACGGCCGTCGGCGGGACCAGCGCCGCCGCGATCATGACGCCGACGAGCGCGGTCGAGACGCCCGACGACAGCGACAGCGCGCCCGCGACGCCCGACCCCAGCGCGATAGGCAGCGAGAGCACGTCGGGCGCGAGTCGCTCGCGCACCTCCGCGATGGAGAACACCTCCTCGACGCTGAACGGGACCACCTGCCCGTACCGGAGGACCGCCGCGAACGCGGCCGCGCTCGCCACCGCGAGGACGGCCCCGAGCGCCTGGAGCTTCACCCCGCGGGCGAACAGCTCCTCGTCGTCGACGACGGTGCCGACGCTGGCGGCCATCGCCGGGCCGATGAGCGGCGCGATCACCATCGAGCCGACGACGACCGCCGCCGAGTCGAGCAGCAGCCCCGCGGTCGCGACGACGGCGCTGATGACCGTCATCGTCACGAACGCGCCCAGCCGGGGCGACATCTCCGTCGCACGCGCCTCCAGTTCCTCGCGGGCGATCCGGTCGCCGTTGCCGTCCTCGTCCTCGGCGTACCGCTCCTCCAGTTCCTCGAACCGCCGGGATATCACCGTCTCGGCGTCGAGGACGACCGTGTACGCGTCGCGTTCGAGGCCCGCGTCGCGCAGTTCCGCGAGCACGGGCTCGACGGCCTCGGTCGGCAGCGGGAACGAGACGACCGCCGTGTACTCCCGCCCGCTCGTCTCGTCGGAGAGCACGTAGTCGATGCCCTCCTCGTCGAGCGCCGAGAGGACCGCCTCGCGCTTGCCCGCGGGGACCATCACCTGAACGAGTCGCACGGGGGACCCTCGGGGACGGGACAGTTATAGGCGACGGAGCGGGCGGCCCCGCACGGTCGCGCGCCCGCGGATCACTCGTGCCGGAGCCGCCGCAACACCGGGATCGACTCCAGCTTCTCGGGCGGCAGCGCCTCCCAGTCGACGCCGTCGGGACGCCCCCGCCGGTCCGCGTCCGCGCTGCCATCCGCGTCGCCGCCGCGACCGTCGCCCGCGCGGGTCGCGCCGGTTCGGATCGTCCGTTCGGGGGTGCAGATCAGGTCCAGCGGCACGTCGTGGGCGTCGAGGGCAACGTCGTCGGTCACGACCTGGCGCTCGTGGACGGTCGTCGCCACCGCGGTCGCGTCGTCGACGGCGCCCAGCTCCGCCAGCACCGCGAACTCCAGATCCGCGAACCCCTCGCCCTTCCCCACGCGCCCGCCGTCCTCGGTGACGGCGACGCTTCCGGAGACGACGAGGTCGACGTGGGGGACCTCGTCGGGGTCGACGGGGACGCCGTGTTTCGAGGCGCCGGAGACGGTGGTCGCGTCGTCGACGTCCGGCACCTCCTCGGGCGCCAGCCGCAGGAAGGGATGCTCCTCCCGAAGCCGCGGGACGGCCACGTACACGGTCTTGCCCGCGCGGAGGGCGGCCCGGCGCACCGGGAGCTGTGGGGCGTCGGGGTTCGCCTTGATGGTGTCCGCCGACTCCCACTCGGAGGTGTCGGCCAGGCGCTCGCACGCCTCGTCGGCGCCCGCGAAGTTCGGGATCCGGCCGTGCGGCGGAAACGGGAAGCGGGCCTCGCCCGACTCCTCCAGCTCGTCCCAGACGCGCTCGCGGAGGGGCTGTTTGTTCACGTCCGGGGCGTCGACCCGACGGTATTTCAGCGTCACCCACGTCACCGAGCCGTCGTGGGCGGCCTTCGGGGCGGGCGGTGAGCCACCCGACGTCGGCTATGGAGGGGTCCATATCGGTCCTAGCAGCGCTTTTGTTCCACATCGTGAGTATCGCCGTTCATGGTCCTCGGAGGTCCGCTGGTGCGCCCGGACGAGTCGTTCGACCGCGATCCCGGGTCGTACTCCGTCGAGCGCGCCCTCGGCCTGGTCGCCGTTCTCGCCCTCCTCTCGGCGCTTTCGGTCGCCGCCATCGGCGCCGGGGTCGCCCACGCGATCCCCGACGGGGCGACGGTGGAGAACCCCGAACGTCCCCCGCCGTCAGCCTGCGACGACGGGTCCACGGTGAACCTGACCGTCGACGGGGAGCCGGTCACGTTCGCCACGTCGGAGGCCTGCGACGAACCGGCGCGAGTCCCGACCGACCGGCTCGTCTGGCGTGCCGTCGGCGGCGAACTCCCGGGGCAGTTCTTCGCCCCGCTGATCGGGTGGCTCCTCGTCGGGGGCGTCTTTCACGTCGTCACGCGCTCGGACGGCGATCCGCCGGCGGGCCCGATGACGGTCGCCGCCTGGGGGCGCGTACCGCGCGTGCTCGGGACGGTCCTGCTCGCGCTCGTCCTCGCCTGGACCGCGGCCGGCTCCGGGGTCGCCCCCGGGACGCCGACCGCCGAGGCGACGATACGGACGATCGGGCGGGCGTTCGAGGCGAGCGTCCCGCTCGCGATCGGCGTTCGGACCGTCGCGATCGGTTGGGGCGCGTGGATCGAGTACCACGGCCTGCGCCGCGTCCGCGACCTCCCGCGTCGCCGCGCGCTGTCGGTCGTCGGGCTCGTCGCCGGCGTCTCCCTCCTCGTGTCCCTCTGGGCGCTTCTCTCGGTCGGGTGACGGGCTTCGGACCGACGGCGGTCGTGCCGGCGGACCCGCGTCGCTTAACCGCCGCGGCGGCCCACGTCCGCGCATGACCTTCGAGGACCGACCGAACCGGGACGCAGAGGTGGTGCTCGTCGGCCGGTCGAACGTCGGCAAGTCGACGCTGATGCGGGAGCTGACCGGCCACGACTTCACCACGGGCAAGAAGCCGGGCGTCACGCGTCAGCCCAACCACTTCGACTGGGCGCCCCAGTCGTTCATGTTCACCGACCTCCCCGGCTTCGGCTTCATGTCCGGCGTCGAGGAGGGGAAACGCGAGGCGATCAAGACGGACGTGGTGCGCTACGTCGAGGACAACGCGGACTCGATCGTCGCGGGCGTGCTCGTCGTCGACGGGAAGGCGGTGATCGACATCATCGACCGCCACAGCGGCGAGGGCGAGATCCCCCACGACGTGGAGCTGTTCCACTTCCTGCAGGACGTGGACGTGGCGCCGGTCGTCGCGGTGAACAAGATGGACAAGGTGGACGACCGCGACGAGCGGCTGAACGAGCTGTGCGAGCGGCTGGGGCTGTATCCGCCGTGGCAGCAGTGGTCGGGCGAGGGGGGAACGATCGCGCCGATCACCGCGAAGAACGGGAGCATCGAGCCGCTGAAGGAGGCGCTGCGGGGACACTTCCGCGAGGCGAAGCGGGACGACCTGCTGCAGTTCGTGAAATAGGTCGGTCCGATTTTTCTGATGGTGTTGCCGTCTCTGCCGTCGTTCGTTCCGTGTCGGTGACGAAGTCCTCGAAAGCCCCCGGCGCCTTTCAGTTCCACCCGGCCGCACAGCACCGCGCCACCTCCTCCCCAGCCGATTCGCTCGCTGTCGGCGCGGCGGAGCCGCGCCGGCTCGCTCATCCCTCGCGCGCGGTGGCAGCGCACACGGCGCGGCCAGCCTCGCGCCGACCGCCGGGCGTGCACACCGTGCAAACAAGTGCGACGCTTGCCCGACCAACCGTCGGGTGGGACTGAAAGGGGCCGGCCGTCTGCGCTCGCGCGGGACGCTCTGCGCTCCTCGCTCGCTTCGCTCGCTCCGGTGCTTGAGGCCCCGGGCTTCCCGCAGACGGCCGGGGGCTTTCGGGAACTGCGTCTCTGCGGCGGTGGTCGCAGTATCGTCGCGGGCGTTCGAGAATTGCGTCCCCGCGGTCGCGGTCTCGGGACCGATCCCGGCACAACGACGCCGACCACGAGCACACCGTCCGAGTACGAGCGTTTATCCCGCAGAACGCCTCACTCTCCCACAGCAATGGCGAGCGCGGACGGCGAAGAGGCCGAACCGGCCCACCGCGACGGCTTTCCGGTCCCCGAGCTCCGCGAGCGGGCCGAGGCGTGCGCCGCGCGCCTCCGCGAGGCGGACGAGGTCCTCCTGTGCTCGCACATCGACGCCGACGGCCTCACGAGCGCGGCCGTCGCGGCCTCGGCGTTCGACCGCGCGGGCTTCGACTTCGAGACGGCCTTCTTCAAGCAGCTCGACGCCGACGAGGTCGCGCGCGTCGCCGCGACCGACTACGACGTGGTCTGTTTCACCGACTTCGGCAGCGGCCAGCTCGACGTGATCTCGCCCCACGAGGCGGCCGGCGACTTCGTCCCCGTGATCGCCGACCACCACCAGCCGGCCGACGCGGAGACGGAGTACCACCTGAACCCCCTGCTGGAGGGGATCGACGGGGCGAGCGAACTGTCGGGCGCGGGGGCGGCGTACCTGCTCGCGCGCGCCCTGGGGGACGCGACCGGGACGGACAACCGCGACCTCGCGGCGCTGGCGGTCGTCGGCGCCGTCGGCGACATGCAGGACGGCGAGGGCGGCCTCTCGGGCGCGAACGAGGCGCTCGTCGCCGACGCCGTCGCCGCCGGCGCCCTGGTGGAGACGACCGACCTCGCGCTGTACGGCCGCCAGACCCGCCCCCTGCCGAAGCTGCTGGAGTACGCCAGCGAGGCGCGCATCCCGGGCATCTCCAACGACGAGGCCGGGGCGATCGAGTTCCTCTCGGGGCTGGACGTGCCGATGAAGGACGCCGACGGCGAGTGGCGCCGGTGGGTCGACCTCACGGCCGACGAGCGCCGGACCGTCGCCAGCGCGCTCATCCGCCGCGCCGTCTCCTCGGGCGTCCCCAGCGAGCGCGTCGACGCGCTCGTGGGGACCACCTACGTGCTCGCCGACGAGGAGCCCGGCACCGAACTGCGCGACGTGAGCGAGTTCTCGACGCTGCTCAACGCGACGGCCCGCTACGAGCGCGCGGACGTGGGGCTCGCGGTCTGTCTCGGCGACCGGGGGGAGGCGCTGGAGCGCGCCCGGACCCTGCTACGGACCCACCGCCGGAACCTCTCGGAGGGGCTCCAGTGGGTGACGACCGAGGGCGTCGAGCGCGAGGAGCACGTCCAGTGGTTCGACGCCGGCACGCGGATCCGCGAGACCATCGTCGGCATCGTCGCCGGGATGGCCGTCGGCGCAGACGGCGTCTCGCGGCGGCTGCCCATCGTCGCGTTCGCGGACAAGGGCGAGGGGGAGACGAAGGTGTCCGCGCGCGGGAGCGGCCACCTCGTCCGCGAGGGGCTCGACCTCTCGGCGGTCATGCGCGAGGCCAGCCGCGCGGTCGGCGGCGACGGCGGCGGTCACGACGTGGCGGCGGGGGCGACGATCCCGGCCGACGAGCGGGAGGCGTTCCTCGCGGCGGTCGACGACCTCGTCGGCGAACAGTTGGAGGGGGGGTGAACGGCGAACCGGGGACGCGACCGGCGGGGTGCCCGGCCGGCGGTCCCGACGGCCCGCTCAGGCCGACTCCGAGGCCGAGGAGTTCGAGTTTCCCAGGTCGCGGAACAGCATCCGGTAGTCGTCCGGGGAGAAGGCGGAGGCGAGGTCGTCCAGCTCCGACTGGAGGCTCTCGATACTGGAGAGCAGGTCGTCGTACTCCGGCGACGAGCGCAGTTCCGCGGGCGTCCGCTCGGCCTCCAGCACGGCCCGCTTCGTGACGAGCGAGGCCGTCCGCTGGAGCGTGTCGTCGTACTGCGCCCGGGTGTCCAGCCGCTCGACGGCCGACTGGATGTCGTCGCGGGTCGCCGGCTTCACGAGGTACAGGTCGAAGCCCATCTCGACGATGTCGACGTCGGGCTCCACCGCGGTCACCATCGCGACGCGGCAGTCGAGGCCCCGGTCGCGGATCTCCGCGAGCACCTCCGAACCGGATGTGTCCGGGAGACGTCGGTCGAGCAGCACGGCGTCGGTGTCCTCGTCGACGGTGTCGAGCGCGTCGGCGCCCGTGTTCGCCACCGACACGTCGTACTCGCCGGCGAGATAGCCGCGGTAGAGCTCGGCTACCTCGGGTTCGTCCTCGACGATGAGCACGCGCCGTGTCACCGGATACACCCCCCGGCGTGCCCGGCACCGCCGTCAGTCATGTTCGTCATCCGGACGTGTTCGCGCTTAAAACTATCGCACGCGTGCCCCGCTCGCGCCGGGGCGTGGCCGGGGAACACGGCCGCCGATCGGCCGTTCCGACGCGTCGACGGCGCAACCGTTTTCATTTATGCGGACCGCGGGTACCTACATGGTAACCACGGTTCCGACAGGGGTCGACGGGCTCGACTCCATTCTGAACGGCGGACTCGTCGAGAACGCGACCGTGCTCGTGAGCGGGAACCCCGGGACCGGGAAGTCCCTGTTCGGGATCCAGTACCTGTACAACGGCGTGCAGACCCACAACGAGCACGGCATCTACATCTCCTTCGAGGAGAACGAGGAGGACATCCGGCAGGCGGCCGAGTCGATCGGCTTCGACCAGTGGGGCGACCTGGTCGACAGCGGGGCGATCAAGGTGTACGACAAACAGCACATGCTCCGGGAGGGGGACTTCTCGTCGGCGCTGGACACCCTGATGGAGGACTTCGCGAACACCTCCTACGACCGCCTCGTCCTCGACTCGCTGACGATGTTCTCGCTGTTCTTCGAGGACGAGAAGGAGAAGCGCACCTACCTACTGAAGTTCTCGGACATCCTGAAGCAGAACGGCCTCACCTCCCTGCTCATCAACGAGCAGGGGGCGGTGTTCCCGGAGACGGAGATCGGGCTGGAGAACTTCCTCACCGACGGCAACATCTACTTCATCCAGACGCCGACCGACTCCGGCGTCAACCGGTACGTCTGGGTGGCGAAGATGCGGAAACAGGACATCGACACCGACATCTTCCCGATGGAGATCGACGACGGCGGGATCAAGGTGTACGACCGGGCGGGCGGCTTCTCGATGATGGGCCGCGACGGACCGGACGCCGGGTTCTAGCGCGGCGGGCGGGGTGACGGTCCGACCGGTTTCCGGTCCGGCCCCGACGGACGCCGCGCCGGCTCACCCGTCGGTCATCGTCCGCCACACGTCGTCGAGCTTGTTCTTCACCTCCGACCGTTCCTCCAGCTCGACGCTCAGCCCGTCGCGGAACCTGACGTTGACGCCGTCGACGCACCGGCGGTACACCTTGATGCGGCGGTGCTCGTCCGAGAGCGGACGGTCGTGGAGCTCCAGCAGTTCGGTGTCCTCGAGCTCGTTGATCCGGCGGTAGCAGGTGGCTATCGGGACGCCCAACTGGTCGGAGAGCTCCTGTGCGGATTTCGGTTCGCCCGCCGCGTCGAGGATCTCGGGGTTGTACTTGTTCCCCAGCACCTCGATGATCTCCTCGTCGTCCGCGGACATGACTCTCAATACTGATTGTGTCCGTCATAAGCGTACCGCCTCGAACCCGGCCCTGTCTCGCGAATTGTGGGGGGACGGCGCCCGTTATTGCGGTTGATATCCGTATTCCAGTTATCTATACTGGTAACTGACGCAATGGGTTTAATAGCCGATTCCGAGTGGGCGTTGACACATCCCGGCCCCCGCCAGGGACGGGACCGAGAGAACCACCAATGTTCGAATTCATCACAGACGAGGAAGAGCGCGGGCAGGTGGGCATCGGGACGCTCATCGTGTTCATCGCGATGGTGCTGGTGGCGGCGATCGCCGCCGGCGTCCTGATCAACACCGCCGGCTTCCTCCAGAGCAAGTCTCAAGAGACCGGACAGCAGTCCAGTAAACAGGTCAGCAATCGCCTGCAGGAGGTCGTCACCGTCGGGCAGGTCGACACGAGCACCAACGAGGTCACGGACGTGAACGTGACGGTGACGCAGGCGCCCGGCGCCGGCGAGATCGACCTCGCGAACGCGACGATCAACTGGATCGGCCCGAGCGGGACCGAGACGCTGACGCACAACAGCTCCGGGCAGAGCAGCTGGGTGTTCTACACCGAGGCCGTGAAGAACACCGACGACTCCAAGACCGTCCTCAACGACCCCGACGACCGGTTCAACATCAACTTCGACCTCGACGCCACGAACGCGCCCGGCCGTCTGCAGGAGGGCCAGTCGGTGACGATCAAGATCAACACGATGTCGGGCGCGACGACGACCATCCGGTTCACCGTGCCCGAGTCGCTCGGCCAGAAGAGCGCCGTCGAGCTGTAAACTCCCATGTTCGAGTTCATCACGGACGAGGAGGAGCGCGGGCAGGTGGGCATCGGGACGCTCATCGTGTTCATCGCGATGGTGCTGGTGGCGGCGATCGCCGCCGGCGTCCTGATCAACACCGCCGGCTTCCTCCAGAGCAAGTCCCAGGAGACCGGACAGCAGTCCACTAAACAGGTGAGCGACCGCGTCCAGGAGGTCGTCACGACCGGCGAGGTCGACCAGCAGAACAAGACCGTCACGGCGGTCAACGTGACGGTGACGCAGGCGCCCGGCGCCGGCGAGATCGACCTGGAGAACGCCACGATCACGTGGATCGGTCCCGACGGGACGTTCATCCTGAACCACGAGAACGCGAGCACGCAGGTGGACGACTCCTTCGGCACGTCGGTCGTCAAGAACGCCGAGGGATCGAACACCGTGTTGAACGACCCGGACGACCGCTTCAGTATCGACTTCGACCTCAGCAAGGGGAGCGACGACCCGAGCCTCCTGCAGGAGGGTGACGAGGTGACGATCAAGATCAACACGATGGCCGGCGCGACCACGACGATCCGGTTCACGGTGCCCGAATCGCTCGGGCAGACCCAGGGCGTCGAGCTGTAACCCGCCCGCCAGAACGCGACCACACTTTTTAGCGCACGACGCACAACGGGAGTCACATGAGCGACGACGCACCGCGCGGCAACCCCGGCGTCGACCCGGACGACCTCGACATCTCGAAGAGCGAGTACGTCCGGGAACTGGGCGACGACCGGTACGTCGTCTCCGCGGGGAACCGCCCGCCGCGGTCCCCCCGCGAGGGCGACGCCCCCGACGACCCGTCGGGCGAGCGTCCCGACGGGACAGCCGTCGGAGGCGCCGACCCGTCCGATCCCGACGCCGCGGCGGTCGCCGAGTCCGTCCGCGAGGGGCTGTCGCCGGACGACGGTCCCGGCGCGACCCCGACCGCTCGGGGCGACGCGACCCCGGACGCGCGCGACGACGCGACGACCCCGGGGTCCGCCCCGGCCGCGGACGACTCGGCGGACGTCACCTCCGCGGCGGGCGCCGCGAGCCCCGCGGCCGGTACGGGCGGGCGGCCGGAGGGGGCCGACCCGACGGGGCCGGCCGGGAGCGACGACGGGCTCCCGGGCGATCCGACCGACGGGGCGGCCGGCGGCTCGCGGGACCCCGCGACGGGGGACCGGCCGGCCTCCCACGAGCGGCGGGGCGCGCCCCGGGGCGGGGGCGACACCGGCGGCTCGCCCGACGACATCGACGCCGGCGCGGTGGGGCAGTGGCTCGCCGCGTCGCTGGCGGACTCGGAGTTCGCCTACGGCTTCGACGCGACGCTGTCGCTCGACGGCCGGACGGCGCGCCACCGCATGGCCTCCGACGACGTGGGAGAGACGTTCGAGACGCTCGTCACGTGGTTCGCGGGCGCCGCCGGCGGCGACACGCCGACCGAGGACGCGCTCGGCATCCTGATCGCGGGGATGGACACGGGCCCGCGGCTCCCGCCAAACGCCGTCCGGTCGGCGCTTTCGAACCTGGGCCTCTCCCGCGACGACTCCGTCGAGGACCTGCTCGCGGCGCTGGACCGCGCCGGCGGGCTCCGCCTGGAGTGAGTCCGGCCCGTCCCGCGCCGACGGCGGACAGCCGCGGGCGGTTCCTCCGCGGCGTCGTCGCCGTCGCTCGGGCCGGACCGTCGTTCCCCGTTTTCACGCCTGATACCCGCGGGGGAGCGTTTATCATCGCCGTCGGGGGGATGTTCACCATATGCCGACCAGCGTTCTGATCGCGGACGACTCGGAGTTCATGCGGAACCTCCTGCGGGAGATCCTCGAGGGGGAGTTCGAGATCGTCGGCGAGGCCGAGAACGGCGTGGAGGCCGTCGACCTCTACGGCGAGCACACGCCCGACATCGTGATGATGGACATCGTCATGCCGATCCGGAACGGGATCGAGGCCACCACCGAGATCACCGACGAGCATCCGGACGCGAACATCATCATGTGCACGAGCGTCGGGCAGGAGGAGAAGATGAAGGCCGCCATCAAGGCGGGCGCGGAGGGGTACATCACGAAGCCGTTCCAGAAGCCGAACGTGCTCGAGGCCATCAACGACGCCGTCCCCGCGTAGGGATGTACGTCGACATCCAGTCGCTGGGGGAGTTCTCGGACCTGGCCAGCCAGGGCGCCGACCGGGCGGCGGACGCGCTCGGCCAGCTCGCCGGCACCAACGTGTACGTCGACGTGACGGACGTGACCCTGATGGCCGCCGGCGACCTGCGGGAGTCGTTCGCCGGCCGGGAGTTCGTGGGCGTCGAGATCGGGCTGCAGGGGGGCATCAGCGGGCAGACAGTGATGGCGTTCGAGCTGGAGGCGGCAGAGAGCCTCGTCGAGCGGCTCATGCCGGGCGTGGGCGACGGCGAGTTCGTCAGGAGCGGCGTCACCGAGGCGGGCAACATCATGACCTCGGGGTTCATCGACGGCTGGGCCGACCACCTCGGGGTCGCCATCGACATGACCCCGCCGTCGTACGTGCGCGCGTCGGGCACCGACATCCTCCCGGACGGCGCCTTCGACGAGGACCGGCAGGGCGTGTTCATGTTCGAGTCGCAGATATCCTCGATGGAGGGAGACCTGGAGTTCGCGATCTACATGCTCCCCGAGTATGCCGGCTTCACGGACCTGCTCGGCCACGAGGGCCCCGTCGGGGAGGCGGGCGACGCGGTGCCGGTGAACAAGCTGCCGACGTTCAACGAGATGACCCGGCAGGGAGCCGCCTCCGCCGCCGACAACATCACGATGATGACCGGCACGGAGACGGACGTGGACGTGTCGCGCCTGCGGTTCGTCCCGGTTCAGGACGTTCCCTCCGAGCTGGGGGAGGAGACCGTCGCCGGAACGGTGTTCGAGCTCCACGGCGACCCCAGCGGCTACCTCGCGATCCTCTTCGACGAGGACTCCGCCGAGGAGGTCGCCGCCGGGATGATCCCCACCGAGACCGACCCCGGGATCGGCGACATGGAGAAGGGAGCCCTCCGGGAGCTGGGCAACATCATGACCTCGGGGTTCATCGACGGCTGGGCGAACGTGCTCGGCACGAGCATCGAGCACACCCCGCCGCAGTTCGTCCACGACATGGGGTCGGCGGTGATGAGCCCGCTCGTGAGCCGCCTGGGGAAGACCCAGGACCACGCGTTCATCATCGACTCGACCGTCCGCACGCCCGACGGCAACGTCCGGTGCGACATCTACGCGCTGCCGAACCAGCGGGAACTGGCCGCGGCGCTGGACCGCATCGAACCGGCGGCGACCGACGGCGGGCTCCCCCGGTGAGGGCGCGGTGAGCCCCTCCGATTCCTCCTCCGCGGCCGGGTCGCCGGCGCCCGCCGCGAGCGACGCGCCCCCGGCCCGGCGGAAGGTCGGGCTCTCGGAGTCGGGCGTCGCGACCGACGGGGCGGCGCTGGTCACGAGCGGGCTCGGGTCGTGTCTCGGGATCGCGCTGTACCACCCGGCGACGGGCGTCGGCGGGCTGCTCCACGCGATGCTCCCGAGCGCGAACGGCCGCCCCGGCGTCGACGAGAAGTTCGTGGTCGAGGGCATCGACGCCCTGGTGGCCGACCTCCGCGAGGCGGGCGCCGACCCGGCGGGGCTCGACGCGAAGATCGCGGGCGCCGCGGAGATGATCGACTTCGACGCGAGCGGGGACGGCGGGTCGGTCGGCCAGCGCAACGTCGCCGCCGCCGAGGCCGCCCTCGCCGAGCGGGGCATCCCGGTCGTCGGCGCCGACACCGGCGGGGACCGCGGCCGGTCGCTCCGGTTCGAGACCGACACCGGGGCGCTTCACGTCTCCTACGCCGGCGGCGACGGGACCGTGCTGTAGGCGGCGGCGACGGGACCGCCCCGGAAGCGGCGACCCGGAGGGCGAGCCGACCGTGTCCCGCCGCGGCGGCGTGGCGGCCGTCGCCGTCGACCCGCGGCCGTGTCGCCGCTCGCCCCGATCCGACGTGAAACCGCCGGAGAGCGGTGTTATCGGGCACGATAATCCGCGGGGAGGGTTTAAGTTTCGGTCGTGGGTGGTCGTGGGTAATGGGTCTCCTCACCGCGCTATCGGGAGCAGGGGTCGCCGGAGTTCCCGGGGCCGACGCGGGGCTGCTCGTCTCGCTCGGACTCCTGGGGGCCAGCCTCCTCGATCGCTTCCGCGACAGCGACGACGGACCCGGGGACGCCGAGGGAGACGACGACCTGCTCGGCGGCGACGACGGCGCCTTCGGCGGCGGAGGCGGCGACGACGCCGGCGGGGGCGACGACGACCTCGGCGACCTCGGGGGCATGGACGACTGGGACGACGACGACCCCTTCGCCGGCGAGGACGGCGGCGGCGACGACGGCGTCGCCGAGCTGGAGAAGCGGGTCGACGACCTCGAGAACGAGGTCGCCAGCCTCTCCTCGACGGTCAACACGGTCCGCTCGGAGAACGAGGAGATCTCCGGGAAGGTCGAGGACATGGGCGAGGACGTCCGGAGCCTCCTCGACATCTACGAGATGGTCACCCGCGGGATCAACCCCTTCGTCGACGACGTGCAGGGCGGGGGGGACCTCGGCGGCGGCGAGGGCGGGTTCGGCCTGTTCGACGACGCCGGCGAGGAGGAGGAGGAGGAGGACCTCGACGAGGACCTCGCGAGCGCCGACGCGGAGGGCTTCTTCGACGAGGACCTCGCCGGCGACGAGTTCGACGACATGGACGACGTGGACGACATGGGCGAACTCGACGACGACTTCGAGGAGGACGAGGAGGACGGGCTCGACGACGACCTCGACGGCTTCGAGGACGACGCGGACGACACCGATTCAGACACCATGGGGACCGACAACGGCGGCGGCAAGAGTTTCAGCGAACTGAAAGACGAGTACGAGTCCGGCGACGCCGAGTGGGCCGGCGAGGGCGACCCGCCCGAGGAGGAGTCCGACGGCGAGGACGGGGACGCCCTCGACGCCCTCGACACGGAGCCGGAGTCGAACGGGCACGACGCCGGGGGCGACCTCGGCCTGGACGACGAGCCGGAACCCGACCCGGAGCCGGAGTCGACGGCCGGCCCGACCGACCCGAGCCGACGCTCGCAGGGGGTCGACGACGACGGCGGCTTCGAGTTCGTCGAGGAGGACGACCTCTCCGACGAGCCCGACAAGCCGTACCTCACGAGCCTCCCCGGCGACTACGTGGGCGACCTGATGGTGATGGAGTGGCTGGAGTTCCTCGTCGAGGAGTCGACCACCACGGACGCGGTGCGCGCGGTCAACTACTACGAGCGCGTCGAGTGGATCGACGAGGAGGTCGCCGACCAGCTCAAGGGGTTCCTCTCGGGCTTCGGCGACATCGACCGCAACCTGATGGACCGCCCCGGGACGGAGCACCTCGACCTGGACCACCACACGCGCAGCCTCAAGTACATCATGCAGTTGACCGACGCCACGGCCGAGTCGGTCGTCATCGACCGGTGGCCGCAGCTCTCGGGGGGCATGCATGGGCCTCAGCGTTAGCGCCTCCGCCGGCGTCGTCTTCCTCGGGGTGTTCCTCGCGGTCGGCATCGTCTACCCCGCCGCGGCCAACGGGTTCGAGCGCGTGAGCGACGCCCGCCACGACGCCGCCGACCGGGCGCTCGAGCAGGCGAACACCGGGGTCAACGTGACGGAGGCGACGTACAACTCAACGTCGGACACGCTCGTGGTGAACGCCACCAACGACGGGACCACGACGCTGGACGTGGGCGACGCCACGCTGTTCGCCGACAACGACCTCGCGAACGCGACCGTCACCGTCGAGGGCGACGGCTCCACGGACGTGTGGCTCCCCGGCGAGACCGCCCGCTTCGAGGTGTCGCTCTCGACGGCGCCCGACCGCGTCCAGGTCGTCGTCGACCACGGGGTCCGCGACGCGAGCGCGGTCGAGGTGATCTGAGTGGCGGGCGGGAGCGCCGCCGAACTGATCCTGTTCATCGCGGCCATCGTCATCGCGGCGTCGGTCGCGGGGACGCTCACCAGCGAGGTCGACCGCGTCAGCGACGCCATCTCGGCGAAGTCGCTCGACGTCGCCGGCGAGATTCGCGCCGACGCCGAGATCGTCTCCGACCCCGGCGCGCAGGTGTACAACCGCTCCGGGAACGAGAACGTCACCGTCCACGTCCGCAACACGGGTGCGTCGGATCTCCCCGCGGAGGCCGGGGAGTTCGACGTGATCCTCGACGGCGAGTACCAGACGGACGTGAACGTCACGACCGTCGACGGCGACGCGACGTGGCACCGCGGCGACGTGATCCGCGTCGAGTTCTCGTCCCCGGGCCTCCCCGCCGGCGACCACCGCCTGAAGCTGGTCGTCCGCGGCGACGAGGAAGTGTTCCGCTTCAGGACCTAAACCGATGTCACGAGCACAACAGAACACGCTGCTGTCGATCGGGATGCCCGAGCGCGACCAACTGAACAAGGAGCTGGGCGGGGGGATCCCCCGCGGGTCGATCGTCCTCATGGAGGGGGACTACGGCGCCGGGAAGTCGGCGCTCTCACAGCGGTTCTCCTACGGCCTCGTCGACGAGGGTTCCACCGTCACCCTGCTGTCGACGGAGCTGACCGTCTCGGGGTTCATCGACCAGATGTACTCGCTGGGCTACGACGTGACCAAGCCCCTGCTCAACGAGGAGCTGCTGTTCCTCGCGGCCGACTTCGACTCCGGGGGGAACTTCTCCGAGAGCGACGGCGAGCGCAAGGAGCTGCTCAAGCGGCTGATGGAGGCGGAGACGATGTGGAACTCCGACGTGATCATCCTCGACACGTTCGACTCGATCCTCCGCAACGACCCGACCTTCGAGGCGCTCGTCCGCAACAACGACGAGCGGCAGGCGGCCCTGGAGATCATCTCGTTCTTCCGCGACATGATCTCCTCGGGCAAGGTCATCGTCCTCACCGTCGACCCCTCCGCGGTCGGGGAGGACGCCATCGGGCCGTTCCGGTCCATCGCCGACGTGTTCCTCGAGCTCCAGATGGTCGAGGTCGGCTCCGACGTCCGCCGCAACATCGCGGTGAAGCGCTTCGCCGGCATGGGCAGCCAGGTCGGCGACTCCATCGGCTTCTCCGTGCGCTCGGGCACCGGCATCGTCATCGAGTCGCGCAGCGTCGCGTAGCGTCGCCGCCGCCGTCGCTATCGCCGCCGCGCGGGGGCGTGCCGTTCCCGCCGCCGCCCCCGGGCCCCGGCATCGTCCCCGCTCGCCGACGTCGCCGTGCCTCCCGCTCGCCGCGCCGCCCTCCGTTATCGCCCGTGATAGCTCGCGGGGAGGGTTTAAGCGTCGCTCGCGGGTGTGTCGTCGTAATGAGTCCCACCCGAGCCGGGAGCCCACAGGTTCGGTCTCCCGGGGCGTTCGGGCGGGCGAGGCGCCGTTCGCGTGCGGCGCGGAGGTGTGACCGATGACAGACCAGGGACAGGCGAACCCGTCGAGCGAGCTGAAGCAGATGGCGATGAAGCGCCCGCACCTGCGGGAGCACCTGCAGAAGTTCAAGCAGATCACCGGGGAGTTCCCGATGTTCGTCGACGAGATCGAGGACGAACACGAGGCCCAGCGCCCCAACGTGATGTACCCGGTCGGGGGCCCGATCTTCTGTCACGTGTACGGCGACTTCGGGCAGGACACGAAGTACTACACCGTCGAGCCGACGCTGTCGGGCGCCGAGGAGCAGGTGCTCGACACGGTGAAGTCGAAGCTCCTGCGCCAGAGCGGGCACAAGCCGGCGCCCGAGGAGGAGTCCGGCTACGACGACCTCATCGAGGAGCTGCTGGAGGAGGTCACCGCGATCACCGAGGAGCAGGGCCGCCGCAACGTCCTCTCGAAGGTGCGCAACTTCGGCCGCGTCGAGGTGTCCAAGCAGACGTACGACAACATCCGCTACCGGCTCAATCGGGACATCGTGGGCTTCGGCCCGCTGGAGCCGGTGATGCGCGACCCGGAGAACGAGGACATCCACGTCATCGGCCCGAAGGAGTGCCACGTCGACCACGGGGTCTTCGGCATGCTGGAGACGACCGTCGACTTCGGGACGCCCACGGAGTTCGACAACTGGCTGCGCAACATGGGCGAGCGGATGGGCGACCCCGTCTCCGACTCCAACCCGATCGTCGACTCCACGCTCCCGGACGGGTCGCGTATCAACATCATCTACTCCGACGACGTCTCCATCAAGGGCTCATCGCTCACCATCCGCCAGGGCGAGGAGACGCCGCTCTCGATCAACCAGATCACGAAGTGGGGCACGCTCAGCCCGGAGCTGGCGGCGTACCTCTGGCTGTGCCTGGAGAACGAGCAGACCGTCTTCGTCGTCGGGGAGACCGCGTCCGGGAAGACGACGACGCTGAACGCCGTCCTCAGCTACATCCCCCGCGACTCGAAGATATACACCGCCGAGGACACCGCCGAGGTCGTTCCCCCGCACAACACCTGGCAGCAGCTGCTCACCCGCGAGGGCGACGGCGGCGACTCCAACGACGTGGACATGTTCGACCTCGTCGCGGCCGCGCTGCGCTCGCGCCCCGACTACATCATCGTGGGCGAGGTCCGCGGGGCCGAGGGTCGCATGGCGTTCCAGGCCGCCCAGACGGGCCACCCGGTCATGCTCACCTTCCACGCCTCCGACATCGTCTCGATGATCCAGCGGTTCACCTCCGAGCCGATCAACGTCCCGGAGACGTTCATGGACGTGGCCGACGTGGCGCTGTTCCAGAACCGCGTCAAGCAGGGCGACAAGGTGCTGCGCCGGGTCACCTCCGTGCAGGAGATCGAGGGCTACTCCAAGGAGATGGACGGGGTCGTCACCCGGCAGGTGTTCGACTGGGACCCCGTGGAGGACGAGATCGTCTTCCGCGGGCGCAACAACTCCTACGTGCTCGAAGAGCAGATCGCGACGCTGCTGGGGTACGCCGACACCCGCGACATCTACGACGACCTGAGCTTCCGGGCGGAGCTCATCGAGCGGATGATCCAGGAGGGCATCCTCGGCTACCACGAGGTCAACGAGGCGATCACCTCCTTCCAGCGCGACGGCGTCGACGGGCTGCCCTTCGACATGCACCGCACGACCTGACCGCCGCGCATGAGCACCAACAGCGCGTCCGCCTCCGACTTCTTCCCCGACTCCGCCGCCGAACTCGCGGCGGACCTCCTGGAGTCGTACGACGCGCTGGAGATGTCCAAACGGAGGTACGTCGGCTACATCCTGGCGCCGTCGGCGGCGTTCCTCCTGCTCACGCTCGTGGGGGCGGTGCTCCTGCCGCTGCCGCTGACGGTTCGGCTCCCCATCCCCGCGCTCGGGCTGCTCGTGTTCGTCGCGGCGGTGTTCTATCCGAAGCTGTACCTCAACGGCCGGCAGGTGGCCATCGAGAACCAGCTCCACCTCGTCATGACCCACATGACGGTGCTGTCGACGACGAACATCGACCGGATGGAGGTGTTCCGCACGCTCGCGCGCGAGGAGGAGTACGGCGCCGCCGCCGACGAACTGGCCCGCGTCACCCACCTCGTCGACACCTGGAACCAGTCGCTCGACGACGCGCTGCGGCGCCGCGCGAAGGAGGTCCCCTCGGACGTCTTCGCGGACTTCTTCGACCGCCTCGGCTACACCATCGGCGCGGGCCAGACGCTCGACGAGTTCCTCCTGTCCGAGCAGGACGCGGTCATCGAGAACTACATCACGGTGTACGAGGGGGCGCTGGCGAACCTGGAGGTGATGAAGGACCTCTACATGTCGATGATCCTCTCGATGACGTTCGCGCTGGTGTTCGCCATCGTCCTCCCGATCCTCACCGGCGACAACCCCACGCTCACCGTCTCGGCGGTCATCGTCCTGTTCATGCTGGTCCAGCTGGGCTTCTACGTCGTCATCCGGGCGATGGCGCCCCACGACCCGGTGTGGTTCCACTCGGAAGAGGGCGCCCCCTCCGACTTCCGGCTGTGGGCCAGTTTCGCCGTCGGCGTCGCCGGCACGGCCGGGCTCGTGATCTTCGTCGGGGCGGGGCTGTTCGGCTACGGCCCCGGCCTGCGGGGGCTGCTGTTCTTCCTCGAGACCATCCCCCTCGCGCTGTACATCTGCGTCCCGATCACCCCGATGGCGATCACCGGCGTGATGCTTCGGTTCGAGGAGCGCAACATCGAGGAGCGCGACGGGGAGTTCCCGTCGTTCATCCGCGCGCTCGGCGCCGCCGAGTCCGCCAAGCAGTCCACGACCGGCGACGTGCTCGCGACCCTCCACGAGAAGGACTTCGGCGCGCTCTCGCCCGCGATCACCCGGCTGTACCGCCGGCTCAACATCCGGATCAGCTCCGAGGAGGCGTGGTACGCCTTCGCGACCGACACCCGGTCGTACCTCATCCAGAAGTTCTCGGACATGTACCTCGAGGGCCGCTCGATGGGCGGCCGGCCGAAGCTCCTCGGGGAACTCATCTCCCAGAACATGAACACCGTCATGCAGCTGCGCGAGCAGCGTCGCCAGGCGACGGTGACGATGATCGGCCTGCTGTACGGGATCACCTCCGCGTCGGCGTTCGCGTTCTTCATCGGCCTGCAGGTCGTCAACATCCTCGCGGACCTCTCCCAGCAGTTCAACGTCACCAGCGCCGGCAGCGTCGGGAAGATCATCTACGCCGGGGTATACGACATCGCGCTCATCGAGTTCCTGCTCCTGCTCGTCATTCTGTTCAACGCGGTCCTCTCGTCGGTGATGATCCGCACCATCGACGGCGGGAACAAGGCGAACGCCTACCTCCACTTCGTGCTCATGACGTGGCTCGGCTCCGGCGTCGCCATCTTCACCAAGCACCTCGTCTCGACGATCCTCACGATCTGAGCCGGGGCGTCGCCGGCGGTCCCGGCGTGCCGGTCCCGGCTCGCCCCCGCCCTCGCGGGTCCCGTCCGTCGCCCCCGGGTCGCGCCGCCCGGTCGCCCGCGCCCGCCACACACCCGGGGGGCCGTTTATGTCGCCCCCGGCCGCCGGGGACGGTATGGCCCCTACGCGCACGGTCGCGCTCCTCGCGGTCGTCGCCGCCGTCGTCCTCGCCGGCTGCGGCGGGAGCGGGAGCGGCCCGGACCCGGCGGTCGTCGACGGGTCGCCCGCCGCGCTCCCGGCGGACGCCGCGAGCGAGGCCGGCTACGAGCCCGCCGGCGCGACGAACCGGACGGTGAACACGACGGTGACGCTGTCGATCAGCGGCGACGTCCAGCTCGACGTGACCCGGGAGGTGTCGGCGACGGTGCCGGTCCGTCGGTACGTCCGCTCGACCGACGGCGGCCCGGCGCGGCTCGCGCTCGCGGCCGTGCCGCCCGTGCGGCCGGTCCCCGACCGGCCGGAGGTCAGGAACCCCGTGGCGACGACGCCGGGGCGGCTCGTCCGGTTCCTCGGGGGCGACCCGTCGCTCGCGGGCGCCTCCTTCGAGCACGTCGCCAACGCCACGGTCACGCTGCTCGGGACGGAGACGACCCTCCGGGTGTACGCGACGACGGCCGACGGGCGCGACTACCGGGTCGCGGTCGCGACCGTCCGCCACGACGGCGACGCGGTGTCGGCGGTCGCGGCGTGGCCCGCCGGCGTCGACGAGCGCGGTCGGCTCGCCGACCTGCTCTCGGCGGTCGAGCACTGACGGGGCGACCGTCGGGGACGGCGACCGACGCGCCGGCGCCGGCGCTGTCCGCGCGAAAGAACGGAGAACGGGTGGTCGGCGAACGGTGCGGCCGCGGGCGGGTCAGTCGTCGCCCGTCTCGGGGCCGCCGTCCGTGGCGACGGCGCCCTCGGTCGTCCCGCGGGCCCGCTGGATGTTGGTGTAGCCCATCTTCGCGAGCGACAGGGCCAGATACACCAGCACCAGCGCGATGACGATCTGGACGGCGACGGACGCCTGCGTGGCGAAGCCGACCGTCCCCTCGACGCCCCAGTTGCCCTGGATGAACTTCTGGTAGAGGTTCTGGTACAGCGCCAGGTACAGCAGCGCCGTCACGGTGATGGTCGTCATGATCGCCATCGGGACGCCCGTGGAGATCAGCTGCTTGGAGTCGTCCCAGTTGGCGAGCCACACCGTCGCGGTGAGCAGCGCCATCGCCGCCAGCAGCTGGTTCGCGCCGCCGAACAGCGGCCAGAGGTCGGCCCACGTCCCGGAGGCCACGAGGACGTAGCCGCCGACGACCTGGATGCCCGCGGAGACGTAGCGGTTCGAGGCGGTCTCCTCGACGCTCGTCTCGGGCGTGCCGACGATCTCGTCCATCATGTACCGGCCGAGCCGGACGGCCGTGTCAGTGGAGGTGAGCAGGAAGCTCACCAGCACGAGCGCCATGAACGGCGCGCCGTAGGAGGCGGGGATCCCGAACGAGGTGAGGATGACCCCGCCGCCGGAGGCGAAGTTCGGCAGCGCGCGGCCGATGCCGCCGCCGGCGGTGACGCCGGCGACCGCCAGCGTCGACAGCGCGACCGTCGCGAGCAGGCCCTCGCCGAGCATCCCGCCGTAGCCGATGGCGCGCGCGTCGGTCTCCTTGTCGAGCTGCTTGGCGGTCGTCCCCGAGGACACCAGCGAGTGGAACCCGGAGATGGTCCCGCAGGCGATCGTCACGAACAGCAGCGGGAACAGCGGCAGGCCGTAGCTCCCGCCCATGAACCCGCGGAACGCCGGGATCGAGTCCTGGATCACGAGCGGCTGGCTCGAGGTCCCCAGCACCGTGCCGACGATGATCGCCAGCAGCGCCCCGCCGACGCCCGAGTACAGCAGGAACGACGACAGGTAGTCGCGCGGCTGGAGCAGCATCCACACGGGGAGCACGGACGCGAGGAACGCGTACACCATCACGACCGGGATCCACGCGGAGATGTTCGCGTTGATGATCGTCGGCAGGAACGAGATGCCCTCGCCGAACAGGACGATGAACTCGTTGCCCGCGGCGTTCGTCGCGGTGGCGATCGTCTCGCCCTCGCCGACGAACGCGCCGGCCGTCAGCGCGATCGGGTACTGGATGCCGACCCAGACGCTGGCGAACACGCCGGCGACGAACGCGACCGTCCCCGGGAGGAACGGCCCGTCGAGCTGGTACAGGTACACGCCGAACGCGAACGCCAGCGCGATGTACAGGATCGACGCCGTGGCCGCGCTGGGGTACGCGTCGAACACGAGCGCGACGACGAGCGCGAACACCGCCACCACCAGGATGATGGTGAGGAACGCGAACCACAGCAGCATGTTCTTGCCGCGCTCGCCGACGTACTCCCCGATGATGTAGCCGATCGACTTCCCCTCGTGCCGGAGCGACGACGACAGCGAGACGAAGTCGTGGACCGAGCCCATCAGGGGGTTCCCGACGGCGATCCACAACAGCGCGGGCACCCAGCCCCACACGACGCCCGCCGTGATGGGGCCCACGATGGGTGCGCCGCCCGCGATGCTCGAGTAGTGATGCCCTAGGAGTACGGGTTTCTTCGACGGAACGTACTCCTGACCGTCTTCGTACTTGTGTGCCGGCGTCTCGCGGTCCTCGTCCAGTTCCACGAACTGGGACAGGTACCGGGAGTACCCGAGATACCCCGCGCTGAACAGGAGGAGTACCACGAGCACCAGCCACATCACAGCCACCATGTGTGTTACCTCATCGCAGGGGTGTGTGGACAGAATATAAAAACATTAACCTTCGTCCCGGGAAGGCGCCGGTTTCGACGGGCGATCCGTCGACCTGACCCGTCGTTCGGTGCAGGTTTCGCCGGATCGGGGGATGAATTTACCCGGCGATCGTCGCTTGAGTACTTTGTGGTCATCGAGCGCGCTTCGGGCGCGGGGGGTCGCGGCTACGACGACTGCGCCGGCGGGGTCTCGGGCGGGGCGGTCTCGATGTCGAGTTCGCCCGCGACCTCGGTGAGGAAGTCGCCCTTCACCTCCTCGACGCGGGTCTCGATCTCGGCGACGACGGGCTGGTCGAACTCCTCGCGGAGCGTCTCGAGGTGGCGGCGTTCGGTGGCGACGCGGTCGCGGAGGTACCGCGCACCCCGGCCGTCCTCGTCGTCGTCCGGCGACGGCGTGAGGCGGTTCACCGCGAGCCCGCGGACCGAGAGGCCGCGGTCGGCGAGCCCCTCGACCGCCCGTCGGGTCTCCCTGACCGACAGCTCGTCGGGGTTGACCACGAGGAAGAAGGCGGCGTGCTCGCGGAGCGTTCGGCCGGCGTACTCGAAGAACTCCTTGCGCTCCTGGAGGCGCGCGAGGATCGGGTCCCCCTCCGCCACGCGTCGGGGCTCGTTCTTCCCGATCGCGGCCTTCTCGAACAGGTCGATCGACTGCTCGCGCTTCCGTTTCAGTCGGTCGATCCACCCCTCCAGGAAGTCCGGGAGGCCGAGCAGCCGGAGGGTGCCGCCGGTGGGCGAAGTGTCGAAGACGACGCGGTCGAACGCCTCGCTCGACTGCATCACGTCGACGAAGCGGTCGAACAGCGCCGCCTCGTAGGCGCCGGGCGTCTGGTGGGCCATCTCGATCTGGCGGTCGATCTCGTTGACGAGCGCGGCGCTCACCTGGTCGCCGAGCGCCCGCTTCGTCTCCATGAGGTGGCGCTCGACCTCCTCGTCGGGGTCGATCTCCATCGCCCACAGCCCGTCGCGCCCCTCGACCGCCTGCGGTTCGTCGCCGAACCGCTGATCGAACACGTCGGAGGTGGAGTGGGCCGGGTCCGTCGAGACGACGAGCGTGTCCAGGCCCGCGTCGGCGCACTTGACGGCGTACGCCGCGGACATGGTCGTCTTGCCCACGCCGCCCTTGCCGCCGAAGAACACGAACTTCTCCATGTGCCGTGTGTCGGGCGCCATCAGAAGTGGTACTGCTGGCCCTTGCGTTCGAGCATCGACCCGCGGTTCCACATCCGCCGCTCCCACGCCTCGAACTCGGACTCGAGGTACGGGAGCAGCTCGGCGGTGTAGTAGGACACCGGCGACGGGATGCCGAAGGCGTCGGGGAAGCACGCCAGCATGAACGTGTCCTCCAGGTCCTCGGCCTCCTTCTCCACCTTCTCGAAGGCCGGGTGGGAGATCAGCCCGTGGTACAGGCCGGCGGCCCACTCGCGCAGGACCGCGAGGAGCCGATCGATCCGGTCGGCGAGCGTCGCCGCGCCCTCGCCGGCGTCGTCGTCCGTGCCGTCGCTCATGGGGCGTGTGTGAGTCGGTGCCGTGGATAAGCGTGTCGCGTTCGCTCGCCCGCCGCGCGCGCACGGCCGTCCGGTCGGCGGCGCTGTCCGCTCCCCGACCGGCCCGTCTCCGCGACCAACGGGCACAAGTACCACACGCGCTCACGCATACGACGAATGACGCCCGGACGCGGACTCGACGGCGGTCCCGGATCGAGCGGCTCCGACGCGATCCCCGTGACCGTGCTCTCGGGGAGCCTCGGCGCCGGGAAGACGACGCTCGTGAACCACCTGCTGTCGAACGCGGGCGGGCGCGACATCGCCGTCCTCGTCAACGACGTGGGCGCGGTGAACGTCGACTACGACCTCCTCTCCTCGGACGACCTGCCCGCCGTCGGCGTCGCGGAGCTGTCGAACGGCTGCATCTGCTGTGAGCTGCGCGACGACCTCGAACGCGCCGTGGTCCAGCTCGCCGACGGCAGGGAGTTCGACCACCTCGTCGTGGAGCCCTCGGGGATCAGCGAGCCCGGCCCGGTCGCCCGCCAGTTCACCAACGGGCCGGCGGCCGCGCGCTACCAAATGGACGCGGTCGTCACCGTCCTCGACACGCCGCAGTTCCTCGACGCCTTCGCCGGCGAGGGGACGCCGGAGCGGCGGGGGGAGGCCGACCACGGGCGCGACGAGGCGGGGGCCGCACCCGGCGGCGACGGCACCGCCGGGGGCGACGACGACGGTCGCCGCCCGCTCTCGGACCTCCTCGTCGAGCAGGTCGAGGGCGCCGACGTCGTCCTGGTGAACAAGGCGGACCTGTGCTCGGCGGCCGACCTCGCGGAGGCCGAGGAGCTGGTGCGCGCGCTCCGGCCGGGGGTCCGAACTGTCCGAACGGAGCACTCGGCTGCGCCGCTCGACGAGGTGCTCGACGTGGACCTGTACGGTTCCCGGGACGACGGCGACCGCGGGGCCGGACGGGGCGGGGGCGACGACCCCGACCACGGCGCCGAGACCGGGCACCGACACGGCGACGGGGACCACGACCACGACCACGCACACCCGGACGAGGTGTACGGCGTCACGTCGTTCGTCTACCGCGAGCGCCGGCCGTTCCACCCCGAGCGGCTCGCGTCGCTGCTGGCGGACCTCCCGGAGTCGGTCGTCCGCTCGAAGGGGACGCTCCACGTCGCCGACGTCGACCAGCGGCTGAACTACAGCCAGGCCGGCCCCTCGGTTCGGGTGGAGGCGGTCGGCCCGTGGGTCGACGCGATGCCGGCGGCCGACCGGGAGCTGTACCGCGCGAATCGCGGCGGCGACGCCGACTGGCACGAGGAGTGGGGCGACCGCCACACCGAACTGGTCGTCATCGGCGTCGACCTCGACGAGGCGGCGGTGCGCGGGGACCTGGACGGCTCTCTGCTCACCGACGCGGAACTCGCGGGGGGCGTCGACGTCGACCCGGCCGAGTGGTTCCCGACCGACGACGGGGGCGGGGAGGAGGCGGTCGTCTCGCTGTCGTGATCAGCAGGCGCAGCCGGTCGAGCCGGGCGAGCGCTCGAACTCCATCTCCTCGCCGCAGTCGGGACACGACGGCGGCCCCTCGCCCTCCACGTCCAGGTCCAGCAGCCGCTCGTTACAGTCGTGACACCAGTAGGCGCCCTCGGACTCCGTCGTCTGATCCCCGCCGCGGTTCGGCGACTCGGTCGATGCCTTCAGCGTCTCCGTGAGCGTGCCGAGCAGTCCCATGGGCGTGAGACTCTCGATCGGACGTATAAACTCCGGCGCGCGTTCGCGGTTCCGGCGCACGACCGTGCGGAGAACCGCCGGTTCGGGCGTCCCCGGCGCCGTCGTCCGGCCCGGCTCACGCGTCGTCCGCGAGGGTGTCCAGCAGGCGCCGGAGTTCGCCCCGGCGCTTCCAGCCGGCGACGCGGTCGGCCAGCGGGAGCGGCAGGCCGAGCGCCACGCGCGAGACGGCGCGGACCCGGCTCCCCTCGTTCGCCGGCTCGACGGTCACCTCGGTCTCCATCGACTCGAAGGGGCCGCGCTCGCCGGCCTGCTCGTAGCGCCAGCCGCCGTCGGTCTCGACGAACCGGAGGTCGAACTCCAGGCCGCCGCCGGCGACGGTGACGACCGTCGCGTCGCCGTCGCTCCGGGTCCCCCGGGCGACGAAGCTCCCCTCGTACTCGACGAGCGCCGCCGGCGAGAGCAGCCGGCGCAGCGCCGCGGGCGTCGCCCCGACGAACCGCTCGGCCTCGACCTCGCGCATACCCGGGCTGTGCGCCCTTGCGACAAAAACACGGGGGAGACGCCGACACGGGAGAGCGGCGGGCGTCTGCGGGGTCCGAACGGGTCAGAACTCCATGAACGGGAGCGACAGGAGCACCAGCAGGAGCGCGAGCAGCAGCGCCCCGATCCACAGCCTCCGGTACCGCCACGCGACGGGGGTCTCCCCCCGGAGGTCCGGCCGGTCGGTGCGGACGAACCGGTGGTAGGCGCCGGCGGTCGCCGCGAGGAACACCGCCGTCGACCCGGCGATGGCTGTCGCGAGGTCGACCCCGAGCAGCGCCCGGAGGTAGATGGGGCCCGTCGAGAACACCAGCAGGAACGCGAAGCCGACGACGACGAGGAACGGCACCGGGTCGACCGGGTCGCCCGCGCGGTTCCGGAGGGGCATACCGGCCGTACGACCGCGGGAGCCAAGTAGGTGGTCCCCCTCACGGCGAGCCATGGCATCCGACGGCGACCCGCGCGTGCTGTTCGCGATGAACCTCGTCCTCTCGGCGGCGTTCGCGTCGGCGGTGGTGTGGGGGCTGTCGTTCCTGGACCTCGCGACCTTCGACCTCCGGACGGTCGCCGGCTTCGGGCTGATCGTCTTCGGGCTGACGTACCTGGTCGTGCTGCGGTAGGGGGCCCCCGCGCGTCGCGGCGGGTGGAGCAGACCGGAGCGGATCGGGGCGGACCGAGGCGGAGCGGACCGGGGCGGCCGGCCCGCCGGGGCCTACGCTACCGCCACCAGCACCGCGGTCATGGCGGCGCCGGAGACGGGCGAGATGGTGAGGTTGTCGTCGACCACGTAGCCGCGGATCACCGGCTTCAGCCCGTCGGCGACGGTCGCGCCGAGCGCGCCCGCGACCGCGGCGGCGACGCCGCCGACCGCGCCGGCGTGGCGGACGGTGAACGGCACCGCGAGCGCGAAGCACACGAGGAACATCACCGCGAGCACCCCGACCTCCTTGGCCGTCGTCGCGTCGTTGCTGCCGAGGTACCCCGAGACGGGGTCGCCGACCGACAGCATCAGGATCGCCGGCACCGCCACCGGCGGCTCGACCGCGACGGCGGCGGGCCCGTACGGGGGCGCGAACGCCAGCGCCGCCAGCGTCGCCCCCACCATGAACAGCGCGTAGCCGGCGACGTTGTCGGCCTCGTACTCGCGGGTCAGCTCGTCGTACACGCGGTTCAGCGGCCCCCAGTCCACCTCGACGACCAGCCGGAGAAACTCCAGGACGAACACGCCGACGGTGGCGGCCACGAGCAGCGCCTGGAGCTGTCGCCACGTCACCAGCCCCAGCAGGTAGATCGCGGGGAACCCCGTGCCCGAGAGGTGGACCGCCCGCCGCTTCAGTTCGCCCATCCGCGGGTCAGGCCGTCTCCGTCTCGACGCCCGTCTCGATCTCCTCGTAGGCGGCCGCGAGCGCCTCGAAGGCCCGGTCGTCCTCGGGGTCGAGCAGGGCGGCGATCTCGTCGGCCACCCCGTCCACCGGGACGCGGACCTGCCGGGCGCTGTCGCGCTCGCGGACGGTGACCGTGTCGGGCCCGTCGCCCTCGAGGCCGTCGCGGTCGACCGTGACGCAGAACGGCGTGCCGACCTCGTCCTGCCGGCGGTAGCGACGGCCGATCGACCCGGAGTCGTCGTACTCGACGGACAGGCCCGCCGAGCGGAGGTCGGCGGTCACCTCGTCCGCCAGGTCGAGCAGGCGGTCGTCGTTGGAGACCAGCGGGAAGACGGCGGCGTCGGTCGCGGCCATCTCCGGGTCCAGCGCGAGGTACGTGCGCGCCTCGCCGTCGACCTCGTCGGTCCGGTAGGCGTGCTCGATGAGCGTGTAGACGATGCGGTCGACGCCGAACGACGGCTCGACGACGTGCGGGGTGACGTGCTCGCCGTTCTCGGTCACCTCCTCGACCGAGAAGTTCGCCACGTCGCTGTCGACGGCGTACGTCTCGCCGTCGACCTCCACCTCGACCTCGTCGGCGTCGAAGGCGTCGGGGTCGCGCTCGGCGAGCGTCCCCAGGGCGTCGGCGACCGCGCCGGCGTCGCCGCCGAACTCGGGGCCGAGCGTCGCCATGTCGGGGTCGACGGTCGCCCGCTCCACCGTCTTGGGCTCGTCGTACTGCTTGAACACGGTGAACGACTCGCCGGAGTGTTCGGCGTGCTTAGAGAGGTCGTAGTCCGAGCGGTACGCGAAGCCGGTGATCTCGATCCAGTCGCCGCCGACCTCGCTTTCGGCGTCCCAGCAGTCCGCGGCGTAGTGGGCGAGTTCGCCGGGGAGGTGCTGGCGGAACCGGAAGCGGTCCATGTCGACGCCGACGCGCTGGTACCACTCCTGGGCGACGCCGAGGTAGTAGCCGACCCAGTCGGAGCCGATGACGCCCTCGTCGACGGCCTCGCCGACGGTCGTGGTGTACGCCTCGCCGTCCTCGTCCTCCTGCTCACCCGCGGGGTACAGCGTGACCTCGACGTCCTCGACCTCGTGGAGGGGCGGCTCGTCCTCCTCGGGGTCGATGAACGTCTCCAGCTCCGCCTGGGTGAACTCCCGGACGCGGACGATGCCCTTCCGGGGGCTGATCTCGTTGCGGTAGGCGGGGCCGATCTGGGTGACGCCGAACGGGAGGCGGTTGCGCGCGTACTCCTTCAGGCGGGGGAACTCGACGAAGATGCCCTGCGCCGTCTCCGGGCGCATGTAGCCGGGCTGGCCCGTGCCGGGACCGATGCTCGTCTCGAACATGAGGTTGAACTCCTCGACCGGCTCGCCCGACAGCGGCGCGTCACACGAGGGGCACCGAAGGTCGTGCTCGCGGATCAGCTCCTCGACCTCCGGGATCGGGATCGACTCCGCCTCCTCGACGTCCGTGTTGTCCTCGATCAGGTGGTCGGCGCGGTGGGACGCGCCGCACTCGGGGCACTCGACGAGCATGTCGTCGAAGCCGTCGAGGTGGCCGGACGCCTCGAAGACGGCCTCGGGCATGATCGTCGGCGCCTCGATCTCCATGTTGCCCTGGCGGACGGTGAACCGGTCGCGCCAGGCGGACTCGAGGTTGTCCTTCACCGCCGCGCCGTTCGGGCCGTACGTGTAGAAGCCGGCGACGCCGCCGTAGGCACCGTTCGCGCCGAAGAAGAACCCGCGGCGCTTCGCCAGCTCGATCACGTCCTCCTGGTCGGCCATGCTACAGCGCCTCCAGCAGGTGCACGTCCCGCACGACGCCGACGAGCTCGCCGCCGGCCAGCAGCGGGATCTGTTCGATCTCCTCTGAGATCATCTCCCGGGCGGCCTCCGTGACGCTGCGCCGGCGCGAGACGGTGATCACGTCGGCGGTCATGAACTCCTCGACCGGCTCGGCGGGGATCTCGACGTTCCGGGTCGGCACGTACGCCGCGCCGACGGCCTTGATCCCCTCCCACTTCCAGTCGTCGTCCTGGTCGGCGATGGAGTCGCCGGTGTCGTCCTCGCCCTCGACGACGCGGGCGACCTCCAGCACGTCCACCTCGGTGAGCATCCCGGCCATGTCGCCGTCGTCGCCGAGCGCGACCGCGTACGGGACGTTCGCGAAGAACAGCTGGCGCTCGGCGACCGTCAGCGGCGTGCCGGTGTAGACGGTGTTCACGTCGCTGCCGGCGACCTCGCCGCAGGTGGCGTCGGTGTCGACCTCCTCGCGCGCGATGGCGGCGACGATGTCGGTCACGGTGACGATGCCCGCGAGGCTGTCGCCGTTCTCCGTCTCGACCACGGGGAGCCGCCGGCTGCCGCCCAGCATCACCTGCGCGGCGTCGCGCAGGGCCGTGTCGGGCGTCACCGTCGGCACGTCGCGCATCAGGAGCGCGAGCTGGTCCTCGTCGGGCTTGTCGATGAGGTCGTCCCGGGAGACGAGCCCGCGGTACACCTCGTCGGCGCCCTCGCCCTTCACGACCGGCACGGAGGAGAACTGGTACTCCTGCAGGTAGGTGAGCACGTCGTCGCGGCTGCCGGGAAGCGAGACCGTGACGAGGTCCGCCCGCGGCGTCATCGCGTCGGCTACGTTCATACACCGTCGTGCGCCCCGACGCCTCTTGTATCATGCGAAGGTGTGGAGCGGGCCGAGACGGGCGCGTCGGACCGCCGAACCCCTCCGGAGCGGGGGTCCGCCGCCGTCGGCCTCGGTCGGCCGCGAGGAGCTCTCAGTGTCGGTCCGCGACCGGCCCGCCGACCCCGGCGTGAGGGCCCTCCTCCCCGGTCGCGTGTCCCGCGACGGATGCGCTCGACATCGCGGGACTGTAATTAACGAACGTGTCGAATACTGAAAACGAGCTCGGTCGTAATGATAGATTCACGACGCACGCGCGGGCGGGCACCCCCTGTCACGCTGTGTCAATCCGACGAGTTTATACCTGCGAGTGTGAGACGTACGCATATGGCAACGAGGCACACGGGGTGTGAGCCCGGCGAGGTGATGGCGTCGGTGGACGAGGCATCCGCGGAGTTCGTCATCGCGGACCTCGGGTGCGACGACGCGTGGCTCTCCGTGGGCGAGAGCGACGCCCCGGTCCTCGAGAACTGGTGCTGAACGGGGCCGAACGCCCCCTATCGCGGTTCGCGACTGATCCTCGCTGACGACCCACGGTCACGCAGCCGGCGACGGCTCCCGGTCAGACCTCGTCGTCCGGGTCGTGGGTCGCCGCCATCCGTTCGGCCTCAGCGGCGTACCGCTCGCGCGTCGACTCGTCCTCGACGGCGACGGTGTCGGACTCGTCGCGCTCGACGGCGGCGGTGACGGGGTTCCGCTGGAGCAACTCGACCGACGCCTGCCGGGTGTAGGCGCGCTCGCCGTCGACGCTCGCGTACGTGAGCGTCACCGTCTGTCTGGTGTCGTACTCGCGGGAGACGAGCCACAGGCGCATGGACCCCGGTTCACGCGCGGGGGAGAAAGCCTCCGGGGATCGGGACCACGGGGTCGTGTCGGGCAGGTCCGGCGACGGGCCGGGATCGCGACGGCGCCGGCACGCCGCCGCCCGGGCCGTGACCGCCGGTCAGGCGCCGAACTCGAAGCCGCCGTACTCGTCCTCGCCGCCGGTGTCCTCCTCGACCGTCCCTTCGTCGGCCGCCGCGTCGCCGTCGTCGGCCGCCGGCTCGATGGTGACGCCGTCGTCGTCCTCCGGGTCGTCGCGGTCGGACGCGGGCGCGTCGATGGTGATCCCGCCGTCGGTTCGGAACTCGGGATCGGCGCCGTCCGCGGGGGAACGCTCGCGGCCGCCGACGCGGTCGACTCCCCCGTCGGTCCTGTATCCGACGCTCTCGGCGCTCTCGCCGCGGAGGTCGGCGACGTGCGCGGCCAGCTCGGTGATGGCCTCGTTCTGGTCGTCGGTGGCGGCGACGATCCGGTCGGCGGCGGCCTCCGTCTCGTCGGAGCGCTCGCGGACCTCCTCGATGGTCGCGGTGAGCTCCTCGACGGTGGCCGCCTGGTCGTCGGTCGCGCGCGACACCTCCGCGATGCCGTCGGCCGCCTGGTCGATGGAGGCGGCGATGTCCTCGAACGCCTCCAGCACGTCGTCGATCTGGTCGGCCGCGTGGTCGATCTGTTGGTGGCTCTGCTCGGCGGCGACCACCGTCGAGTCGGTCTGGTTCTGGAGCTCCTCGATGTTGCCGGTGATCTCCTCGGTGTGCTGGCGCGTCTCGTCGGCGAGCGTCTTCACCTCCTCGGCGACGACGGCGAAGCCGTCGCCGTCCTTGCCCGCGCGGGCGGCCTCGATGTTGGCGTTGAGCGCGAGGAGGTTCGTCTGCTCGGCCACGTCGGAGATGACCTCGACGACCGCCTCGATGTCGTCCATCCGGTCGCCCAGGCTCGTCACCGAGTCGACGAGCTCCTCGCCGATCTCGGTCACGTCCTCGGTGGCCTCGCGGGCGTCCTCGCTGGCGTCGAGGCCGTCGTTGGCCGCCTCGCGGGCCTGCTCGGCGGCGGTGTCGACCTCCTCGGCGGTGGCGGCGACCTCCTCCATCGACGCGGAGAAGGTCTGCATCTCCGAGACGCCCTCCGAGAGCAGTTCGTTCTGCTCGCCGACGTTCTCGGAGATCTCCTCGGCGGCCTCGACGGCCTCCTCCACCGAGTCCTCGAGCCGCGCGGCGCCCTCGTCGACGCCCGCGGCCGTCTCCTCGAACGCCTCCGCCATGTCGTTGAGGTCGCAGATGACGTCGAGGAGCCGGTCGTCGAGGCAGTCGTCTTCGTCCTCGAACGACGCCCGGGCGTCGAGAGTCCCGTCCATCAGCGACCCCATCGTCGACCCGAGCTCGTCGACGAGTCCCTCGACCGCCTTCTGCCGGCGGACCTGCTCGGTCCGGTCGCGGACGGTCTCGACGACGGCGACGAGTTCGCCCTCCTCGTACAGCGGCATCGCCGTGAAGTAGATGTGGCGCTCGTCGCCGTGCTGGTCGGTCATCACGCTCGTGTCGGCGTACAGCCACGTCGACTCGTCCTCGAGCTCGACGTCGAACTCCTCGTGGACCGACTTCGGGTACTCCAGCACCTTGTCCGCGAGCGTCTGCGCCCGCCGGCCGTCCGGATAGAACATCTCGCTGGCGTGTTCGTGTCCGATCGCCTCCTCGGCGGTGGCGCCGGTCAGCTCCTCGATCGCGGAGTTCCAGGCGACGATCTCGCCGTCGCTGTCCAGCATGAACACGGCGGAGCCGACGCCGTCGAGCAGCATGTCGTCGTCGACGTTCAGTTCGTCCTCGTCCTCCTCCTCGGGCGACGGAACGGGATCGCCGCCCGACTTGACAGCGACGCCGCCGTCGGCCACCGGTTCCTCCCGGTTCGCCCCCGCGATCCACTCCCGGAAGCGGGCGAGTAGTGACATACCCTACGGCTCGCCGAATTCCGTTTAACGGTTGTCGTCCGTGAATCAGACGTGATATTCGGATCGGCGCGGTCGCGGCCGGAGACGGCTCGCCCGGCCGGGTACGGCTCGACAGCGGCGCGTCCCCGGCCGGACGCGTCAGCCTCAAACGCGCGGAGCACCCACGGTCCCGCTGATGGACGCGAGCGCGGTCCGCGAGCGCGCGGCCGAC
Organism: Halobaculum sp. EA56; assembly: GCF_051195075.1. Classification (NCBI taxonomy): domain Archaea; kingdom Methanobacteriati; phylum Methanobacteriota; class Halobacteria; order Halobacteriales; family Haloferacaceae; genus Halobaculum; species Halobaculum sp. EA56. Next base: position 98,002 of record NZ_JBNTJX010000003.1, read on the forward strand.
CTCCCGCGCGAGCCCGGCGTCTACCAGTTCCTCGACGGCGACGCCGTCCTCTACGTGGGGAAGGCGGTCGACCTCCGCGAGCGGGTGCCCTCGTACGCGGACCCGCGGTCGGCGCGCGTCGCGCGGATGGTCGACCGCGCCGACGCGCTTGACTTCGCCGTCACGGACACGGAGACGCAGGCGCTGCTGCTGGAGGCGAACCTGATCAAGCGGTTCAACCCCCGCTTCAACGTCCGCCTGAAGGACGACAAGTCGTACCCGCTGGTCCAGTTCACCGACCACCCGGTCCCGCGGATCGAGGCGACGCGCGACCCCGACGAAGCCGCGACCGTCTTCGGTCCGTTCACCGACAAGGGCCGCGTCGACACCGTGGTCAAGGCGGTCCGCGAGACGTACGGCCTGCGAGGCTGCTCGGACCACAAGTACGAGGGCCGCGACCGGCCCTGCCTCGACTACGAGATGGGCCTGTGCTCGGCGCCCTGCACCGGCGAGATCTCCCCGGAGGCGTACCGCGAGGACGTCGAGTCCGCGGTGCGGTTCTTCGAGGGGGAGACGGGCGCCTTGGCGGACCCGATCCGCCGCGAGATGGAGGCGGCCGCGCAGGCGACGGAGTTCGAGCGCGCCGCGAACCTCCGCGACCGCCTCGACGCCGTCGAGTCGTTCCACGGCGGCGGCGAGGAGGCCGTCTCCGACCGGGCGGACGAGCGCGCGGTCGACGTGCTCGGCGCGGCCGTCGAGGGCGACTCGGCGGTCGTCGCCCGCCTCCACAGCGAGCGCGGACAGCTCGTCGACCGGTCGCGGCACTCGCTGGACGCCCCCGACGCCGAGGACCGCGTCGCCGAGGTGCTGTCGGCGTTCCTCGTCCAGTACTACGCCGAGCGCGAGCTCCCGGACGCGGTGCTGCTCTCGGAGCGCCCGGCCGACGACGACGTGCTCGCGTGGCTGGAGGCCGAGGGCGTCGCCGTCCGCGTCCCGGGCGCCGGCCGGGAGGCCAAGCTCGTCGACCTCGCGCTGAAGAACGCCCGCAGCGGCCCCACCCGCCGCGACGAGCTGTCGGCGCTGGCGGACGCGCTCGGCGTCGACCGCCCCGAGCGGATCGAGGGCTTCGACGTGAGCCACGCGCAGGGCAAGCAGGTCGTCGGCTCGAACGTCTGCTTCGTCGACGGGAGCGCCGAGACGGCCGACTACCGTCGGAAGAAGCTCACCGACCGCAACGACGACTACGCGAACATGCGCGAGCTGGTCCGCTGGCGCGCCGAACGCGCCGTGGAGGGGCGCGACGACCGCCCCGATCCGGACCTGCTCCTCGTCGACGGCGGCGACGGCCAACTGGGCGCCGCACGCGACGCGCTCGCCGAGGTCGGCTGGGAGGTGCCGGTCGTGGCGCTCGCCAAGGAGGAGGAGTTGGTGATCACGCCCGACGGCGTCCGCCGGTGGGGCGACGACGCCCCGCACCTCCACCTGCTCCAGCGCGTGCGCGACGAGGCGCACCGCTTCGCCGTCCAGTACCACCAGACCCTCCGCGACGACGTCTCGACGGTGCTCGACGAGGTGCCCGGCGTCGGCCCCGAGACGCGCCGGCGGCTCCTCCGGCGCTTCGGCTCCGTCGAGAACGTCCGCGCGGCCAGCGAGTCCGACCTGCTGGACGTGCCCGGCGTCGGGGAGAAGACGGCGCGGGCGCTGCAGGCGCGGCTGTAGCCGAGTCGCGGCGGCGTCGCCGTTCGGCTCGCGGCTGACAGGCGGTCCGGGCGACCCGCAACCGGCGAGGGGGGACCGCACACCCGCCTCGTTCCCCGCCGGCGTCGGCTACGTCACGCGGCGGGGTGGTCCCGGGATCGGACAAGAAGGTTCGGTCGGGCCGGCCGGGTCCGGGGGGCGGCTACTGCGTCCGGAACGCGCGGTCGCCCGCGTCGCCGAGGCCGGGGACGATGAACCCCTCGTCGTTGAGTTCGTCGTCGATGGCGACGGTGAGGAGGTCCGCCTCGGGGACCGCCTCGGCGACGCGGGTGAGCCCGTCGGGCGCCGAGACGGCCGAGAGGACGAACAGGTCCTCGGGATCCGGGTTGTCCGCGAGCACGTGGTCGAGGACGGCGCACATCGTGGATCCGGTCGCGAGCATCGGGTCGGCGACGATGACGGTGTCGTCGCCGGTGATGTCCGGGAGCTTCGTGTAGTCGATCTGGATGGGGAACGTGCCGTCCTCGTCCATGCCGGCCTCCTCGTTGCGGCCGGCGGAGATGACGCCCTGCTTCGCGCGCGGGAACGCCTTCAGCAGCCCCTCGACGAACGGGGTCGCGGCCCGCAGGACGTTGACGATGACGACGTTGTCCAGTCCCTTCACGCGCTCGCCGGTCGTCTCCGCCAGCGGCGTCTCGATCGAGACGAACTCCGTCTCCATGGCGCCGTCGATGATCTCGTAGCCGCAGATGCGGCCCAGCTTCACCAGCCCCTTCCGGAAGGCGACCTGCTCGGTCTCGACGTCGCGCAGTCGCGAGAGCGTGTCCTTCGCCAGCGCGTGCGTGATGAGGTGTGCGTCGCCTCGCTCCTCGATGGCCATCGTTGCCCGAACGTTGCCGCGCGGCCGATGATAAACCCCGTTGGCTCCCGCCCCGCGTGCGCGAGGCTACCGTGGGGGGTCGTGTCAGCCCCGCCGGGACCGCGCCGACGTCCCCGTCGCGGCCGCCGAAACGGTTCGACTATCGTCGAACACGAATACGTCGTACGGCGCCCACGATCGCGCCTTTCGAAACGCTTACCGGAGATTCGGACGGTGAGTTACGTGGTATGACGAAAGTCAGCGTGATCGGCGCGGCGGGGACGGTGGGAGCCGCGGCCGGCTACAACATCGCGCTCCGGGGCGTCGCGGACGAACTCGTGTTCGTCGACATCCCGGACATGGAGGAGCAGACGGTCGGCCAGGCGGCCGACGTCAACCACGGGGTCGCCTACGACGCCAACACGCGGGTCCGACAGGGCGGCTACGAGGCCACCGAGGGCTCCGACGTGGTGGTCATCACCGCCGGCATCCCGCGCAAGGAGGGGCAGACCCGCATCGACCTGGCGGGCGACAACGCGCCGATCATGGAGGACATCGGCGAGTCGCTGCGCGAGTACAACGACGACTTCGTGTCGATCACCACCTCGAACCCGGTCGACCTGCTCAACCGCCACCTCTACGAGAGCGGCGAGCGCGCCCGCGAGAAGGTGATCGGCTTCGGCGGCCGCCTCGACTCCGCGCGCTTCCGGTACGTCCTCTCCGAGCGCTTCGATGTCCCCGTCCGCAACGTCGAGGCGACGATCCTCGGCGAGCACGGCGACGCGCAGGTGCCGGTCTTCTCGAAGGTGCGCGTCGACGGCGCGGACCCGGAGTTCACCGCCGACGAGCGCGAGGAGATCCTCGGCGACCTGCAGGAGTCGGCGATGGACGTCATCTCCCGCAAGGGCGCGACCGAGTGGGGCCCGGCAACGGGCGTCGCCCACATGGTCGAGGCCGTGATCCGAGACACCGGCGAGGTGCTCCCCGGGTCCATCGCGCTGGAGGGCGAGTTCGGCTACGAGGACACCGCCTTCGGCGTCCCCCTGAAGCTCGGCTCCGACGGCGTCGAGGAGGTCGTCGAGTGGGACCTCGACGACTACGAGGCCGACCTCATGGACGAGGCGGCCGGGAAGCTCGCCGACCAGTACGGGAAGATCGCGTAGGCGGGCGGGACAACCGTTTCCCCGGCGAGGCCCGACCTGTCGGACATGAACCGGGCCGAGGTCGACCGTCTCGTCGACGCCTACCGCGAGGAGGAGCCCTTGTACCCCGTCGAGCGGGAGGCGATCGAGACGCTCCCCGAGGCGTTCCGAACGGGGGCGTACGGCCGCCGCGACGCCGAGTGGGTCGTGCAGTGGTACTTCAGGCGATATCTCGGCGCCTACCCGGACGAGCAGCGGCGCACGGTCGAGTCCCGCTTCGGGGACGCCGACACGGGGGCGGTGCGGGACGCGATCGCGACCGCCGGCGACGCGACCGACCACGCCGGGGCCCTGTCGGCCCTGACCGTCCTCCCGGGGGTCGACCCTCGGGTCGGGTCGGCGTTCCTGTTCTTCCTCGACCCGGGGGCGTACCTGGTCGTCGGCGACCGCGAGTGGCGGGTCGTCGACGACCTGGTCGGGCTCGGCGGGGGTTCCCCGGAGCCGTTCGGGCTCGACGACTACGGCCGGTACCTCGACGCCGCCCGCACGCTCGCGTCCCGGTACGATCTGGACAACTGGCGGCTCTACATGGCGCTGTGGCGCAGGTGGAAGGAGATGCACGGCGACGCCGACGGCGTCGACGAGGGCGACGACCCCGACCGCTGAGGCGTCGCCGGCGGTCGGATGGCGGACGTGCCGTGCCGCGAAACGGCCTCAGTCGTCCGCCGGCTCGGCGTCGCCCCCGGCGTCGACGGTCACGGCGATCTCGGCGGCTGCCGCTTTGTACTCGGGGATCTTCGCTCGGTCGTCGAGCACGTCGTTCGTCAGCCGGTTCGCGGAGGCGGCCGCGAAGTGCGGCGTCGTCCAGACGGACCCCTCCTTGATGTCCTCGGTGACGTGGGCGACCACCTCGATCTCGCCGCGGCGCGACCGCAGCGTCACCGTGTCGCCGTCCTCGATCCCGTACCGCTCGGCGTCGTTCGGATGGACGTCAACGAAGTTCTCGGGGTGTTGCCGCCGCAGCGTCGGCGACCGCCGGCTCATCGTCCCCGTGTTGTAGTGTTCCTCCAGCCGGGCCGTCGTCAGGATCAGCGGGTACTCCTCGTCGGGAACCTCCGCGGGCGGCTGGTGGCGCACGCCCTCGATCCGCCCGAGGCCGTTCGCCGTGTCGAACGACTCCTCGTAGAGGTACTGGTCGCCCGCGTCGCCCTCCTCGTAGCAGGGCCACTGAATCCCCTCCTCGCCGAGCGCGTCGTAGGTCATCCCGTGATAGCTGGGACACACCTGCCGGAGCTCCTCGAAGACTGCCTCCGCGTCCTCGAACCGGAAGGCCTCTTCGCCGAAGAGCCGACTTCCCACCTCCATCAGGATGTCGAGGTCGTGTTCGGTGTTCTCGTGGACCTTCTCCACGGGGCGCATTCGCTGGACGCGGCGGTCCGTGTTGGTGACGGTGCCGCCGCGCTCGGCCCACGTCGTCGCGGGCAGGATCACGTCCGCGAACTTCGCGGTCTCGGTCATGAAGATGTCCTGCACGACCATGAACTCCAGCTCCCGCAGGCGTTCCTCGACCCGGTTGCCGTCCGGCTCGGACATCACGGGGTTCTCGCCCATCACGTACAGCCCGTGGATCGACTTCCCCGCCTCGTGTGATATCTCGACGTTCGTCAGCCCCGGCTCGTCGGGGATCTCGAAGCCCCACACCTCCTCGACGGACGCGCGGGCCTCGTCGTCGTCGACGAGCTGGTACCCCGGGAGGACGTTCGGCATCGCGCCCACGTCGCAGGTCCCCTGGACGTTGTTCTGGCCCCGGAGGGGGTTGACGCCCGTGCCCGGCCGGCCGAGGTTGCCCGTGATCAGCGCGAGGTTGATCTCGTTTTGCACGTTGTCGACGCCGCAGGCGTGCTGGCTCATCCCCATCCCGGTGAAGATGGCCGCGTTGTTCGCCATCGCGTACTTCTCGGCGGCCAGCTCGATGTCCTCCAGGGGGACGCCGCACTCCTCAGCGGCAGCCTCTTTATCGAAATCGGCCAGCGTCTCTTTCAGGTGGTCGAACCCCTCCGTGCGCTCCTCGACGAACGCCTCGTCGATCCAGCCCGCGTCCGGCTCCTCCTCGTGGCGTTCCAGGATCGTCTTGAGGACGACGTTGAGCAGCGGGATGTCCGTTCCCGGCTCCAGCTGGAGGTGCATGTGCCGGTCGGTGTCCTCGATCTGGAACGACCGCGTGGTCTTGTTCGCGTGCGGGTCGACCTGGATCACGGTCGCGCCCTCCAGCACGGCCTGGCGGAAGTACTGGCTGTTGGCGATGGGGTGCTGTTCGCCGGGGTTGGCGCCCTGGATCCAGAACACGTCGGCCTCCTCCCGGAGGTCGGCCATGCTGTTGGTCATCGCGCCCGCGCCGAGGCTGGTCCGGAGCGCCCACACCGTCGAGGCGTGACACATCCGCGTGCAGTTGTCGACGTTGTTGGTGCCGTAGCGGCGCGCGAGCTTCTGGAGGAGGTAGTTCTCCTCGTTCATCGTCTTCGAGGAGCCGAAGAAGCCCATCGCGTCGGGGCCGTGCTCCTCGCGGATCCGTTCGAGCTCGGAGACGACGCGGTCGTACGCCTCCTCCCACGTCGCCTCGCGGAACTCGCCGTCCTCCCTGATCAGGGGGTCCGTCAGCCGGTCCTCGTGGTCGACGACCTCGGTCGCGGCGCCGCCCTTGATACAGATCCGCCCCTCGTTGACGGGGGCGTCGCCCCACGGGACGAAGCGCATGTCCCCCGGCTCCTCCCCTCGCTGCACCGAGATCCCGCAGCCGACGCCGCAGTACGGACAGATCGTCTTCACCGGCTCGTCCCCCTCACCGGACATCCGCACCACCCACGATCCATGTGGTCATGTGACGAACTTCGCGTCTCACGTCCATAAATCCCACCGAGCCGACCGCGACGGGACGGCCCGGGCCGCCGCCGGCCCGCCGGTCCGTCGCCCGCTCGCGCCGAAGCAACGACTATACCGCTGGCTCGCACAGCCGTGGGTATGGCCGACTCCTGTGACGCCTGCGGTTCGCCGACCGAGGACGCGCTCGCCCGCACGATCCGGCTCTCGGTCGACCGCTCGACCGTCGACGAACAGCGGCTGTGCCCCGGCTGCTTCGCCGACTGGATCGACCGCTACGAGGACCAGATGCAGTCGTCGACGGGGCTGACGGTCGACGAGGACGAGGACATCATCGTCGACTGACCGCTCGCCCCGTCAGATCCCGACCGAACAGGTCGTTCCGACCGCGAGCCCCTCGTCCTCGACGTGTGCGGCCAGGCAGCCGTAGTTACAGAACGGCGTCTCCGACGCCTCGTCGCCCTCGCGGACGTACACCGGCTCGTGGACGCGTACGTCGCAGCCGCGGTAGGCGCAGTCGATGTCGTCGTCGCTCACGTGTCGGTCCTTCGGGGGGCGGCCGGGAATAACGGAACGCCCGTGTGCGCCCGTGACGCTTCCGAGCTACTCCCCGTCGACGTCCTCGTCGCTCGTCTCGTCGCTTCCGCCGTCCTCGTCGTCCTCGCCGGCGCTCAGCCCGTCGTCCTCGGGACGATCGAGCGCCCGCTCGGCGTCGTGGTGCTCGGAGTAGCCGTCGAACCACCGGACGATCCGCTCGATGCGGTCGACGACGTGGGCCGGCTCGCCCGACCGCGAGAGCTCGTGTCCCTCGCGCGGGTAGCGGACGAGCCGCGTGTCGACGCCGTGCTTCCTGAGGATGCGGTGGAACAGCTCCGCCGTGTTGTCGGGCGTCCGGTAGTCGCGGTCGGAGTGGAGCACCAGCGTCGGCGTCTCCACCCCGTCGGCGTGCGCGACCGGCGACTGCTCCCAGAGGAACTCGGGCTCCTCCCACGGCGTCGTGTCGTAGTCGCCCTCGACGAGCTTGTACGCCCCGTCGGTCGAGCCGTAGAACCCGGAGAAGTCGTACACGCCGCGCTGGGAGACGGCCGCGCGGAAGTAGTCGGTGTGGCCGACCGTCCAGGAGGTCATGTAGCCGCCGAAGGAGCCGCCGGTGAGGAACGCGTTCGTCTCGTCGACGTACTCCCTGCTCGCGACCGCCTCGACGCCGGCCATCACGTCGGTGAGGGTCACGTCGCCCCAGTCGCGCTCGATGGCCTGCATGAACTCCTCGCCGTAGCCGGTCGACCCCCGGGGGTTCGACCAGAAGACGACGTAGCCGCGGGCCGCGAGCGTCTGGAACTCGTGCCACATCGTCCCGCTCGTCGTCCACATGGCGTGCGGGCCGCCGTGGACCTCCACGGCGAGCGGATAGCTCTCGGGTTCCGCGGACTCCGTCCGCTCCGCCGAGGCGCTCCGCGCCTCGCCGTCGAATCCGGGCGGCGTGAGCACCCACCCCTCGACGGGCCCCTGGTCGGACTCGAATTCGAGCGGCTCGGGCTCGCGGACCTCGACGGAGTCGAGGTACTCCTCGTTCAGCCGGGTGAGCCGACGCTCCTCGGACCCGTCGGCTCCGGCGGCTCCGCCGCCGCCGGTTCGCCCGTGGGCGAATACGAACAGGTCCCCCGGGTGGTCCCACTCGCTTTTCGTGATCGCCGTCACGCCGTCGGCGACGTGGGCGCCGTTGACGGCGCCGCCGCGGTACTCCCGCTCCGGTTCCCCGCTCGCGTCGCCGGGCGCCGACCACAGGCTCGTCGCGCCCTCGTCGGGCGTCGAGAAGAACACGCGCTCCTCGTCGGGCCCCCACTGCGGGGCGGCCTCGTAGCCCAGGGTCCGGTCCAGGTCCGCGGTGAGGTCGTGCGTCTCGTCGGCCGCGCGGTCGTACACGTGGAGTTCGGTCGGCTGGATGCTCGCCTGCTCCTCCTCGGTGTAGGTGTAGGCGATCCGGTGGTCCTCGGTGACCGCGAGCGACGCGCCCCAGCCCGTCGTCCGGTGGACGTCCTCGGTCTCGCCCGACTCGGTGTCGTAGGCGACGACGTCGATCTGGTAGTTGTCGTCGGGGTCGTCGCCGACCTTCTCGGCGGTGAAGTACAGCGTCCCGTCGTCGGCCCACGTCGGCTCGGCGTGGTCGTGGTCGCCGTCGGTGACGCGGGTGAGGTCGCCCGATTCCACGTCGGCGACGTACACCTGCGGGCGCTTCCCGTCGAAGTACTCGGTCCCGCTCCGGTACACCGTCCGGTCGATGACCCGCGGGTCGGGCTCCTCGGGCTCGTACTCCTCGGGGATCTCGACGTCGCGGCCCTCCTCGCGGTCCTCGGGGGCGACCGACTGGAGGAACGCGATCCGGGTGCCGTCCGGGCTCCACGAGATCCCGCTGACTCCCCCGACCACGTCGGTCACCCGCTCGGCCTCGCCGCCGACGCCGTCGAGCGGGAGCAGCCACAGCTGCTGGGTGTCGTCGTCCTTCCCGCGCGTGGAGGTGAACGCCAGCCGGTCGCCCGAGGGCGAGAACCGCGGCTCCGCGTCGGCGCCCTCCTCGACGGTCAGCCGCCGGGCGTCCGCGCTCGCGTCCGTCGGGGCGAGGTACACGGTGGACTCGTACGACTCGTCGTCGTCCGGGACGGTCCGCACGAACGCCACGTGGTCGCCGTCGGGGGCGACCCGCGGGTCGCTCGGCTTGGCGAGGTCGTGGAAGTCGCTCGCCTGAATCCGGTCCATACCGCGGCGTCGAACCCCCGGGGCAAGTACGTTCGGAACCCGGAACGCGGGGTCGCCGACCGCGGCGTCGGCGCCCCGGACCGTGTCGAGCGCCCGCGACGACGAGGGCGGCGACGCCGGCGATAGCACCACCGGGGGCGTCCCCGTCGCCGCCGGCTCACCCGATGTCGACGCGTCCGCTCGTCGCCGAGCGCAGGCGGTCGCGGAGGCCGTCGGCCTCGGCGACCGGGACGCGCGCCTCGAAGGTCACGCGCTCGTCGTAGTCGGCCTCGAACTCGACGCCCGACGACTCGAGGACCCCGCGCACGGTGCCGGAGTCGTCGTACGCGACCGCGAGGTCGACCCGCTCGTGTGGCTCCTCCTCGACGACGCCGGCGGCGTCGAGCCCCTCCTTCACCGCCCGGGAGTAGGCTCTGGCGAGGCCGCCGACGCCGAGGTTCGTTCCGCCGTAGTAGCGCGTGACGACCGCGACGACGTTCCGGATCTCCTGCTGTTCGAGGACGTTCAGCGCGGGGTCGCCGGCCGAGCCGGTCGGCTCGCCGTCGTCGCTCGAATACTCCCGGAGCATCACCTCCCCCGGCGTCCGCGAGGCGCCGTCGCCGGCGGGGACGCGATAGGCGGGGACGTTGTGGGTGGCGTCGTCGTGCTCGGCCTCGACCTCGGCGACGAACGCCTCCGCCTCGTTCACGGTGTCGGCGGGCGCGAGGTAGCCGACGAACCGCGACCCCTGCACCGTGAACTCGGCGGACGCGCGGCCGGCGACGGTTCGGTACGGCTCGGGGTTCGCCATGGTCGCCCTACCGTGCGGCGGCGGAAAGGGTTACTCGTCGCCGGTCGCGCCGACCTCGTCGCCGCCGGCGTCGGCGGCCCGGGCGGCGGCCCCGGCGCCCGCGTCGCCCCCGTCGTTCCCCGGGAGGTCGGGGTCGGCGACGAACAGCGCGAGGAACGCGGCGACCCCGACGGCCTGCGCGGCGAACGCGACGAGCGCGACCGGGTCGCTCGCGAGGTGCGCGAGCACCTCCCCGACGGGGTTCGCCACCTCGTGGCTCGGGACGAGGCCGCCGTGGTCGGTGAGGTGCCACCACGCGTAGCCGGCGCTGTACGCGAGCAGGACGCCCGCCGTCAGCGAGTAGAGCCGCCGGTGGCGCGCGCCCCGGACGATCAGCGTCGCCAGCGCCACGAGCAGCAGCGCCGAGGGGACGAACAGGTAGGGCCGCGGGTCCCGAACCGACAGCAGCGGGAGGTAGACGAACAGGCGCGGGAGCCCCTCGATCAGGTGGATCGCCGCCGAGACGAGCGCCGCCTGCACGCCGAGGACGCGCAGGACGCTCGCGGTTCGGTCGTCCATACCCGCCCTCGGCGACTCGCGCCCAAAGCCGCGTCGGTTCACTCCGTCGGGTCCGCTAGAACTCGACGCTCCGCACGTACGACAGCTCGCGGATCGACACCAGCAGGTCGCCCGGGAGCTCCTCGTCGGTGATGAGGTACAGCTTCGGCTCGTCGGCGAACTCCGGGTCGTCCGACAACACCTGCCGCAGCGAGATGCCGGCGTCCGCCAGCATCCCGGTGATCTCGGCGACGATGCCGGCGGCGTCGGGGTCGCCCACCTCGACGGTGAGCACCGTGAGATCGAGCACCGGCGCCAGGTCCATCAGGCTCGGCACCGCGGTGATGTTGGCGAAGATCCGGCGCAACTGCTCGTCCTCGCGGATCGCCGTCGTCGTCGCGTCGACGACCCGGCGGTCGACGCCGGCCTCGCGGGCGATGCCGGTGTCGGGGATCTCGATGCCGCCGGAGACGACGCGGCCGTCTTCGTTCACGGAGAAGCCGCGCGCGAGGAGGAGCCTGACCACCGCCTGCTGGCCGGGCGACCCCTCGAACTTCCCCATGATCTCGTCGAACATTCGTGTCCGTCGTCGTCCACGTGCGGGCATAACTGTTCGGTGTCGTCGGGTTCCGCCCCCGCGTCGCCGGGCGGTCGTGTCCTCCCGTCGCTCGGCCACGCCCTGCTCACGACTCCCTTCGGTCGCCGTTCGCATTCGAGGTGCTCGCTCCGCTCGCACCTCGCCCTGCTCGCGGGTCGTTTCACTCCCCGCTCGCCGTCCGTGGCCTCGCTTCGCTCGGCCACGCCCGCAACGCCCTTGTCGTCCCCCACCCACGCCCGGGACATGCGCGAACTCGACTGCGACTTCTGCGGGGGGACCGCGGACGGCGCGTACGAGGTGCTCCCCGCGGAACTGGATCCTACCCCCGCCGAACAGGTCCGGCTGGTCCTCTGTGACGACTGCCGGGAGACGCTCGACGGCGTGCTCGCCCCGCTGCTCGACCGGCTCGACGCCGGCGCCGGCGGCGTCGGCGAGCCCTCCCTCGACGGCGACGCCGCCGGGCACGCGGGTCCGACCCCGACCGACACGCGCGCCCGGGACTCCCCGGACGACGCCGCGAGCGACGCGGCCGGCCACGCCACCCCGGACGCGTCCCGCCGCGACGAGGCGGCGACCGATCCCGATCGGGGGACCGATCTCGACCCGGGCTCCCCGACCGCGACGACCGACGCGACGGACCCGGGGGCGGAACCGGACGGGACGGACCGGCCCGACGCGACGGACGACGCGGTCGACGAGTTCGAGCGCCCGACGGAAGCGACGGCGGACACCGCCGAGGACCGGTCCGCCGCAGACGACACCGACGCCGGCGCCGACGCGGATCCGGCAGGAGAGTCGGCCGGCGGGGACGCGGACCCCGCCGGGGCCGCGACGCCGCCGAACGGCGAGCCCTCGGACGAGCCGGACCAGTTCCGGACGGTGATGCGCCTGCTCAACAACCGGGAGTTCCCGGTCGAGCGCGCGACGGTGACGGATCTGGCCGCCGGCGCCTACGACCTGGAGGACCACGAGGTGGCCGAGATACTGGACTACGCCATCGAGCGCGGCATCCTCGCCGAGGAGGACGGGACACTGGTCAAGGGATAGCGGGCCGTTCGACGTGTCCGGTGGTGTCGTCGCCGGCGGCGACGCGGCCCGGCCCGGTTCGGCGCGCCCCGGCCTACAGGTCGCCCTTCGTGCTCGGGGTGTCGCTGCGGCGCCCGTCGAGGCGGGTCGCGTCGTCCAGCGCCCGCGCGAGCGCCTTGAACAGCGCCTCGACCTCGTGGTGGGCGTTGACGCCGCTCTCGACCTCGACGTGCAGCGTCAGGCCGGCGTTCATCGCCAGCGAGTACGCGAAGTGGCGGGCCATGTCGCTGGTCATCTCGCCGACCTCGTCCTGCGAGAACGAGCCCGAGAACTCGAAGTACGGCCGGCCGCTCACGTCGACGACGACGCCGACGACCGCCTCGTCCAGCGGGACGCGCCGGTCGGCGTAGCGGCGGATGCCGCGCTTGTCGCCCAGCGCCTCCGCGAACGCCTCCCCGAGCGCGATGCCCACGTCCTCGACGGTGTGGTGGTCGTCGACGTGGGTGTCGCCGTCGCACCGGACCGTCAGGTCGAACAGCCCGTGCTTGGCGAACGACGCGAGCATGTGGTCGAGGAAGCCGATTCCCGTCTCCGCCTCGCTCTCGCCGTCGCCGTCGACCGCGAGGGTGAGGTCGATGTCCGTCTCGGCCGTCTCCCGGCTCACGGCGGCCGTGCGGTCGCTCATGCGCGAGGCGTCGGGTCGCCCGGCCAAGACGGTTCCGGCTTCCGCGACCCCGGCGGACCGCTCCGTCGTTCGGCCGTCAGACGCCCGTTCGACCGGGTTTCAAGTCGATCCGTGCGCATCGTTCACGCCCATGAGAATCGACCTCCCGGCCGCGCTCACGTTCGCCGGCGGCTCCGTCTCCCTCTCGTCGGCGACCGACGGCGGGCTCCTCCTCGGGCTGGTCCTGATGGCGGTCGCGACGACGCTGACCGTCGCGTGCGTCTCGCGGCGGCTCGGGTCCTGACCCGGGACCGTCGCGACGGCGGTCGTCCCCCGTCCCGGGGGGTCGCGTACTCCGGTCGTCCCGGCCGACTCAGACTGACTGCGCCTCCGCCAGCGTGAACTCCCCCTCGTACAGCGCGGTGCCGACGACGACCGCCGCGGCGCCGGCGTCGCGAAGTTCCCGGACGTCCGCGAGGGTCGCGACCCCGCCGGAGGCGACGACGGGGATCCCGACGGCGTCGACGACGCGCTCGACGAGGGCGCGGTTCACCCCCTCCAACTGCCCCTCAACGTCCACGTCGGTGAACAGGACCGCCCCCGCACCGAGGTCCTCGTAGCGCCCGGCGGCCTCGGCGGGGTCGAGGCCGGTCCCCTCGGTCCACCCCGAGACGACGACCTCCCCGTCCCTGGCGTCGAGGCTCACCATCACGCTCCCGGGGTACTCCTCGGATATCTCGGCGACGATGTCCGGGTTCTCGACGGCGGCGGTCCCGAGGATGACCCGGTCGACGCCCCGCTCCAGCAGGTCCAGGGCGTCGTCGGCGGCGCGGATCCCGCCGCCGAGTTGGACGGGCACGTCGACGGCGTCGAGGACGGCCTCGACCGCGTCGGCGTTGGCGCGCTCGCCCTCGAAGGCGCCGTCGAGGTCGACGAGGTGCAGCGTTCGGGCGCCGGCGTCGACCCACCTGCGGGCCGCCTCGACGGGGTCGCCGTAGCGGGTCGCGGTGCCGCGCTCGCCCTGCACCAACTGGACGACCTCGCCGTCCTGCATGTCCACGGCGGGGATCACCTCGAACTCCGGGAAGTGGCTCATGGGCGGTGGTGGGTCGGGATCGGGGGTAAGTGGTTCGCGATCGGTCCGGGCCGGTCGGTGTGGGCGGCGCACCCGGGACGCGTTCCCCCGCGACGTGGACGGGCGCGAACGCCCCCGGCGCCCGACCGGAGGACCGACGACGGCGCCCGACCCCGTTCCCGTCGCCGTGCTTATGCTCCGACCGGCCACACCGTTCACGCATGACCGTCTACGAGTCCGACCTCCCGGGGGTCGGGAAGAAACACGAGATCGAGCTGACGGGCGACGAACGGCTCGTCGTCGTCACCCACAACACCGGGAAGCGGGAGGTGTTCCGCCGGGCGGACGCCGACAGCGACGCCGAGAAGCTGTTCGAGCTGTCCGACCGGCTCGCCCGGACCGTCGGCACCGTGCTGGAGGGGGCGTACTTCCAGCCGGTCGCCACCGACAACATCGAGACGGTCCTCGGCGGCGACGCGCTCATCGAGTGGTACGAGGTGCCCGAGGGCTCCGAACTCGCGGGCGAGTCGATCGAGGCCGCCGACGTGCGCCGGCGCACCGGCGTCTCGATCATCGCGGTCGAACACGGGGACGAGGTGACGCCCAACCCCGATCCGGGCGCCGGCGTCCGCGCCGGCGACACCGTCGTCGTCGTCGGCTCGCGCGCGGAGGTCGACGACTTCCACGACACGTTCATCGGGTCGGGCGAGGGGGACGGCGGCGGCCGGTCCGCCGACCCCGACGGCGACGAGGTCGACCCGGGCGACGGCGACGAGGTCGACGACGGCGACGGCGCCGGCCGCTGATGGCGCCGGGAGCGACCGCCGCCGGCGACCTCCACGGCCTGCTCGCGCTCGGGACCCTGATCGCGGCCGCGACGCTCGTCGCCGCTGCCGGCCGGCGCGTCGGGGTCCCGACGGTGCCGCTGTACGTCCTCGGCGGGGTGCTCGTCGGCCCGCACGTCGCCGGCGCCGTCGGCCTCCCCTCGGTCGCCCCCGCGGAGGTGCTCACGCTCGCGGAGGTCGGCGTCGTCCTCCTGCTGTTCTTCCTCGGGCTGGAGTTCAGCCTCGACCGGCTGATCGCCGCCCGGCGGAAGCTCTCGGCGGCCGCCGCCGTCGACCTGCTCGTGAACTTCCCCGTGGGAGTCGCCGTCGGCCTCCTGTTCGGGCTCGGCCCGCTCGGGGCGTTCCTCGTCGGCGGCATCGTCTACATCTCCTCGTCGGCGGTGATCACCAAGTCGCTGGTCGACCTCGGGTGGATCGCGGACCCCGAGGCTGAGCCGGTGCTCGGGACGCTCGTCGCCGAGGACCTCGTCATCGCCGTCTACCTCGCGCTCGCGGTGGCGCTCGTCGCCGGGGGCTCGCCCGTCGACGCCCTCCCGCGGATCGCGGTCGCGCTCGGGTTCCTGCTCGCGCTGGCGGCCGCCGCGCAGACGCTCGCGCCGCGGCTCGCCCCCTATCTGGGCACGACCGACGAGGACCTGGTCGTCCGGACGCTCGCCGTCGCGCTCGTGGTGTCCGGGCTGGCGCTGTCGGTCGGCGCCAGCGAGGCGGTCGCGGGCTTCTTCGTCGGCGTCGGCGTCGGCGCCACCCCGCTGCACGACCGCGTCGCCGACCGGATCGCGCCCCTGCGGGACGCCTTCGCGGTGGTGTTCTTCGCGTGGGTCGGGCTCAACACCGACCCCGTCGCCGTCGCGGGCGTGGCCGTCCCGGTCCTCGCGGCGGCGGCGCTGTCGGGGCCGGCGAAGGTGGTCAGCGGCGGGATCGCCGGCCGGCTGTACGACCTCTCGCCCCGGCGCTCGCTACGGACCGGGCTCGCGCTGGTGCCGCGCGGCGAGTTCTCGCTCATCATCGCGGCGCTGGCGGCGACCTCGCCGGACCCGACGATCGCCCGGGTGATCCCCGCGTTCGCCGTCGGCTACGTGCTCGTGATGGCGTTCGCCGGCACCCTGGCGATGAGCGAGGCCGACCGGATCGAGCGCCTCCTCGGCGTCGCGGACGGCTGACCGGCGTCGCCCCCGGACCGCGCGTGCCGTCGGCTCGTTCCGGTTTTCACCGCTGAGTACGGGTGCGAAACGGTCAAGTCTCCCGGCTCACAGTCGACGGCTATGAGCGAGACGGTCGTCGCCGACTTCGTCGGCCGGTTCTTCGCGCCCGGCGTCGAGGGCGACCCGCCCACGGGGCGGATCATCCTCAGCCAGCGACGGCTCGTGCTCGCGGCCGACGGCTACAAGGAGACGATCCCGCTGTCGTCGGTGTTCGACGTGAAGGTGGGGCAGGTGCCCCCGGAGATGGCCGGCTACTTCAACGACACCGTCACCGTCGCGTACAGGCGCGACGACGCGCGGGCCGTCGCCGCCATCGAGGGGAACGACACCAACATCGACCGCTTCGCCACGGTGCTGTTCAAGGTGCTGCTCAACGGGACGAAGGCGCTCACCCGCCACCCGGCGAAGGTCGGCGGACGGGTGGTCGACAGCGACGCCCAGAAGGCCCGTCTCGACGTGACGCACGGCGAACTCGCGTTCAAGGGGTCCGACCCGTTCACCGTCACCCTGAGCAACGTCGTCTCCGTCGAGCGCGCCGACCGCGACCTCGGCAACGGCAAACACCCCGTCATCTCCTTCCGGCACATCGAGGACGGCACCGCCGTCACCTCCCAGGTCGGCATGACCTCCGGCCGGCTCACGAACGTCCTCGGGCGGTACATCCGCCTGCGCTACGCCGACGTGAAGGAGGAACTGGAGGACGTGGAGCTCGGCGAGGAGGAGACGGAGGTGCTCGTGGCCGCCTACTCCGCGGGGCCGGGCGTCTCGCTGGCGAAGGTGGTCGACATCGAGCCCCAGCGGCTCACCATGCTCCTCAACGGCCTCATCGACGAGGGGCTGCTCGTCGACACCGAGGAGGGGACCGAACTCACCGCGAAGGGCCGGGTCATCGTCGGCCAGCGCATCGAGTCGGTGAACACCTGACGCACGCCCGAGCCGCAGCCGCGGGACTCGGTCAGGAACGGCGCGCTCCCCGCCCGGTTACTGCTCGTTCATCGCCTCGCTGGCGATGTTGCGGCCGCGGGGCTCCAGCGCCACCTCCCGGCGGGTGCGAACCTCCTCCAGCACGTCCACCTCGATGAGGCGCTCGAAGATCTCCTCGACCCGGTCGACGTCCATGCCGAGGAAGTTCGGCACCTCGAACGAGGAGACGCCCGAGTACAGCGCCATGAGCACCTCCCGCTCGGCCTCCGACAGCTCGACGGCGCCGCGGTTCTGGTCGCGCCCCTGCCCGAGGTACGACTTCAGCACGGCGACGGTCCACGGCTCGCCCGAGAGGTACGTCTGGACGCTCGTCCCCTCGTCGTCGGTGTGCTCGGCCTCGATCACCGGCGCCTTCTCGTCCATGACGGTCCGCTCGGTCTCCTCCAGGGTCCCGATGTCGTCGAGTTCGAGGCGCACGAACGCGCCGCTCTGCTGGGCGACAGAGATGCCGCCGGCCTCCACCTTCACGCGGGCCTGCTGCCACTCGGTGTCCTGGACGACGCCCCCCTTGATCGCGGGGTGGCGCGCCTTGATCACCGTACGGTCGAGGAACGCGCGGTACAGGTCCGTGCGGAACTCCTCGTGCTCCTCGGCGGCGATGAGGAACACGTCGTCGCCGATGCGGAGGCTGACGTAGTTCGAGACGCGCTGGATCTCCTGGTTGGCGTCGTAGCGCCCGCCGATGGCGTCGACCGACGAGAGCGCGAGCGTGCGCTTGCCGGCGTTGCTGACGAGGACGGCCCGCTTGTTCGAGAGGACGACCCGGCCGTTCGTCCAGGAGACGTCGTTGAGCTTCCGGCCGTCCTTCATCGCCTGGGCGAACCTGGCGCGGGTGTCCGCGACCTTGTACTCCTCGTCGCCGTCCCGTTGCTGTCCGCCGCCGTTTCGCTGTGTGTTGCTCACTGTCTAACACCTCCGAGCTTCGACAGCGACGCGAACGCGCGCTTGCGGATCTGCTTGTCCACGTCGCCGTCGGTGATCGCGTCCAGCACCTCCTTCGCGCGGTCGCCGCCCACGTCGCCGAGGGCGTACGCCGCCTTCGCCCGCGCGTCGACGGACGCGTCGTCGTCCTTCACCACGTCGATGAGCGTCGACTCCACGTTGTGGCCCGAGAGGCTCGTCACGCTCGTCGCCGCGAACTGCGCGGTCATCCTGTCGTCGTCGTCCAGCGAGTCCACGAGCGCGTCGAGCACGTGGTCCGGGGGCTGCTCGCTGGTCACCCGCCCGAGGAACCACACCGCGTTGCGGCGCTGGCGCGCCTGGGTGGCGTCCTCGAGGATCTCCACGAGCGGCCCGAGCACCGTCTCGTCGTCGGCGTCCTGCAGCTCCGAGACGACGGCGTCGCGGACGGCGTGGCTCTGTTTCGTCGGCGCGTTCGCCAGCAGCTCGATGATCGAGAACACCGCGGCACGCCGCACCGTGTCGTGCTCGTCCGCCAGCGCGCCCGCGAGCTTCGGCACCGGCTTCGCCGAGCTGGCGTTGCCCAGCGCCGAGGCCGCCAGCCGCCGGATGCTCGGGTTGTCGTCGTCGAGGAGGTCGACCAGCGCCGCCAGCGCCTCGCCGCTGGCGATGGTGCCGAGCGCGTCCGCGGCGGCCGACTTCACCGCCGGGTGCTCGTCGTCCAGCTTCCCCTTCAGCCGCCCGACGGCGCGGGGGTCGCCGATGCGCCCGAGCGCGAGGCAGGCGCGCTCGCGCACCCGCGGGTCGGGGTCCTCCAGCCGCTTCGCCAGCGGCCCGACGGCGTCGGAGTCGCCCATCCGCCCGAGCGCGTTGGCGGCGGCCATCCGGTACTCGGGGATGCTCGCGCCGCCGAGCACCTTCGCGAACGCCCGGACGGCGGCCCAGTCGGCCGCGTTCGGGTCGACGCCGGTCTCCCTGGCGATGAGCCGTTCGAGGCCGTCGCCGCCCAGCTCGTCGAGGCCGTCGACCGCCGCCGCGCGGACGGAGTCGTCGTCGTCCTCGCGGGCGAGGTGGATGAGCACGTCCACCGTCCGGTCGTCGTCGGGGTCGCCCACGTCGCCGAGCATCTCGGCCGCCCGCCGGCGCACCGCGGCGCTGTCGCTGTTCTTCGCGGTGTCGGTGAGCTGTTCCATGTCCCCGTCGCGGGCGAGCGTGTACAGCGACATTATCCCGTGTACCGGTAGATCCGGCTCCGCTTCTCGACCGGCTCGAACGCGTCGCGACAGCCCGGCGGGACCGTCTCGGTCTTCCCGAGCACGAGGTAGCCGCCCGGGCGGATCGAGTCGCGGAGCGTCTCGAACAGCGGCTCCTTGTACTCGCTGTCGATGTAGATGAGGAGGTTCCGGCAGAACACCAGGTCCATGCCGCCCTTCGCCCCGTCGCTGACGAGGTCGTACGGCTCGAAGGTCACCCGGGACTTCACCGACTCGCGCACCCGGAAGGTGTCGCCCTCGCGCTCGACGTACGCCTCCGGGTTCGACAGCGGCGCCAGCTCCTCGCCGATGTCCGTCGTGCGCGTCGTCTCGTACAGCCCGACCCTGGCGGCCTCCAGCGCCTCCTCGCTGATGTCGACGGCGACGATCCGCACCCGGCGCTCGTCGACCTCGGGGTCGTCGGCCGCGAGCATCGACAGCGAGTACGGCTCCCGGCCGTCGGCGCAGGGGGCGCTCCAGACGTCGACCCCGTCGCGGCCGTTCTCGGCCGACAGCTCCCGCAGGACCGGGCGAAGGTCCGCCCACATGTCCGGGTCGCGGAAGAAGCCGGTGACGTTGATGGTGAGCGCGTCCAGCAGCGCCTCGCGCTCCTCGTCGTCGCGCTCTAAGAGCGCGCGGTACTCCGCGTGGTCGTCGGCGTCGCGCCGCTGCATCCGCGCGGCGATGCGCCGGCCGAGGTACGCCTCGTTGTAGTACCCCGGCTCGAACGGCACCCGGTCCTCGACGAACTCGATGACCCCCCGCAGGTCGCCGTCGCCGTCGCCATCGTCCGCGTCGGCGCTCGCCCGGCTCATCGGCTCCCGCCTCCCCCGAGCGTCTCCACGTCGAGGATGCTCACCACGTCGCCGTCGCCGAGCACGGCCGTCCCCGAGAGGCCGGGGATGCCCGAGAGGATCCCCTCCAGCGGCTTCACGACGACCTCCTCCTGGTGGAGCACGTCGTCGCAGTGGAGCGCGACCGGGCGCTTCTCCTCGTTGATGCGCAGCAGCATCCCGTCCTCGCCGTCGCCGCCGCGGTCGTGGACGGCGGAGTCGTGATCGTGTGCGTGTGCGTCCGCGCCGCTGTCGCCATCGTCTCCGGGGTCGCCGCCGACGGAGCCGCCGTCGGCCAGCGCGCCGGCTCTGCCGGCGTCGCCCGCGGCGGCCGGGCCGTCGGTGCCGAGCACCTCGCGCAGCCTGATCACCGGGTAGATGTCGCCGTCGTGGCGCACGATCTCGTCGCCGTGGGCCACGTCGATGCCCTCGGCGCGGCTCACCTCCGCGATGTTCTTGATCGGGACGCCGTACTCGACGCCGTCCACCTCGATGAACATCACGCGGACGATGGCGACGGTGACGGGCAGCTTGATCTCGAAGCGCGTCCCCTCGCCGGGCGTCGAGTCGAGCGTGACGCTCCCGTCGAGGTCCTTCACCGTCGTGCGGACTACGTCCATGCCGACGCCGCGGCCGGACACGTCCGTCACCTCCTCGTTCGTCGAGAAGCCCGGGTGGAACACGAGCTCCCGGGCCTCGGCGTCCGACATCGCCTCGACCTCGGCGCGCGACTTCACGCCCTCCTCGACGGCCTTCTCGCGCAGGGCGTCGGCCTCGATGCCGCCGCCGTCGTCCTCGACGACGATGGTGACGTGGTCGCGCTCGCGGTCGGCCCGCAGCTCGATGGTGCCGGCGCGGTCCTTCCCGGCGGCCTCGCGCTCGTCCGGGTCCTCGATGCCGTGGTCGACGGCGTTGCGGAGGATGTGGACCAGCGGGTCCCGGATCTCCGTGAGGATGGTGCGGTCCAGCTCGATGTCGCGGCCCTCGATGTCGAAGTTCACCTCCTTGGACTGGTCGCGCGCGAGGTCGCGCACCAGCCGCGGGAACGTGTCGACGACCGCCGACAGCGGGATGAGCCGCATGTCCATCACCGTGTCCTGGAGGTTCGAGGAGATCTTGTCCAGCTCGTCGAGGTTCTCGGAGTCGATGTCGGCCTCCTCCATCTCCCGACGGAGCTTGATCCGGCTCGTCACGAGCTGTTCGACCAGCCCGTACAGGTCGTCCAGCTGCTCCACGTCGACCCGGACCGACGAGATGTTGTCCGAGGACGTGGACGTCCCCGAGCCGGATCCGGAGCCGGACGAGCTCCCGTCCTCGTCGGCGTCCGCGCCGGCGTCGTCCACGTCGACGTCCGCCCCGGCCGCGCCCGTCGCCGGCGCGTCGCCGGTATCGCCGGCCGCGTCGCCGCCGTCGTCGTCCGCGTCGCCGTCGGCGGTACCTCCGGGGGCGTCGTCGCCCGCCGCCGGGTCGACTGCGGCCACCTCGACGGTCTCGACCTGGCTCACAGCCCCGACGCCGGCCTCGACGGTCGCCGCCGACTCGGCGGGCACGTACACGTCGAAGGTGCCGTCGAACTCGCCCTCCTCGACCGCCTCCCGGTCCGGGTCGCACGCCAGCCCGCCGAAGCCGTCCTCGACGGCCTCCAGCACGAACATCGCGTCGATGCCGGGCATCTCGGCGTCGCCGAGGCCGACCCGGGCGCGGTAGACGCCCTCGTCGTCGCCGGGCGAGAGCCCGTGGTCGACGTCCGTGTCGACCGTCCCGGACGCGGCGCCGCCGTCGTCCGTGGCGTCGCCGGCGGTCCCGCCGCCGGCGGCGTCCGCCGGGTCGTCCCCGCCGGCATCCCCGTCGTCGGCCGTGGTGTCGTCGTCGCCCGGGTCCGCGTCCTCACGGGCCGCTCCGCTCCCCGTTCGGGTCGGGGACTCGCTCAGCGCGTCCTCGCCCTCCTCGGCGAGGGTCCGGAGGTCCTCCTCCACGTCGGTCGGGTCGACGGCGGTGTCGCCCGACTCGTCGATGTCGCCGAGCATCGCGTCGAGCAGGTCGACCGCCTCGAACAGCCGGTCCATCAGCTCCGGCGACACGTCCATGTCGCCGCCGCGGACCTCGTCGAGGAGGTCCTCCATCGCGTGCGCGAGCCCGGAGAAGTCGCCGAAGCCCATCGCCGCCGCGTTCCCCTTCAGGGTGTGGGCGGTGCGGAAGATGGCGTCCATGGCCTCGGGGTCGTCGGGGTCCGACTCCAGCGCGAGCAGGGAGTTGTTCAGCTCCGTGATCCCCTCCTCGGACTCGCGAACGAACGCGCGGATGTGTGCGTCGCTCACGCGGACCACCTCCGGCGGACCGTGTGCGTTCGACGCGACCCGTCGTCACTCACGCCGTCTCACCCGTGATCCCCGCCGCGATGTCGTCCAGCGGGAGGACGGTGTCCACGGCGCCGGTGGCGGCCGCGCGCTTCGGCATCCCGTACACCACACAGGAGTCCTCGTCCTGTGCGAGGACGCGCCCGCCGGCCCGCGAGAGGGCCTGCACGCCCTCGGTGCCGTCGTCGCCCATGCCGGTGAGGACGACGCCGACGAGGGGGTCGTCGACGACCTCGGCGGCCGACTCCATCGTCACGTTCACCGAGGGGCGGACGCCCTGGCCGCGCTCCTCGTCGATCACCGCCAGCCGGAGGCGTCCGTCGCGGGCGTTCGTGATCTCCAGGTGGTGACCCCCGCGGGCGACGGCGAGCTCGCCGCGCCCGATCCGCGTCCCGTCCTCGGCCTCCCGCACCGACAGCTCGCTGGCGGCGTCCAGCCGGTCCGCGAAGCGGCCGGTGAACGCCTCGGGCATGTGCTGGACGACGACGCCGCGGAGGTCGGCGTCGCCGGGGAGCGCCGAGACGACGCGCTCGACGGCGTCGGGACCGCCGGTCGACGAGCCGATGATCAGCGTCGTGTTGGGCTCGACGGAGGGGGTGCCGGTCGCGTCCGCGGCGCCCGTCCCGGGCGCGGCCGTCCCCGCCGCGGCCGCGGCGGCCTCGGTCCGGCGGTCCCGCCCGGCCGGCGAGAGGTCCGCCGTCGCGACCGACCGCACCGTCTCCACGAGCTGTTCCTCCATCCGGGAGACGCCCATCGACACCTCGCCGCCGGGCTTGGCGAAGAAGTCCACCGCGCCCGCGTCCAGCGCCGCGAACGTCTCCTCGGCGCCCTCGGCCGTGTACGCCGACAGCATCAGCGTCGGGGTGGGGTCCTCGGCCATCAGGCGCTCGACGGCCTCGATGCCGTCCATCCCGGGCATCTCGACGTCCATCGTCACCACGTCCGGGTCGGCCTCGGCGACGACCGAGAGGGCCTCCCGTCCGTCCTCGGCCTCGCCGACGACCTCCACGCCGCCGGACTCCAGGATGTCCGTGATGAGGCCCCGCATGAACCGCGAGTCGTCCACCACGACCGTCCGCGGGGACCGCGCGCTCACGGCGCACCCCCGGCCGGCCGTGTGGCGTCTCGAATCATGTTCCCGGCTACCGATACGCCGTTATTGAAGGCTCCGTCCCGAATTTCACCGCTGATAGCTCGTGCGCTACGGTTAAGCGGGAGGCTCCGGGCGTCGTGTGTATGGCAAGCAGCGAGCGCGCGGCGGCCGCGGAGGCCGACACGGCGGAGGCGGAGACCACCCAGGTGCTGGAGTTCGGACTGGGCGAGGAGACGTACTGTCTCGACATCGCCTACATCGACGAGATCGTGGACGCCGGCGACCTCACGGCGATCCCGAACTCCCCCCGACACGTCGAGGGCGTGATGGACCTGCGCGGGAAGACGACCACCATCATCGACCCCAAGACGCTGCTGGGCGTCGCCGGCACGGGCGCCCGCGAGCGCATCATCGTGTTCGACCCCGAGGAGACCGACGACGGCGGCACCGTCGGCTGGGTCGTCGATGAGGTGTACCAGGTGCGCGACGTCGCCGCCGACCAGGTCGACGAGGCGACGACCGCCGGCGACGACTCCGTCCGGGGGATCGTCAAGGGCGACGACCGGTTCGTCGTCTGGGTCGAGCCGCGGACGGAGTGATACCGGCGGACGTACGTCCGCCGGAGCGCCGCCCGCGACCCGGCCGCTATCAGGCGTGAGTATCGGGAGCGAGCCCTTATGCCCCAGGTCGAACGGAGTGCGGGTATGCGCGTATCGAGCGGCGTTGCGGGGTTCGACGACCTCGTCGGCGGGGGGTTGCCGGGCGAACGGCTCTACGTCGTCTGCGGCCCGCCCGGCAGCGGGAAGACGACGTTCTCGGCGCAGTTCATCGCCGAGGGCGCCGACGACGGCGAGCGGTGTCTGTTCATCAGCATGCACGAGAGCCGCGAGGACATCGAGCGCGACATGGCCGCCTACGACTTCGGCTTCGAGGCGGCCCTGGAGTCCGGCTCGGTGACGTTCCTCGACGCCTTCTCCTCGGAGGGGAAGCGCTTCTTCGGGATGCCGGGTGACCGGCGCGACGTCAACAGCGTCACCAACCGGATCAGCTCGTTCATCGAGTCGCGCGACATCGACCGCGTCGTCATCGACTCGACGATGCTGTTGCGGTATCTCCTCGACGACTCCGACAACACGGTGATGCGGTTCCTCTCGGCGCTCAAGCGGACGAGCGCGACGACGTACCTCATCTCGGAGATGACCGACCCGTCCGCGTACGCGGACGAGCACTTCCTCGCCCACGGGGTCGTCTTCTTCCACAACTACATGGAGGACGACGGGATGCGCCGCGGGGTGCAGGTCGTGAAGATGCGGGGGGCCGACGTGGACACGGACATCCAGCCGCTCAGCTTCACCGAGTCGGGGCTCGTGGTCGGCGAGGGCCGGACCGTCTCCCACTGATGTACGAGACACGACTGGGGACCGACTGGGAGGACATCCCCGAGGAGGAGGCGATACGGCGGGCGTACGCGCTCGGGGTCGCCGCCTCCTTCGGCTACGAGAACCGCGAGGAGTTCGAGCGCCTGCAGGACGCGCTCGATACCTCCTACGACCGCAGCATCGTCGACCTCGCGTATCAGGAGGGGAAGCAGGAGGCGGCGGTGGTCAGGGAGGACGGCGAGACCGACACTGACGAGGAGGTGTGGGACCAGCTGGTCACCGGCGTCGACCCGAACGCCGACCCCGGCGACGCCGACGCCGGGTCGGCCGCCGGCGAGCCGATCGCCGCGACTGGTCTCCCGGCGGCCCTCGAGCGGGCGGGCCTGCTCGACGGCGGCGCGGACCTCGACGCGCTCGGCTTTCCGGCGCTGCTCGGCGCGTCCCCGACCGACCCGGGCGGCGCTGAGGGGGACGGCTGACCGTGCCGCTCCCGACGACACTCGACGCGACGGCGCGAGCGTCGCGTTCGCGACCCGCGGCGACGATCCGCGAACCGTCGGACGGCGGGGTGTGCGATTGATGCCAGTTCCCCGATCGGACCCGCTGCTCCGGTCGTTTTGGACAAAGGTTTTAGCTGTCGGTCGCAATCTCACTCGTATGCTGGAGGACGCCCCGCTGTCCATCGACAGCGGCGGGGGAGGCAACAGCCTCCTCATCGCCGGTCCGCCCATGACCGGCAAGTACGACCTCATGCTCCGCCTGCTGGCGGACGCCGGCGAGCGTGGCGTCCTCATCACCACCGGCGACACCGCCGAGACCGTCGCCGCCGACTACGCCGAGGTCGCCGGCGTCGACCCCGCGTCGGTCGGGGTCGTCGACTGCGTCTCCAAGCAGCGCGGCGGCGACCTCGTCGACCGCGAGTTCGTCCGATACGCCTCCTCGCCGAAGAACGTCACCGACATCGGGATGAAGTTCACCGACCTGTACGAGGTGTTCCGCGAGTTCGACACCTCGGTCGGCGTCGGCGTCCACTCGCTGTCGGAGCTGTTGATGTACCTCGACCCGCAGGACGTCTACCAGTTCGTCCGCGTGCTCACCCGGCAGGTGGAGAGCGAGGGCTGGACCACCGTGGCGGTCATCGGCTCGACGATGCACGACGAGCAGACGCTCCACACCATGTACGAGCCGTTCGACACCGTGATCAACACCCGCGAGGAGGACGGCGCCCGCGAGCTCCGCGTCCGCGACCGCCAGCAGGCCGCGACCGCGTGGACGACGTTCTGAGGTCCCCTCTCCCGGCGGCGCCCGTCGAGGCTTCGCGGTCCCGCCGACGACGCGGACTAGCCGGCGATCCCGTCCCGTCTACTCTGACCCTGACCCTCGACGTGTAGGGACCGAGACTATGCTCCGGGCGTCGCTCGGGACGGTACACAGATGGCCGACCGGAACACGACCGGCGACGCCTCTTTCCGGACCGACGGACCGCACGACGGGGCCGCCGAACCGGACGCCGACGGCGTCGTACGGACGCGTATGGGCGACCGGTCGCCGAGCGTCGCCGTGATCGAGGCCGCGGCGGCGGCGCGCGGAACCGACCCGCTCGATCTCGCCCCGCTCCACGCGACGCTCGACCCGGACGCGCTGGAGCGACTGCTCGGCCGGGGGGAGGGCGGCGACGGCCGCGCCCCGAGGACGCACGCGACGTTCGAGTTTGCGGGCTGTCTCGTGTGCGTCGCCGGCGACGGGACGGTCCGCGCGGAACCGGTGGGGGACGCCGCTTCCCGGTAGTTCCGGGAGCGTCGCCGCCGCGGCGGGCGCCCGGTCGCTACCGGCCGTGATCGAACAGGAGGGTGATCAGCTTGCGCTCGGCCGCGTGGATGTGCTCGGAGAAGGTCGCCGAGCTGATCCCCAGTTCGTCGGCGACGCGCTCCCCGGTACACGCGCGGGGCCAGTCGTAATAACCCGCCTCGAAGGCGGTGCGCAGTACCTCCCGCTGTCTGTCGGTGAGGCGGGCGTGTACCACCTGTTCGAACGCCGACCGCGAGAACAGCGGGGCGACCGCGTCCTTCTCCTCGATCGAGACGAGCTCGGATCCCGATATCCGGTCGAGGAACGCCTCCACCACCGACGCCGACTCCGCCGTCGGCGGGATCTCGGCGACGATCCGCCCCTCGCCGGCCTCGCTTTCTACCTCCCGCGGGAGCGCGCCGAGTTCGGCCAGCGCGTGGGCCGGGCAGTCGCCGGAGACGACGAACTCGAACAGGCCCCCGTCGTCGTACTCCCTGAGGAGCGAAGCCTCGACCGTCTCCCGCTCGGCGGCCCCTGACAGGACCGACGGGGGATCGGCGCCACGGACGTTGAAGAACTCCGCGTACCGGCCGTCGCCGCGCGGGAGCATCTCCGCGAGCGAGAACGTACACCCCGCGGCGGCCGACGCGCCGACGAACGGGTACTCCGGGTTCCGGATTCCGAACTCGACCTCGACCGCGGAACCGGATTCGGGGACGGCGTCTCCCTCGGCCATAGTCACGCGGACTTCGCTGTTCTCGGTGATAGCTGTTCCGGGGGTCCGACCGACGCGTGACCGTCGTCCCGGTCGCCTCGATCCACAACCTCGGAGGATGGCTTTGATGCGTGCCTTCTGTTCGTCCGAAGATAGTGTGAAAAGGGAGCTGTCATGCGGTTCTCATTTTATATCAGCAAGAAAACTTTTCTGAGTATCATACTGCGTGGCTGTTTACTAATCACCGGACGCAAGCCCGTCCATCCGCAGTATGCGTGAAAATAAGCCACGCATCAGATCCCATCCTCCGAAACTGTGTCGATCGCGGTACTCGGTTCGATATCGCGGGATATGGTGTATCGGCCCCGACCGTCGCGCTTACACCGTTGCCGGCGGATCGTCCGACAATGGCCGAGTTCGACCCCGAGCGGTTCGAGGACAAGTACGCGAACTACTTCCCGCAGCTCCAGCGCGCGTACAAGAACGCCTTCGAGACGATGAACGACCGCTACGACTCCGAGCTGATCCACGCCATCGACCAGCAGATCCTCAACGAGTCCGAGCCGTTCTACGACGAGGGGACCGGCGAGTTCCGGGTCGAACTGCCGGAGAACCCGACCGAACGCCTGACCGCGATCGTCGTCGACGACGAGAAGCTCGCCGAGACGCTCGACCGCTACGTCGACGAGATCGAGGCCCAGCTGTACCGCGTGTTCGAGCTCGAACCCCCGGAGGAGTGACCCTTCGGGGTCGGGGTCCCCCCGAGCACAAGGTTGAAAGCCTCGTGCCGCCAAGCGTCCGGTAATGAGCGCCGACTCCCAGGACGACGGCGGCGAGGACGAACTGCGCGAGCGGATCACGAACTTCCTGCGCCGCAACTTCCCGCAGATCCAGATGCACGGCGGCAGCGCCGCCATCCAGCACCTCGACCGCGAGACGGGCGAGGTCCACATCCAGCTCGGCGGGGCCTGCTCCGGCTGCGGCATCTCGCCGATGACGATCCAGGCGATCAAGTCGCGGATGACCAAGGAGATCCCCGAGATCGAGGAGGTCGTCGCCGACACCGGCATGGGCGCCGGCGCCGACGGCGACCTCGGCGGCATGGGCCACGACGACGCCGGCATGTCCCCCTCCTTCCCGGGCGAGAGCTCCGACGGCGAGGAGGACGAGGGGCCGCAGGCGCCCTTCTGAGCCGGCGACCCGCTCGCGGTTCCGTCCGCTCGGTTCTCCGTTCTCCGTTCTTCGCGCCGGTAGCGTCGGCTCCGCGTCCGGCCCGGGCTAGACCGCCGCTGCGCCCGGACGCGCCGCCCGCCTGACGCGCGGGGGTACCCCGCGTACCGACCGCGTTCGCTTCCGTCTCGCCCGATCTGTGCCCCCGGTCGGCGGGACTGTCTTCCCCGATAAACTAGATAGCGCGATATCGAATCGACGCTCGGCCGATCTGTCCCCGCGGCGCCACGAGCGACGGCGCCGCGGAGACCAGAAGAGGGATTACCGGCGAGGGGAATCCCGAGGACATGAGCGACGACTCGCCCGCGAACGTGCTGTTCGTCGTGCTCGATACGGTCCGCAAGGACCGCCTCGGGCCGTACGGGTACGACGGCGGGACGACGCC
Source organism: Halobaculum sp. EA56 (assembly GCF_051195075.1). Lineage (NCBI taxonomy): Archaea > Methanobacteriati > Methanobacteriota > Halobacteria > Halobacteriales > Haloferacaceae > Halobaculum > Halobaculum sp. EA56. The sequence goes on from NZ_JBNTJX010000003.1 coordinate 126,965, forward strand.
GGGGCTGGACGCGTTCGCCGAGGAGGCGACCGTCTTCGAGAACGCGGTCGCGCCCGCGCCGTGGACCCTCCCGGTGCACGCGTCGCTGTTCACCGGGATGTACCCCCACCGCCACGGCGCCGACCAGGAGAACCCGTATCTGGAGGGAGCGACGACGCTCGCGGAGACGCTCTCGGCGGCGGGGTACCGGACGGCCTGCTACTCCTCGAACGCCTGGATCACGCCGTACACCCACCTCACGGACGGGTTCGACGACCAGGACAACTTCTTCGAGGTGATGCCCGGCGACTTCCTGTCCGGCCCGCTCGCGCGTGCCTGGAAGACGATGAACGACAACGAGGCGCTGCGCGCGGTCGCGGACAAGCTCGTCTCGCTGGGCAACGTCGCCCACGAGTACCTCGCGGGCGGCGAGGGCGCCGACTCGAAGACGCCGGCGGTGATAGACCGGACGAAGTCGTTCGTCGAGGGCGCGGCGGCCGACGGCGACGACTGGTTCGCGTTCATCAACCTGATGGACGCCCACCTGCCGTACCACCCCCCGCAGGAGTACGTCGACGAGTTCGCACCCGGCGTCGACTCGACCGAGGTGTGCCAGAACTCCAAGGAATACAACTCGGGCGCCCGCGACATCGACGACGAGGAGTGGGAGGCGATCCGGGGGCTGTACGACGCCGAGATCGCCCACATCGACGACCAGCTCTCCCGGCTGTTCGGCTGGCTGAAGGAGACCGGCCGGTGGGACGACACCGCGGTCGTCGTCTGCGCCGACCACGGGGAGCTCCACGGCGAACACGACCTCTACGGCCACGAGTTCTGCCTGTACGACCAGCTGATCAACGTCCCGCTCATGGTCAAACACCCGGCCCTCGACGCCGGGCGGCGGGCGGACACGGTCGAACTCCTCGACTGCTACCACACCGTCCTCGACGCGCTCGACGTGACGGGCGGCGACCCGGCCGCGGCGGGCGAGGAGGCCGTCACGCTCGACCGCACGCGCTCGCTGCTGTCGGACGACTACCGGGAGTTCGCCGGCGTCGACGGGACCGACCGCGACCCGGGGCAGCGCGCCGCCCCCGACGGCGACTTCGGCTTCGTCGAGTACTCCAGGCCCGTCGTGGAGCTGAAACAGCTGGAGGAGAAGGCCGCGAGTGCCGGGATCGAGCTCCCGGAGGACTCGCGGTTCTACTCGCGGATGCGCGCCGCCCGGAGCACGGACGCGAAGTACGTCCGCATCGACCGGATCCCCGACGAGGCGTACCGCCTCGACGAGGACCCCGGCGAGGAGCGGAACGTCGCCGACGCCGCGGACGACGAAGACGACCGGATCGCGGCCGCCGAGTCCCGCCTCGGCGAGTTCGAGGCCGCCGCCGGCGGCGCCTGGACCGACGCCGCCGACGGCGAGGTGACCGACGACTCGCTGGCGGAGATGGACGAGGAGGCGACCGAGCGTCTCCGCGACCTGGGCTACGTCGAGTAAGTTCCGATCAGCAGCTTCCTATTTCGTTTTTGACGAAGTCGAAGAAATATCCAAAACCACTATACAGGAACGCAAACCGGAGAGAACCACCGCCGTCACGTCGGCGGGTTCACTCCCCGACCCGTTCGGCCTCCCACGCCCGCAGGAGCCCCGTCAGGACCCGGTTCGTCGGCACGTCGGTCCCGTGGTCCTCGGCGCGCTCGACCACCGCGCCGTTGATGAACTCGACCTCGGTCCGGTCGCCGTCGGTCACGTCCTGGAGCATCGACGACCGGTTCGCGGCCGTCTCGGCGACGACCGTCTCGACGGCGTCGACCGCGTCGTCGTTCGGGAGGTCGATCCCCTCGGCGCGGGCGACGCGGGCCGTCTCGCGGGCGGCGCTGCGGGCGACCCCCGCGGCCGGCCCGTCCGCCAGCGCGCCGTTCGGGACGCGAGCGAGCGCCGTCACCGCGTTGATGCCGGCGTTGACGGCGAGCTTCTCCCAGCGGCGCCGCGGCATCTCCGGGTCGGCCGTGCAGTCGAGGCCGGCGTCGCGGAACGCCGCGGCGACGCGTTCGGCCCGGTCGCTCGCGGCGTCGCCCCCGTCGCTGTCGAGCCGGTCCTCCGCGAACTCGCCGACCCGGATCCGGCCGACGCCGGTACAGCGCACCTCGCCCGGTCCGACGAGTTCGGCGCCGTAGGTCGCCGACCCCGCGAGCACGCGGTCGCCCAGCTCGGCCGCCAGCGTCCCCTCGGTCAGCCCGTTCGACAGCGAACAGACGAGGTCGGGATCGCCGGCGGCGAGCGCCGCGGCGGCGCCGGCCGTGTCGTACGCCTTCACCGTCACCAGCGCGAGGTCCGCCGACAGGTCCTCGGGGGTCGGGTCGGTCGTCGCCCGCGGCCGGGTGCGGGCGTCGAGTTCGCCGACGACGCGGAGGCCCCGTCCGGCCACCCGCCGGGCGTGCGGGTCGCGCGCGACCAGCGTCACCTGGTGCTCGCGCGCGAGCAGTCCGCCGACGAGGCTCCCGAGCGCGCCGGCGCCGAACACGACGATCTCCATGCCCGCCGGTCGGCGGGCGTCGAAAAGAGCGGTTCGGTCGGTCGCGCCGGCCGCCGCGGATCGGTCAGTCCTCGATCCAGTAGTAGACGTGCTCGCGCGGGGCCTCGCAGTTCGGGCACGCCTCGGGCATCCCCTCGCCGAGGTCGCCCATCTCCCCGCAGTCCGAGCAGCGCCACATCAACTCCCCCTCGCCGAACTCGTGGCCGGCCCGCTCGTGTTCGACCGACAGCGAGACGATCCCCTCGCGCGTCGTCACGTAGACGCCGTGCTCGTCGAAGCCGCGGACGGTGCCGACCTCCCGCCCGTCCTCGGTGAACAGGCGCTGGCCGAGCCCGACGGGGGGTACCTCGTCGCTCATGCACGGACGTTTCTCGGCTGACAGAATAAACCCGCCGGCGCTCCCACGACGTCGGGAACGGCCCGACGGGCTGTTTCCCCGGGACGCCGCGTCCGCCGGCCGCCGCGGGACGGGCGCGTCGTCGTCCGCGCGGTCAGTCCTCGACCCAGTAGTACAGGTCCTCGCGGGGCGCCCCGCAGTCCGGGCACTGCGCCGGGAGGTCGCCCTCGATCTGCCCCATCTCGCCGCACTCCCAGCAGCGCCACATCACGTACGACTCCCCGAAGGCGCTGCGGGCCTCCTCCAGCGTCACCCGGCCGGTGTCCTCGGTCGAGAGGACGTAGAAGCCGGCGTCGTCGATGCCCCGAACCGTCCCCAGTTCGTTGCCGTCGTCGTCGTACACGCTCTGTCCGACCGAAATGTCCGTCACCCGGGCTTCGTCCTCCTCTCGCTCGGTGGCCATACGCGCGTGTACGTCGGCTGATCTGTTAAACGATCGCACGGGTATTGTCAACGAGGTGCGCGACTGTCGAACGAACGCGAGCGATCGACGGCTCAGTACGGGGATTCTGTGACACCAGAGAACCGGGAGACGATCGCGTGACGGCGTACCGAATCGGAAAAACTCCCCTCGGGAGTCACATGAAGTCCGCGATGCTCCCCTGTTTGTTCTTATCGTTCTCGAACACGGACTCGAGCGACCGTTCGAGGATCTCCAGCCGCTGTTTCGTGTACTCCCGGCAGCCGAACTCCTCGGCGACGCGGCGGGCGACGTCCATGTACTTGTTCACCGAGCCCCGGTGGACGGTGAGCGTCATGTCGCCGCCGCACTCGCGGCAGTCGCCCGTGAGCGGCATCCGGCGGTACTTCTCCCCGCAGTCGAGACACCGGGTCTCCTGGCGGGAGAACGCCCGGAGGTTGCCGATGAGGTCCGGCAGGAAGTGGTACTCGATGACCCGCTCGGCCACGTCGGTCTCGTCGACCGCGCGGAGCTTCCGGGCGAGCTCCAGCTGGGCGTCCATCTTGTCCATCATCGACCCGAGCGTCTTGTACGCCGAGAGGTCGGGCCCGAGCGCGATGTCGGTCGTGTCGTGGGTGTGGTCGAAGCCGCGGTACTCGTCGTCGGTGCCGAGGGTGTCCTCGCCGATCCGGATGAGGTCCTCGACCTCGCCGGGGTCGGCCATCTCCAGGGTCGCCTCGTAGAACTCCCGGGGGTACTGCCGGACGATGTCCATGTTGTGCGCCTCGTCGTCGATCTCCGAGGGGTCGATCCGCGAGGACATGACGAGGGGCGCGTCCATCTGTCCCCCGCGCTTGTCCGGGAGGTACGATTTGCTGAAGTTGAGCAGGCCGTCCATGAGGAGCATGACGCAGTCCTCGTCGCCGTCGCACTGGGCGGCGTGTATGCCGTTCGTGACGAGCGTGTGCGTCTCCTCGACGGTGAGACAGTACGTGTGCTCGGTGTCGCTCTCGACGTACTCCACCGATTCGACGGGATCGACCGTGCGTCCGCCGTCGGCGTGAATCGGACGGGGGGAGGCGACATCCATCGAGCCGCTTCCCCCGCCCGGCAGCGACGACGGCACGGACAGTTCGTCGCCGACGGACAGTTCGGTCGCTTCCACCTTCTCGACGCCGTCGCGCTGCCGACAGAGCCGGTGGTCCGGCGTCACCGTGATCGCTCTCCCGCTCGCGGTCTCCACGCGGACCATGTGGTCGGGGGCGACGTGCTTCGACACCGCCTCGACCGGTTTCAGCACTTCCTCGCCCTCCTCCGTCACCGACGGGACGAACACGTCGCCGTCGAGTTCCGACACGAGTGTCCCGAAGTCGTCCTCGCTCGGATCGTCCAGCCGGTCCTCGACGAACTCGTCGATCCGGCCGTAGTGCCACTCGTCCCCCTCGTCGCGGTACCAGAGCTTCGTTTCCGGGTGGAAGCAGTTCCGACGCTTCGCCGCGTGGAAGTACGGGTGCGCGTAGCCGACCGCCGCGCTCGTGAAGCCCACTACGCGCCCGACCACGGCGGCGCTGGTGTGGGGAGCCATCCCGAACACCAGTTCGCCCACGAGGTCGTCGCGCTCGTTCACCTCGTAGAACGGCTCCAGGTCGTAGAAGTCGGCGAGCAGTTCGTCGACGAAGTCCGCCGTCTTCATCATGTGGTCGGCGGCGCCGTCCGAGAGGACGATGTCCTGCACCTTCAGCTCGACCAACTGGTCGTCGTGGACGAGCGGCTCGCCGTCGATGTCGGTCTCGTAGCCCAGTTCCCGGAAGTGGTCGGCCGTCACGTCCAGCTCCTCGGGCCGGACCGACGTGACCGGGAGGTCGGTCATGTCGTAGCGGACAGTGCCGTCCTTGAACGAGGAGACGCCGTGTTTCGCGCGGAAGATCCCCTTCTCGATGGGTTCGGGCGTCTTGTCCGAGGAGGACAGCCCCTGGACGCCCTTCAGGATCTCGAAGCTGGCCTCGCGCTCGTCCGCCCGCTCAAGCGCCGACCGGTACTCGTCGTTGAGGTCGACCGTGTGCCAGTCCGGGCTCTCCACCTCGCGCTCGCAGCGGGGGCACTCCACGCGGCCGGACTCGTCGGGCTCGCAGACGGTGCCGCACTCGTCGCACTCGTAGTACGGCTCGGTGTGCGTCGAGCACTCCGGACACAGCGTCTTGAAGGTGTGCTCGCCGCAGTCGGGGCACTCGCGCTCGCCGACGAGCACGTCGTACACCCCCCGCCCCTGGTCGGTGCGCTCGCGGGCGGCGTCGCCGACCGAGCGCTGGCTCCCGCCGAGCTCCTTGATCGGGAAGAGGGTGTGGACCGCCGGGGAGAGCTCGCGGCTCTCGGACTTCTCGGGGCGGCCCATCCGGTTGCCGATACGGGTCGGCGCGCGCTCGCGCACCTCGAAGTCGGCCACCTCGTTGACCGCGCGGATCGCGTTGTCCCCGTCGTCCCACCCGCGCGCCTCCCCGGGGAGATCCTCCGGCGTCCACTCGCGGCGGAGGCCGTCCGTGACCCCGAGTTGCCGCAGGAGGGGGCGGAAGTCGGGGATCCGGAGGGCGTCCTCGGTCTGGGTGTGCTCGACGAGTAGCTTCTCCAGCGCCCGCCGAACGGTGTCGGCGTTCTCGACGACGAGCAGGTCGCCGGTCACCTCGCCCGCGGCGGCCGCGTCGGCGAGGGCGTCGTACTCGTCGACCGTGATATCGTGCCAGCAGTAGGTGTAGGCGGGGTGCAGCGGCGCGTCGTACTCCTCGACCCACGCGAGCGCCTGTTCGGCGTCGGGGTCGTCCAGGTCCGTCGTCAGGTCGTCCTCCAGCGCCTGGAGGTCGGCGCCCGCCTCGGCGAGGTCCTGCTCCCACCACTCGCGGACGTAGGAGGCGGGCGCGAGCGGGTGGTTGTTCTCGACGAACTCGCCGAAGTTGACGAGGTACTCGCCCAGGTCGAGCACCTCCTCGACGCCGTTCCTGACCTCCTTGGCCTCCTTCGGGTCGTCGATGCGGCGCACGTCGCCGTTGGCGAGGCGGACGGTCGGCCCCTCGATGGAGTCGACGGGCACCACCCCCCCGGCCTTCCCGGGTCGCTCGGTCTTGATCTGCGTGCCCGTCGCGAGGAAGTCGTCGACGATGTGCATCGTCGCCGGGTGGACCCCGGCGGTCGCGAAGCCGTGGTTGCGCGCGCGGCCGTACCGCAGGCGGAACCCGCCCGGCTCCGAGGGGTGGCCGAAGACGGGCCGCCCGGCGATCAGGTCGCGCAGGAACTTCTCGGAGGGGTCGACCCGCGGTGAGCCGGCCAGCCCGTCGCCGGCGCCGTCGTCGGCGTCCCCTCCCGCGGCGCCGTCCGCGTCGCAGTCGGCGTCACCCTCGCCACCCTCGCCGCCGGCGTCGCCGGCGTCGGCTCCGTCGTCCGCGTCCTCGGCGGCCGCCTCGTCGCCGGCCCCGTCGTCGTAGTACGTGCCGTCGATGAGGTCCTGGAGCCACGGCCAGTCGACCTCCTCGAGCTGGCGGGTGTAGCGCTGGATCTTCGGCGCCTTCAGCGCGATCCCCTCCGCGAGCACGAGGCACATGCCGCCCCGGGCGGAGTTGGTGTCCACCCGCTCTAGGTCGCGGAAGCCGGAGACCTCCTCGTCGCCGGTGGCCTCCCCGTCGAGCATGATCGGCATGTGCTCGGCGATGAACTTCGTCTCCGCGTCCTTGGGCGTGTACTGGAGGCCGGTCTCCTTGTCGTACAGCGCGACCTCCTCGGCGTAGCGTTCGATCTCGTCGTCGCGGGCGCGGTACTCCTCGATGCCCAGCAGGGCGCGGGCGTAGTCGCCCACGAGCACCGACAGCGCCTGCGCCGTCCCGCCCGCAGAGCGGATCGGGCCGGCGTAGTAGACGTTGATGAACTCGGTGCCGTCGTCGTTCTCCAGGATCTCGACGCGGTCGATCCCCTCGATGGGGGCGGCGACGACCCCCTCGGTGAGCAGGGCGACGGCGGTCCGGACCGCGCCCTCGATCTTGCCCGCGCGGCTGTCGAAGTCGCCGACGGTTCCCTCGACGAAGTCGGTCACCAGCTCCAGGGCCGCCTCCTCGCGGGACATCTCCCCCTCCAGTTCGCGGACGCGCTCGGCGACGCCGGGGATGCCCAGGATGTTCTCGACGCGGTCGGCCATGTCGCGGGCGACGGGGATCTCGATCTCCGTCTCCGGATCCATCCCCCGCGCCTTCGCGGCCTCGGCGCGGTCGAACGCCTCGTCCAGCCTGTCCTCGATCCGCGTGAAGTAGCGCTCGTCGTCCGGTCTCATCGCGTCGCCTCCGTCGGTTCCTCGGTCGACCTCCCGGCCGTCTTCCCGCCAGCGTCGCACCGCTGTCGCGTCGTCGTCGGCGACGACCCCGGAGCCGGCGTCGCGTCGACGGCGGTCGCGCCGCCTCGGCCCGCGTGTCGGGGTCGTCCGTGCACGTCACCTTCCTGTGCGGGGGAGGGTGATAAGCGGTTCGCGTCCCACTCACCCGTCGGCTCCCGTCGAGCCGGACCCGTCCCCCGGTGCCCCTACAGCCAGAGGTCGAGGTCGGTCACCTCGTCGTGCTCGCGCTCCAGCGGCTCCTCGAACGCGCGGAGGTACACCTCGCCCGCGAACACGGTCCCCGCGTTCAGGTGGCCCGCCAGCGCCTGCCCGCTGCGGCGCGAGAGCACCGCGTGGGTGTGGGCGAAGCGCTCGCCGTCCAGCCACGCGACGTTGCCCACGCAGGCGGCCACCTCCAGCGCCTCGTCGAAGAACACCGACCGGTACTCCGTGTCGTCCTGGTCGTAGAACCACACCTCGGCGTCCTGCACGGCGCCCATGGCGTTGAACCACGCCGCGTCCGCCTCCACCTCGTCGGCGAGCGATTCGATCTCCTCGCGCCAGTCCGCCCCGTTGTCCAGACTCGCCAGGTACTCCCCGGTCGCCTCCACCTCGCGGTAGTTCATGCGCGACCCGTCGACCGACCGGCAGTAAAACGTTGCCGCCGCGACAGACCCGGCCGGCACCCGCTCGCCGGCGACCTCGCCGGCCGCCGTGTCTCGTCGCACGGAGCGGGGCGACGGTTCAAATAGGAATACGGGACCAGTCGCGCCGATGCGACGCTGAGAACTGCCGCCGACGGCGAGGCGGGCGCGCGGCCCGACCGTCGGCGCCTCGACCCGATCCGACCGCCGCCGCGACCGGCCGGGTCGCCCGGGCCGCCTGTCAGCCCCTCCGGAGCCGCGACTACCGCGTCGCCTCCGCGATGGCGCGGTCGAGGTCGGCGACGATGTCGTCGGGGTCCTCCACGCCGACCGAGAGCCGGACCATGTCGTCGGTGACGCCCGCGGCCAGCCGCTCCTCCTCGGTGAGCTGTTGGTGGGTGGTGCTCGCCGGGTGGATCACGAGCGTCTTGGCGTCGCCGACGTTCGCCAGCAACGACGCGAGCTCGGTGTTCTCGACGGTGCCCCGGGCGGCCTCGTAGCCGTCCGCCAGCCCGAAGGCGATCATGCCGCCGTAGCCGCCGTCGAGGTACTCCGACGCCTCCGCGTGGGTCTCGTGGTCCGGGAGCCCCGGGTACGTCACCCACTCGACGGCCGGGTGATCGGCGAGGTGCTCGGCGACCTGCCGTGCGTTCGCGCAGTGGCGGTCCATCCGCATCGGCAGCGACTCCAGTTTCTGCATCGTCACCCACGCGTCGAACGGCGACTGCGCGCTTCCCAGGTCGCGCAGGCCGCGCGCGATGGCGGCGTAGGTGAGCGCGGCCTCCCCGAACCGCTCGGCGAAGTTGACGCCGTGGTAGGCGGGGTTGTCGGCGCCAAGCTCCGGGAACCGGCCCGCGTGCTCTCCCCACGGGAACGAGCCGCCGTCGACGAGCACGCCGCCGACCGTGGAGCCGGAGCCGTGGATCCACTTGGTCGTCGACTCCCACACGAGGTCGGCGCCGTGCTCGACCGGCCGGCAGAGGTGCGGCGTCGCGAACGTGTTGTCCACGAACAGCGGGACGCCGTGCTCGTGGGCGATCCCGGCGACCCGTTCGATGTCCGGGGTGACGAGCGCCGGATTTCCGATCGTCTCCAGGTGGACGAACGCGGTGTCGCCGTCGATCGCGTCTGCGTAGGCGTCGTAGTCGAGCGTGTCGACGAAGCGCGTCTCGATCCCCCGTCGCTCCACCGTGTGCGTGAGGTAGGTGTAGGTGCCGCCGTACAGCGACGACGCGGAGACGACGTTGTCGCCGGCGGAGGCGAGCAGGAACGTCGCGAGGTCGAACGCCGCCATCCCGGAGGCGGTCGGGACGGCGCCGACGCCGCCCTCCAGCGACGCGAGGCGCTCGCCGAGGCGCGCGACCGTGGGGTTGAGCAGCCGGCTGTAGATGTACCCTTCCTCCTCCAGCGCGAACAGCCGCGCGGCGTGGTCGGCGTCGTCGAACACGTAGGAGGTCGTCTGCTGGATCGGCGGCGCCCGCGCGCCCGTGGCCGGGTCGGGTTCCGCCCCCTCGTGGACGCTGCGCGTTCGGAAGCCGTAGCCGTCGGTATCTCCCTCCGACATGTCGGTCCGCACTACCGGGGCCGACGGCTAACCGCTACCGTCGCCACGGAGAATCGCCGGCGTTCCGGACGCGCCCGAACGTGTTCGAGTCGGGCGATCGTCCGTGGGATATTATCCCGGAAACAGGCTCGCGTGGACCGGCGCGCGCTCGGGCCCCCCCGCGCGCTCCTCGGCGGGGTCCTCCTCGCCCTCGTCGCGGACGGCGCGCCCGTCGACGCCGTCGGCGAGGAAGTCGCGCAGCGGCGGCCCCACGGACTCGGGTTCGACGAGGAACGCGTCGTGGCCGTGGTCGGACTCGACGACGTGGTGGGCCGTCGGCACCTCCGCCTCGCGGGCGGCCTCGGCGAGCAGGCGCGACTCCTCGACGGTGAAGTGCCAGTCGCCCGTGAACGACAGCGCGAGCAACTCGCCCTCGAAGGCGGCCAGCGCCTCCGCGTCGGAGCCGTAGCCGGCCGCGAGGTCGTACTCGTCCATCGCGCGGGTGAGATAGAGGTAGCTGTTGGCGTCGAACCGGCCGGTGAACGAGTCGGCGTTGTAATCCAGGTACGACTCCACCTCGCGGTAGGGGAAGAACCGGCCCGTCGGGTCCGGCGGCGCGTCGCCGAAGGCGCCGCGGCCGGCCGCGCGGCGGCCGAACTTCCGCGCCATCGACGCCTTCGAGAGGTACATCACGTGGCCGATCCGGCGGGCCTGCGCGAGCCCGTCGTCCGGGTTCGGTCGGTCGGCGCCGTAGTAGTCGCCGCCGTTCCAGTTCGGGTCCGTGGTGATGGCTCGTCGCGCGATCGCGTCGAGCGAGAGGCACTGCGTGTCCAGCCGCGGCGCCGTCGCGACGGCGGCCACGCGGCGTACGTCGTCCGGGTAGCGCTTCGCCCAGTCGACTGCGTTCATGCCGCCGACGCTGCCGCCGACGACGGCGTGCAGGCGGCCGACGCCGATCCGGTCGAGGAGCCGCCGCTGGGCGCGCGTCCAGTCGCCGACCGTCACCGGCGGGAAGTCGGTGCCCCACGGCTCGCCGTCCGGGCCCTCCGACGGCGGCCCCGATGAGCCGTAACAGGAGCCGGGGACGTTCACGCAGACGACGTAGTACTCGGTCGTGTCGATGGCCTTCCCCGGCCCGACCACGTCGTCCCACCACGCGCGGGCCTGCCCCGCCGTCTGGACGCCCGGGGTGCCCGTCGGGCCGTCCCCGGCGTCGGCGTCGCTTCCGCCTTCCTCGTCGTCGCCCTCGCCGCCCGCGTCGTCGCCCCCGTCCGCGCCGCCGCCGACGGCGTCGGCGTCGTGCTCCTCGCTGCGGGGGGCGTTCGAGACGTGCTGGCTTCCGGTGAGGGCGTGACAGACGAGCACCGCGTTATCACCGTCGAACTCGCCGTACGTCTCGTACGCGAGCGTGAGGTCTGACACGGACTCGCCGCACTCGAAGCGGAACTCGCCGACGGACTCGACGGCCGTCATCGCGTCGCCTCCGCGATGGCGCGGTCGAGGTCGGCCACGATGTCGGCGGGGTCCTCGATGCCGACCGACAGGCGAAGCAGGTCCGGGCTGACGCCCGCGGCCGCCTGTTCCTCCTCGGTGAGCTGGGCGTGGGTCGTGCTCGCGGGGTGAATGAGCAGCGACCGCGCGTCGCCGATGTTCGCGAGGAACGAGATCAGTTCCACCTCCTCGCAGAGCCGCTTCCCGGCGACGAAGCCGTCCTCCAGCCCGAACACGACCATGCCGCCGAAGTCGTCGAGGTACTCGGCGGCGTTGCGGTGGGTCGGGTGGTCCTCGAAGCCCGGGTACGTCACCCACGCGACCGCGGGGTGGTCGCGGAGGTGTTCGGCGACGATCCGGGCGTTCTCGCAGTGCTTCTCCATGCGGATGGGGAGCGTCGAGAGGCCCTGGAGGGTCTGCCAGGCGTCGAAGGGTGACTGCGGGTTCCCGAGGGCGCGGACGCCGCGGTGGCGCGCGACCTGCGCGAACGCCCGCTCGCCGAATCGCTCGGAGAAGTCGACGCCGAAGGCGGGGTTCTCCCCCGACAGCTCCGGGTAGTCGGCGTCCGGGTGATCCCACGGGAAGGTGCCGCCGTCGACGAGGACGCCGCCGACCGTGGTGCCCGCGCCGTGGATCCACTTGGTGGTGGAGTTCCACACGACGTCGGCGCCGTGGTCGATCGGGTTGCACAGCGCCGGCGTCCCGAACGTGTTGTCGACGACCAGCGGGACGGCGTGCTCGTGGGCGATGTCGGCGACCCGCTCGAAGTCGGGCGTGACGAGCGAGGGGTTCGCCAGCGTCTCGACGTGGACGAAGGCGGTGTCGTCGTCGACGGCCTCCTCGTAGGCGTCGTACTCGAGGGTGTCGACCGTCCGCGTCTCGACGCCGCGGCGGGAGGCGATGTGCGCGAGGTAGGCGCTCGTGCCGCCGTACATGTCGGCGCTGGCGACGACGTTGTCGCCGGCGCGGGCGAGCAGGCTCGTCGCCGTGTCGATGGCGGCCATCCCCGAGGCGGTGGCGACGGCGTCGGTTCCCCCCTCCAGGTCCGCAAGGCGCTCCTCCAGCACCCGGGTCGTTGGGTTGGAGATGCGCGTGTACACGTCGCCCTCGCGCTCCAGGGCGTACAGGTCGGCGGCGGTGTCGGCGTCGGGGAACGAGTAGGAGGTGGTCTGATAGATCGGCGGCGCGCGGGCGCCGGTCGCGGGATCCCCCCGCCAGCCGGCGTGGAGCGCCCGCGTCCGCTCGCGCCAGTCGCCCCGCGGCGCGTCGGCGTCGTCGGTCATGTACGACGGGAATATTCCCCCGGACGGTTATGCGCGCCAGTTACGGCAACGTCTGCCGGGTGACGAACGGACTCCCAAAGCCTAAAGCGGAGACCGGCGGAAGCGGGCGGTATATGGCCGCCATCGAATTGGAGGGAGTCACGAAGCGGTACGGCGACGTCACGGCCGTCCGCGACCTCGACCTCGCGGTCGAGGAGGGCGAGGTGTTCGGCTTCCTCGGTCCGAACGGCGCCGGCAAGTCCACGACGATCAACATGCTCCTCGACTTCGTCCGCCCGACGAGCGGCACCGTGCGGGTGCTCTCGCGGGACGCGCAGGCGGAGTCGGTGGAGGTGCGCCGCCGTACGGGCGTCCTCCCGGAGGGGTACGACGTGTACGAGCGGCTCACCGGCCGCCAGCACGTCGAGTTCGCCATGCGATCGAAGGAGCTCGATGGCGACGTGGACGCCGTGCTGGAGCGCGTCGGGATCGCCGACGCCGCCGACCGCCGCGCGGGCGACTACTCCAAGGGGATGCGCCAGCGGCTCGTCCTCGGGATGGCGCTCGTCGGCGAGCCCGAGATCCTCATCCTCGACGAGCCCTCCTCGGGGCTGGACCCGACCGGCGCCAAGGAGATGCGCGAGATCGTCCGAACCGAGGCCGACCGCGGCGCGACGGTGTTCTTCTCCAGCCACGTGCTCGGGCAGGTCGAGGCCGTCTGCGACCGCGTCGGCATCCTGCGCGAGGGCGAACTCGTCGCCGAGGACTCCATCGAGGGCCTGCGCGAGGCCGTCGGCGGCGAGGAGCAACTGGTCGTCACTGTCGACGCCGCCAGCGAGGAGGATCTGCAGGGCGTCCGCGCGCTCGCCGGCGTCTCCTCGGCGGCGACCGACGGCGGCACCGTCTCCGTCTCCTGTGAGAGCGACGCGAAGACGAAGGTGATCGGGGCGTTAGAGGACGCCGGCGTCACGGTGAAGGACTTCACCACCGAGGAGGCGAGCCTGGAGGACCTGTTCCTCACGTACGCGGAGGACGGCGGCGCCGGGACCGACGGCGGCGACGCCACCGCCGCCGACACGGGGGTGGCCGAATGACGCCGGCCGGCGACGCGGCGGTCGGCCCCCGGGGGTGGTCGGCGTGAGCCTGGAGGCCGTCGCGCGCAAGGACTTCCAGGACGCCGTCCGCTCGCGCTGGCTGCTGGGGCTGACGGCGTTCTTCGTCCTGCTCGTCTCGGTGGTCGTCTACCTCGTCCGCCCGGGGGAGGGACAGACGCTCTCGACGAGCGCGCTGCTCGGATCGATCTTCGTCCGCGACGCGCTCGTCACGACGCTCATCCCGCTCATCGCGCTGGTCGTCTCGTACAACGCCGTCGTCGGCGAGCGCGAGTCGGGGTCGCTGAAGCTGCTGCTCGCGCTGCCGCACTCGCGGGCGGACGTGGTGTTCGGCAAGGTGGTCGGCCGCGCCGGCGCCATCGCCGTCCCGGTGTCGGTGGGGTTCCTCCTGCCGGCGCTGGTGGCCGCGATCGGCCCGCTGTCGCTGCAGGTCGGGACGTTCCTCGGCTACATCCTGCTGACGCTGCTGCTGTCGTCGGCGTTCGTCGCCATCGCCGTCGGCTTCTCGTCGGCGGTGGCGTCGAACCGGCTCGCCATCGGCGGCGCCGTCGGGCTCTACTTCCTGTTCGTCCCGCTGTGGGGCGCCATCCAGTTCCCCCTGCGGCTGTACCTGGGGACGGGCGGCCCGGGTTGGCTCCCCATCGCCGGCTCGGAGCTGCTGCGGCTGCTCCGGCTGATCAACCCCACGGGCTCGTTCAAGATCGTCTCCGGCGAGTTCGTCGGCGGACTCCTGTTCGCCGCCGGACGGGGCGGGACCGAGGCGGCCGGCCAGTACGGGACGCAGATGGAGATCGCGGCGTTCGCGATGCTGGCGGCGTGGCTGCTGGTGCCGCCGCTGCTCGGACTGTGGCGGTTCGAGGGCGAGGACCTGTAGACTCCCACCGAACCGGATTCGCTCTCGTCGTTCTCGTCAGTGTCGAGGTGCCCGCGCTGTCGCTCGCGAAAGCCCCCGACGCTCTCGACTCGCGCGGCTCGCTGCGCTCCTCGCTACGGTCGCTACCGCTCCCTCCGCTGCGGTGCTTGCGTCGCCGTGCTTCGTCGGGAGCGCCGGCCCCTTTCAGTCCCGCCCGACAGCACCGCACGGCAGCCACGACCTCCCCAGCCGATTCACTCGTCGCTCACCCCGTTCGCTCCTCGTTCATCCCTCGCGCGCTCCCGGCGGGCACAGAGGCCCGCCGCCGCGCGCCACCGCCGTTCTCTATTCCTCCCCTTCTTCGGGCGGCCACTCGATACCGTGGTCCGCGAGGAGGTCGGCGAACGCCTCCTCGTCCAGTTCGGGCACGTCGTTCGCCGCGGCGTCCTCGCGCTTGCTCGTCCCCGGGTTCTCGCCGACGACGAGGTAGTCCGTGTTGCCAGAGACCGACGAGGTCGCGTTCGCGCCGTGCGCCTCCACCAGGTCCTGTGCCTCGCTGCGAGTGGTCGACAGCGACCCGGTGAACACGAAGGTGCGCCCGTCGAGGGCGTCGCCCGTCTCGGTGTCGTCGGGCTGGGGGTCGACGTACCGGAGGAGGTCGTCGATGACGCGGGCGTTCTGCTCGGCCTCGAAGAAGTCGCGGACCGTCCGCGCGACCGTCTCGCCGATGTCGTCGACCGCCTGTAGCTCCTCCTCGCTCGCCGTCCGGACGGCCTCGAAGGTGCCGAAGTGGCGCGCGAGCCGGCGGGCGGTCGCCTCGCCCACCTCGTGGATGCCGAGCGCCGCGAGGAACTCCGCCAACTCCGGCTCGGTGCTGGCCTCTATCTCGCGGATCAGGTTGTCCGCGCTCGTCTCGCCCCACCCCTCCAGCGCGGCGAGTTCCTCCCGGCGGTCGGGCAGGCGGTACAGGTCCGGGATGGTCTCGACGAGCCCCGCCTCCCGGAGCTGTTCGACCGACTCCTCGCCCAGCCCCTCGATGTCGAGCCCTCCGCGGCTGGCGTAGTGGACGACCGCGCGCTCGGCCTGGGCGGGACACGCCAGCCCGTTCGGGCAGAACGCGAGCGGCCCGTCGCGCTCCACCTCGCTGCCGCAGGCGGGACACTCCCCGGGGAACTCGTAGGGGGCGTCGCTGCGGGACTCGACCACCTCGGCGACCTGCGGGATCACGTCGCCGGCGCGCTTCACGCGCACCTCGTCGCCGACGTTCACGCCGAGCGACTCGATCTCGTCGGGGTTGTGCAGCGTCGCCCGCGAGACCGTCACCCCGCCCACGTCGACCGGGTCGAGGAGCGCAACCGGGGTGAGCCGCCCGGTGCGGCCCACCTGCACCACGATGTCCTCGACGGTCGTCACCTCGTGGCGCGCGGGGAACTTGTAGGCGAACGCCCAGCGGTAGCTCCGGGCCTTCGTCCCCAGCTCCTCGCAGGCGGCGCGGTCGTTCACCTTGATCACGACGCCGTCGATCTCGTAGTTGAGGTCCTCGCGCTCCTCGGCGAGGCGGTCGCGGTAGTCGATCGCCGCCTCGATGTCGGCTGCGAGTTCGGCCCGGTCGTTCACGTGCAGGCCGAACGAGTCCAGCGCGTCCAGTTCCCCGAGATGGGTGTCGGGACGGGCCGGGGCGTTCGGATCGGCGTCGCTGTCCGGTTCCCACCCGAGCACGTCGTAGAAGAAGCAGTCCAGCGGCCGCTCGGCGACGGCGTCGATGTCCAGCTGTCGGAGGGTGCCCGCGGCGGCGTTGCGGGGGTTCGCGAACGGCTCCTCGCCCGCCTCGACGCGCTCGCGGTTGTGCTCCTGGAAGGCGTCGCGGGGGATGAACACCTCCCCGCGAACTGCCAGCGTCCCGGGCGGGTCGCCCCCGAGGCGCTCGGGGACCGAGCGGACCGTCCGCACCTGCTCGGTCACGTCGTCGCCCTCGCGGCCGTCGCCGCGCGTGGCCGCCTGCACGTAGCGCCCGTCCTCGTACACCACCTCGACCGAGAGGCCGTCGAACTTCGGCTCGCACGAGTAGGTCACCTCCGCGTCCGCGCCCAGTTCGCGCCGGACGCGCTCGTCGAACTCGCGCACGTCCTCGGCGTCGCCCGACTGGTCGATCGACAGCATCGGCGCGGCGTGCTCGACCGTCTCCAGCTCGTCGAGGGTGCCGCCCCCCACGCGGCGCGTCGGCGACTCCGACGTGTCGAGGTCGAAGGCGTCCTCCAGCTCCGCCAGCCGCGAGAACAGCGCGTCGTACGTCCGGTCGGCGACCAGCGGGTCGTTCTCGGCGTAGTAGCGGTAGTCGTGCTCGCGGACCGCCGCCCGGAGCAGGGCGGCCTCGCGCTCGGCCTCGTCGGCGTCGAGGTCCTCGACGGGCGCGAAGTCGGTGTCGGGGTCCGTCAGGTAGGGGTTGTCCGGGTCGGCGAACCGCAGGTCGTCGGCGTCGACCTCCGCGGGCGTGCTCATCGCCGGCGCTTGGGGCGGTCCCCGCCTCAATCCATCGAAGGCGACGCGCGCTCGGCGGCGATCGTCTCCCCGCCGGGGCCTACGCCCCGCCGTCGCCGACGAGGACGCCCTCGGCCTCGAACAGGTCCGCGAGCTCGAACATCGACTCCACGACCGCGTCGCACGCCGGCTCGACCGCGGGCTTGGGCTCGTAGCCGACGGCCAGCCCCGCCACCTCCAGCATCGGGAGGTCGTTTGCGCCGTCGCCGACGGCGACGGTCCGGGTCATCGGGACGCCCTGCTCGTCGGCGACGCGCTCCAGTTGCTCGTCCTTCGTCCCCTCGACGAGCGGCCCCTCGACCTCGCCGGTCAGCCTGCCGCCCCGGATCGGCAGGCGGTTGGCGACGATCTCGTCGACCTCGGCGCCGGCGCTCTCCAGCGCGCGGGCGACGCCGCGCTCGAAGCCGCCGGTGAAGATGGCGACGTAGTGCCCCCGCTCGCGCAGGCGCCCGATCACGTCGGCGGCGCCCTCGCGGAGTTCGACCGCTCCGTACGCCGCCTCGGCGTCCGCCTCCTCCAGGTGCTCCAGCAGCGCCGCGCGCCTCCGGAGGCTCTCGGCGTAGCTGAGTTCGTCGTTCATCGCCCGCTCGGTGATGTCGGCCATCTCGTCGGCGACGCCGCACCGCTCGCCCAGCAGCACCGTCATCTCCGAGTCCGAGAGCGTCCCGTCGAAGTCGAAGGCCACGAGTCGCGTCATGGCTCACGGTTCGGCGGCCGGGGCTTCAACTCCCCGGCTCGGGCGAGCGTTCCGGGACCGACCGTCCGGCCGGGCTCGCCCCCCGGTCACCGGCCCCGGGGCGGCCGCTCGGACGGTCCTCGCCGGCGTCCCGTCGCCGCGGCAGCACCGGCACAGCGCCCGCCGGATAATACACACACGTGGTACCTACTCCCGGACGGAGGGAGTGACATATCCATCTACGTGGACAGTTCCGCCGGGCGAGTTCCGCCGAGGTGGAAAGCCTTTACCACGCGCCGGAACTCCGGTCGGGCATGAAGGTACTCGTCACGGACCCCATCGCCGACGCGGGGATCGAGACGCTCCGAGACGCAGGCCACGAGGTCGTCACGGGCTACGAACTGGAGGGGGAGGCGCTGCTGGAGGCCGTCGCCGACGCGAATGCGCTGATCGTGCGGTCGGGGACGGAGGTGACCGCCGAGGTGTTCGAGGCGGCCCCCGAGCTGGTGATCGTCGGGCGCGCCGGCATCGGCGTCGACAACATCGACATCGAGGCGGCGACCGATCACGGCGTCGTCGTCGCGAACGCGCCGGAGGGGAACGTCCGCGCGGCCGCCGAGCACACCGTCGCCATGACGTTCGCGGTCGCCCGCTCCATCCCGCAGGCGCACGGCCGCCTCAAGGAGGGCGAGTGGGCAAAGGGCGACTACCTCGGCCGGGAGGTGAACAACAAGACGCTCGGCATCGTCGGCCTCGGGCGCGTCGGCCAGGAGGTCGCCAAGCGCCTCGACTCGCTGGGGATGGATCTGGTCGTCTACGACCCGTACATCAACGAGGAGCGCGCCGCCCAGTTCGGCGCCGAGCTCGTCGACGACCTCGACGACTGCCTCGCCCGCGCCGACTTCGTCACCATCCACACGCCGCTGCTCCCCGAGACGGAGGGGATGATCGGCGCCGAGGAGCTGGAGACGATGGGCGACGCCTACCTCGTCAACTGCGCGCGCGGCGGCATCGTCGACGAGGACGCCCTCGCCGAGGCCGTCGAGGACGGCCCCGTCCCCGGCGCGGCGCTGGACGTGTTCGCCGAGGAGCCCCTCCCGGCGGACTCGCCGCTGCTCGACGTGGACGACGTCATCGTCACGCCCCACCTCGGCGCGAGCACGGAGGCCGCCCAGGAGAACGTCGCCGTCGACACCGCCAAGCAGGTGCTTGCGGCCTTCGAGGACGAGCCGGTCGTCAACGCGCTCAACGCCCCCTCGGTCGACGAGTCGGCGTTCCCGCGCATCGAGCCGTACCTCGACGTGGCCGAGACCGCCGGCAAGATCGCCGCCCAGCTGCTCGGCGAGCGCATCTCCGGCGTCGAGGTCCACTACGAGGGCGACATCGCCGCCGAGGACGTCGAGCTCGTCACAGCCAGCGCGCTGAAGGGCGTGTTCTCGCCGCTGGAGTACGAGGTGAACGCGGTCAACGCACCGCAGCTCGCGAAGGACCGCGGCATCGAGGTCACCGAGAGCAAGACCCGCCAGGCCGAGGACTTCCAGAGCCTCGTCACGGTGACCGTGAAGGACGGCGACACGGAGCTGTCCGTCTGCGGGACGCTGTTCGCCGGCGACGACCCCCGGATCGTCCGCATCGACGGCTACCGCGTCGACGCCCGGCCGTACGGCCAGATGCTCGTCGCGCGCAACCGCGACGAGCCGGGCGTCATCGGCCTCATCGGGACCGTCCTCGGCGACGCCGACGTCAACATCGCGGGGATGTTCAACGCCCGCGAGACCATCGGCGGCGAGGCGCTCACCGTCTACAACCTCGACGACCCGCTCCCCGAGGACGCCGTCGAGCGTCTCATGGCCGACGACCGGATCATCTCGGTGACCCGGATCACGCTCGACGGCCGCGAGGAGAGCGGCTGACCCGGCCGTCGGCGACCCCGGCTCAGGGGCGTCGCAGGCGGTCCAGGACCCGTTCGAGCACCGACCGCTCGGGCGGCCCGTGACTCACGCCGCCCCCGCTTCCGTCCCCGTCTCGCTCCCGTTCTCCCTCGTCCTCCCCGCCGGTCCCGTCGGGTCGCTGTCCCCGGCCGACGCGGTCGGGGTGGGTCCCCCCGTCGCTTCCGTCGGGGCCGTCGGAGCCGTCGCGGGCGGCGTCCAGCAGCGCCTCGTAGTGGTCGACGATCCCCTCCCGCTCGCGCCGCCGCGCCGCCAGTCGGTTCCGAAGCCGCTCGTTCTCCGCGCGCAGTTCCTCGACCGCCTCCGCGGTCGCCCGTCCCGCCGTCGACTCGACCCCGTCGGTCGGCGTCTCGCGGTCCGTCGCCTCCTGCTCCGCCGCGGTCCGACCGATCGCCGCCCGTCCCGTCGTCCCCTCCCCGTCCGCCTCGCGCTCCGTCGCCTCCCGATCGACCGCCCGTTCCGCCGTCTCGCGCCCCGCCGTCCGCCCTCGCGGCGCTCGCCCCGCGTCCGCCGACGGTCCCCGGTCTCCTGGGTCCCTCGCCATGTTCACATGTACCACCCGAGGCCGCAAAAACCCGCGTCGGACGCGCGGGTGACGGGCGAGTCACGCGGGCGATCCGGATAACGCGCGGGAGTCCGGAGACGGTCGGCCGGGTCGCCGCCGGCCTACTTCGCGCCGATGTGCTCCAGCACCGCCTCGGTGGAGTTGTCGACGGGCTCGGGATCGCCGCCGGCCTCGTAGGCGGCGTCGGGGTCCTTCAGCAGGTGGCCGGTCGTGAGACACACCACGTCCTCGTCGGCGTCCACGCGGCCCGCCTCGCGGAGTTTCCGGAGGCCGGCGACGGAGGCGGCGGAGGCGGGCTCGACGCCCACGCCCTCGCGGGCGAGGTCGCGCTGCGCCTCGGTGATCGCCTCGTCGTCGACGGCGACGGCGGTGCCGCCGGTCGCGCGGATCCCCGGCAGCGCCTTCGGGGCGTTCACCGGGTTGCCGATGCGGATGGCGGTCGCGCGCGTCTCCACCGACTCCCAGCGGCGCACCTCGTCGGCGCCGTTCTCGATGGCCTCGACCATCGGCGCCGCGCCGGCGGCCTGCACGCCCGTCAGCGCGGGCACCTCGTCGGCGTCCATCGCGCCGGCGGCGACGAGCTCGCGGAACGCCTTGTACAGCGCCGCGGTGTTGCCCGCGTTGCCGACGGGGAGGACGATCCGGTCGGGGAGGCGGCCGTAGTCCTCGCGGAACTCCTCGAGGATCTCGAAGCCGATCGTCTTCTGGCCCTCCAGCCGGAACGGGTTCAGCGAGTTGAGCAGGTACACCTCCCCGCGGGCCGCGAGGTCCTGCACGATGTCGAGGCAGGCGTCGAAGTTGCCGTCGACCTCGAGGATGCGCGCGTCGTGGAGGCTCGCCTGCGCGACCTTGCCGGCGGCGACCTTCCCCGCCGGGAGCAACACGAGCGTCTCCATGCCCGCGCGGGCGCCGTAGGCGGCCAGTGCGGCGGAGGTGTTGCCGGTGGAGGCGCACGCGAGCCGGCCGACGCCGAGCTCGCGCGCGACGCGGACGCCGACGGTCATCCCGCGGTCCTTGAACGAGCCGGTCGGGTTCATCCCCTCGTGTTTGATCCGGAGGCGGTTCACGCCGAGGTCCTCGCTGAGCCGCGGCACCTCGTGGAGGGGGGTGTCGCCCTCCGGCAGCGAGTACCACGCTCCGCCGCCTCCGGCGGCTCCGTCCGAGGCGCTCCGCGCCTCGCCCTCCTCGAAGGGAAGCGCGGCCGCGTACCGCCAGACTCCCTCGCCCTCGAAGTCGGCGAACGTCGGCGGGTCCGCGTAGCGGACCTCCAGCAGGCCGTCGCAGTCGTTGCAGGTGAAGCGGACGGCGTCGAAGGGGGCGAACTGCGCGCCGCACGCGATACACTCCAGCCAGACGTCGTCGTCGGCGACCGCCGGGGCGTCCTGGGCCGGCGCGTCGAGGGAGAGGCTCATGCGGTAGCGGTCGAACTCGCCGGGTAAAAGTCGGCCGTTCGTGGCGGGTAGTGCCAGCGATGGCGAACGGCGCGGGGCCGACCGACGGGAGGCCCCGGCGGACGGCGGAGCGGTCCCGTGCCGCCCCGCCCCGACAGTAGAGCGAGACGATCCGCGAACCCGGACGGACCGGGGGCCGGGGCCGCTACTCCGTCTCCTCGCCGAACTCCTCGATGACCTCGTGGACCGTCTCGGCCCACTCGTCGAGCGCCTCGTGGAGGAGTTCCTTCGCCTCCGGCAGCGGCGTGGCGGTGTACTGGTACACGTAGCCGCCGGGGTCGAGCAGCCGGCGCTCGCGCTCGGCCAGCCCCTTCTCCAGGAGCGTCGTGAGCGAGCGGTTCACGTTCGACCGGTCGCGCTCCAGCACGTCCGCGAGCTCCTCGACGGTGCTGCCGGGGTTCTCCAGCAGGCGGAGGTACGTCCGGCTCTCGTGCTCCTGGATGCCGAAGACGCACGCCATCACGTGGCCGAAGCTGGGGTCGTTCGTGTCGATGAGGTCCTCCATGTCCGGCGTCTCGCTCATGTCGTCCGTACCGACGGCGCCTCCGTGAATAAACCCCGGCGGTCCCCGACGGTATCGCCGTCGCCGCCGGCCGGCGGGCCCGGAGCTCACCGCTCCGCTTCGGACTCGGCGGCGTCCGTCCCGTCTCGGTCGCCCGGCTCCGCTCCGGCCTCGTCGCTCGCGTCCGCCCCCTCCCCGTCGTCCCGGGCGTAGCCCATCCGCCGGATACAGGTGAGCATCCCGTCCTCGTCGTCGTGTTTGTGGAGCCGCGTGGGCGTGTCGCAGTAGTACGTCTCCCCGTCGTGACGGAGGGTGAGCTTCCGCTCGCTCCCGAACAGGTCGGCGGTGACGACGACCCGGCGCCCCTCCCGGAGGGCGTCGATGATCTCCTCGGCCGTGAGCTCGCCGGCGTCGACTTCGAGCGGCTGCATGCCCGGAACTGCGCGGGCCGGCGTTATGTTTCTTGTCTCCCCGCCCGGAGTTCCCGCCGTGAACGTCCGCACCATCGACCACGTGAACCTCCGGATCCCCGGGGACGGGCTGGCCGACGCGCGCGCCTTCTACGCCGACGGCCTCGGCCTCGACCTGGAGGGCGTCGACCGCTTCGAGTCGGGCGAGAAGCCGTTCTTCGACGTGCGCCTCGCCCCGGAACACGTGATCCACCTGTGGCCCACGGAGGACTTCGAGCCGCCGGAGGCGACGAACTACGACCACGTCGCGCTCGTCGTCGAGGAGGACGTCGAGACGGTGAAGGACCGCCTCGCGGCCGCCGGGATCGACGTCGAGACGGAACTGGACAGCCCGCTGGGGGCGACCGGGGAGGCGGGCGCGGTGTACGTCCGTGACCCGTTCGGCTACCGGGTGGAGCTGAAGGAGCCGGTCGCGACGGAGTAGGGGGGCGCCGACCGTCCCGGTCGCCGGAGCGACCTCAGTTCGTCGTCGGGCTTCTCCACCCCGACGCCGACCGAGACGGCCGACGGCGCGGCCTCAGTTCGTCGTCGGGCTGGACTCCCCCTCGTTGCCCTCCTCGACCGTCTCCGTGGGCGCCTCGGCGCCCTCGGCGGCCTCGGCGCCCTCGACCTCCTTCGGCGTGTCGACGTGCCAGCGGTCCACGTCGTCCTCGTAGCCGGCGAGCCGCTCGGACACCTCGTCCTTCAGGTCGTCGTCGTTGACGTTCACCTCGAAGATGAACTCCGGGCCGCCCTCGCCACGGGTGGACTTCTGGATGTTCGCCGAGACGAGCTCGTTGTCGAAGTAGTACGGCGCCATCTGGGTCATGACCCGCCGGTAGACGGTGTTCTCGAACTTCCGGACGGCCTTCCGGCCGGCGGAGTCGGCCGCGCGGGCGACGTGGTCGATGGAGTCCTTCCAGGAGTCGAGCGCGCCGTCGTTGTCGCCGTCCTCGACGCGCTCGTACGACTCCGAGAGCTTCTCGCCGGCGGTCTGGAGGTCCTCCTCGGGGCTCTTCCCCTCCTTCTCGCCTTTCCCCTCGGCGACGCTGGCCTGGTCGGCGGTCTTCTCGTTGACGTCCTCGCCGAGCCGCTCGTGCGCCTTGGGGCGCCACTCGTCCCACTCCTCGAAGGCGTCGCGGTCGACGTCCGGCGCCCCGGCCTCGTGGAGGGCGCGAGTGATGCGCTCGCCGTGCTCGACGACGTCGCCCCACTCGCCGCGGACCTTGAAGCCGGAGATGCTCTCTTCCATGCGATTGAGCGCCGGCTACGACCCGAAGCGGGATAAGCGTCTCTCCATCGTCACGCGCCCGTCGGACGCGGCCGCCGGCCGGGCGACGGCTCGGTCCGGTCCGGCGGGCGGCGCCGCGGTCACCGCTTGCCGTACGTGAGCCGGGTCGCCACGTCGTCGATCTTCGAGACGACGCCGCCGAGCCACGCGCCGGGCGAGGCCCGCCGGAGCTGGTCGTCGTCGACCTCGATGCGCTCCTCTCCGAAGGGGTCGCGGTCGGCCGCCCCTTCGCCGTCCTCGGTCGCGTCGACGACCGTCGTCATCGAGCACCGGCCGCACGTCTCACGTTCGCCGAATCCCATGGTGATCGGTCACACCGTCGTGGACGACGGTGATAAACCCTCCGCGCGGATGTCGTCGCCGCGGACGACCGCGGACGACGGGCTTTTCATCCCCGTGGGCTTCCCGCGAGGTATGGGATACCACGTCGTGACCCCGGACGAACTGGAACCGGTGCCGGATCGTCCCTGCGAGCTCAGACGCGTGAGCGAGGCCGCCGGCTTCGAGGAGATGGCGGCCAACTGGTTCCGCGCCGAGCCGGGCGAGGAGATCCCGCTGGCGTACCACTACCACGACGATCAGGAGGAGCTGTTCTACGTGATCGAGGGGACGCTCCACGTCGAGACCCCCGAGGGGACCTACGAGGTGCCTGAGGGGTCGCTGTTCGCGGTCGAGCCTGAGAGCCCGCAACGGGCGCACAACCCCGCGGACGCCGACGCGCCGGTGACGACGCTCGCCGTCGGCGCGCCCGCCGTCGACGACGTCCACCCGTACGAGCCGGAGTCGTGAGATGAGCGAGGACGAGGGCGGCGGGCGACCGGGCGGGGCCGCCGACGGCGGCGGGGACGACCCCGGCGGCGCGCTCGGCGGCGGCGTCGACCCGGCGACGGCCGGGGCAACCGGGGCGGACGGCGAGGAGCCGCGGACCGACGAGCACGGGCGGGTACTCGACGGCGACGCCTACGAGGACGTCCCCGTGTGGGACGACGAGTACCTCGACCGCGTCAGCGACCGCCTCATGTTCAACTACGACCTCGAGCGCGACCACCGCGCGCTCGGCGAGCGGTTCGACCTCTACGGGAACATGCGGATCGCCTCCCAGAAGGAGTTCTTCCACCCGTCGCTCGACTACGCAAACCACCACAGCGACGAGCACCTGTTCGCCCGCCGGGTCGACTCGGCGACCGTCCGGGAGCTGGAGCGGCTCGTCGACCTCGGCCACCGGCTGGCCGACGAGCGCGTCGAGGCCGACGAGGAGCACTTCGGGACCGACTTCTCGTTCGTCCTCGTCGCCCCGGAGATCCCCGAGGACGTCCGGGAGTTCGTCGTCGACTTCCGCGAGCGCCAGCTACTGAAGCTGGGGTACTACGGCCACTACGAGATCACCCTCGGCGTCGTCGCGCCCGAGCGCGAGGAGGCGGTCGCCAGCCGCGAGGCGGACGTGGTCGCGGCGTTCACGCTGTGGGACGACGTGCCCGAGCGCCGGTCCGGCGGGCTCGTCTCGCGGCTGCTCCGCCGGCTCAGGGGGTAGATCGGGTCGAGTCGGGTCGAGTCGGGTCGGGTCGAGTCGGGTCGAGTCGGGTCGAGTCGGGTCGGGTCGAGTCGGGTCGAGTCGGGTCGGGTCGAGTCGGGTCGAGTCGGGTCGAGTCGGGTCGGGGCCCCCACGGTCGCCGGCCTACAGCGCCTCCTTGTACGCCTCCAGCGTCTCCTCGACGTCCGCCTCGGTGTGGGCGTAGGAGACGAACTGCGACTCGAACTGGTTCGCCGTCAGCCAGATCCCGCAGTCCTTCATCTCCTGCCAGAACACGCGCTCCCAGCGCTCGGTGGCCGCCCGGGCGACGTCGGCGCCGGTCTTCGGGCAGGCCTCGAAGCGGGGACACGACTCGCGCTGGCGGCAGCCGCCCTCGCAGTGCCCCTCGAAGGTGTCGGGCGCCTCGCGGGTGAACACCGTCTTGAACATCGAGTCGGTGCCGACGACGGTGTACTCGGGCGCCTGGTCCTCGCAGATGTCCCGGATCCCCGAGCGGAGCCGCTCGCCGAGTTCGTTCACGTGGTCGTAGACGTCGTGTTCGGCCGCGTACTTCAGGTACTCGTGGCCGGCGGCCATCGTCACCGGGTGGCCCGAGAAGGTGCCCGACTGGAACACGTCGCCGCCGGGCGTGAAGTGCTCGATGACCTCGGCTTTGCCCCCGATCGCGCCGACGGGGAAGCCGCCGCCGATGATCTTCCCGAAGGTGGTCACGTCGGGGGTGACGCCGAACTTCCCCTGGGCGCACTGGAGGCCGCCGACGCGGAAGCCGGTGATCACCTCGTCGAAGATCAGCAGCGAGCCGTGGTCGTCACAGAGGTCCCGGAGCGTCTCGTGGTAGCCCTCGACCGGGTGGACGATGCCCGAGTTCGCCAGGATCGGCTCGGTCATGACCGCCGCGATCTCGTCGCCGCGCTCGGCGAACACCTCCCGGATCGCGTCCTCGTCGTTGAACGGGACGGCGATCGTGTGCTCGGCGAACTCGTCGGGGATGCCCGGCGAGGAGGGGTGGGTGTGGTACGGGTCGTCGCCGGCCTCCACCAGCGTCGACTCCTGGGCGCCGTGGTAGCCGCCCTGCATGATCACGATCTCGTCGCGCCCGGTGTACCCGCGGGCGAGGCGGACCGCCGAGACGGTGGCCTCCGTGCCCGAGTTGACGAACCGGAGCATCTCCACCGACGGGACGTGCCGGGCG
Source organism: Halobaculum sp. EA56 (assembly GCF_051195075.1). Taxonomy (NCBI): domain Archaea; kingdom Methanobacteriati; phylum Methanobacteriota; class Halobacteria; order Halobacteriales; family Haloferacaceae; genus Halobaculum; species Halobaculum sp. EA56. Next base: position 153,675 of record NZ_JBNTJX010000003.1, read on the forward strand.
ACGAACTCGGCGTGCTTCACCTCCACCTCCGTGGGGCCGCCGTACATCGGGCCCTGGCTGGCGTGGCGCTGGACCGCCGACTGCACCCGCTCGGGCGGGTCGTGGCCGTACAGGAGCGGGCCGTACCCCATCACGTAGTCGAGGTAGCGGTTGCCGTCGGCGTCGATCACGTGGGCGCCGTCGCCGCGCTCGACGACGAACGGGTACGGTCGGGTCGCGCGAACCGAGGAGTTCACGCCGCCCGCCAGCACCGAGAGCGCGCGGTCGTACAGCTCGCGCGAACGGTCGTGGTTCATACGCCGCCCTTGGGGTGTGACGCCGAAAGTAGTTACTGGGTCGCGGCGGACGCCGCCGCTGGGCGGGTCGGGTGTGTGGTATCGAAACGGGTGACGAACCGCGACGGCCTGGCGGGCCCGTCGCGGGTAGCCGGACGCGTCACCCGGCAGGCGGCTACGGCGGCCGCGGGGGCGGTGACACGGAACGTGACACGGTGGCGGGCGCGCGGAGGGAGCACCAGTACCAGTGGGGTCCTCCGTCGCGTCGCCCCCGGCGGCCGCGTCCGCGCCGCGTGCGGGGTGCGGACCGAGGTCGGTGTGCGGGCGATGCGGATCGGCGATCGGCGGACCGGATCGGGGACCCGACCCGGTCGCGTGCGTGGGGGCCTACACCGCGCTGCGCCCCCGCTCGCCGGTCCGGATCTGGTAGGCGTCCTCGACGGGGAGGACGAACACCTTGCCGTCGCCCTTCTCGCCGGTCTGTGCGGCCTCGCTGATCGCCTCGGCCACGTCGCCGGCGGGGATGTCCGCGACGACGCACTCGATCTTCACCTTCTGGTGGAGGTCGACCGTGTACTCCTCGCCGCGCCACTGGCCCTTCTTGGCGGGCTGGCTGCCGCGGCCGGAGACGTTCGTCACCGTCAGCGAGGGCGCGCCGATCTCCGCGAGGCCGGTCTTGACCGCCGAGAGCTTGTCCGGGCGGATGAAGGCGGTCACCATCTTGATGCCGCCGTCGTTCGCCTCGCCGCCGTCGGCGCGGATGACGCCGCTCTCGTCCTCGACGAAGCCGCCGTCGGCGGCCGTGTCGGGGCGGCCGAACTCGGGGTAGGTGTCGACGCCGTGCTCGGAGGAGTCGAGCCCCTCGAGCTCGTGGTCGCGGGTGACGCGGATCTCGCCCAGCGCCTTGATGACGCCGAAGACGAGGCCGGTCGCGGCGACCGTCCAGACCGCGATGACGCCGACGCCGACGACCTGCGCGACGAGCGCGCTCACGGTGAAGCCGTCGACCGCGAAGAACGGCAGCAGCACCGCGCCGAGCACGCCGGCGCTCCCGTGGACCGGGAACACCGCGCAGACGTCGTCGATCTTGAGGCGCTTCTCGACGAACTCGAAGACGATGGGGAGCTGGGCGCCGGCGAGCAGGCCGATGACCAGCGCGCCGGGCCAGACGATCGCGTCCGTGTTCGAGGTGACGCCGACGAGGCCCGCCAGGAGCCCGTTGGCGACGTACAGCGTGTCGACCTTCCCGGTCTTGTACAGCGAGAGCGCGCCCGCGCCGATGGCGCCGGCGGCCATGCCGAGCGTCGTCGTCAGCGCGACGCGCCCGACGTAGGAGAACGCCCCGAGCGTGAGCTCGCCGTTCTCGACGGCGAACACCGAGGCCGCGGTGCCGACGTTGAAGCCGTACCAGCCGAACGCCAGCACGAGCGTGCCCAGCACCGCGAACGTCATCGAGTGGCCCGGGATGACGTTCACCGACCCGTCCTCGTTGTAGCGGCCCAGGCGCGGGCCGACGACGTACGCCGCCGTCAGGCCGGCGATGCCGCCCATCCCGTGGACGATCATCCCGCCCGCGAAGTCGGCGAAGCCGAGCGAGGCGAGGAAGCCGCCCGCCCACGTCAGGCCGGTGACGACCGGGTAGATGACCGCCGCCAGCAGGACCGTGTAGGTCACGTACGCGCGGAGCTTCATGCGGCCGGCGACCGCGCCCGAGACGATGGTCGCCGCCGTCATCGCGAAGACGGCGCCGAAGAGCCAGCCGACCCAGTCGGCGGAGTTCTCGGTCGTCAACACGCCGAACGCCTCGGCGATGGAGTAGCCCCCGCCGCCGGTCAGCCCGCCGACGAGCGACGAGACGCCGGCGCCGACGAGGAAGAAGGCGACGACGCCCACGCTCCAGGTGAGGAGGTTCTTCGTCAGCTGGTTCGCCACGTTCTTCGAGCGCACCTGCCCGGCCTCCAGCATCGCGAAGCCGGCGTGCATGAAGAAGATGAGGAAGGTGACCACGAGCACCCACATCATGTTCACCCCCTCGGCCAGCACCGCGGGGTCGACCTGCAGGAGACTCACCGTGCCACCTCACTCGTTCCGCATTCGTTCACCGTTTCCGCGTATTCCGTGTCGTTCTGGTACATCTCCACGCGAGAGGACCTGATTTGGAAGCACATAAACCTTGGAGTTGACAATATCGAATTTCGGGGAGCATATTCGGATGCGTGTCGAATCTTCAGGTGAATATAGGTCATATAAGGTTGTAACGTCGCCGCACGGTCGGCAAGTGTTGCGCGCGACGTAGACGCACATAGTGTAATTCTATTGGTATATAAACACGGATATCCGGGGAACCGGGCGGATTCGCTCGCGCGCGCTCCCCGATCGGGACGGACCGAGCGGGATCTGTGGACGCGAACGGACGCGGAGGCGGCCCGAACCGATCAGCCGTCCAGCTCGGCGACGACCGCCTCGGCGAGCGCCCCGAACGACGCCTCCGCGGGGACGACGTCGACGGCGACGCCGTGACGTTCGGCCGTCTCGCGAGTCGGATGGCCGATACAGCCGACGACGGCGTCGTTCAGCCCCGCGAGGGCGTCCTCGCGGAGGCCCCGCTCGGCGGCGGCGTCGAGGAAGTGATCCACCGTCAGCGAGGAGGTGAAGCAGGCGCCGTCGAGGTCGCCCCGTGCGGCCGCCTCGGCCGAGTCGCCGCTTCCGGCGGGGCGGACGAGTTCGTACAGCACCGTCTCGTGGACGCTCGCGCCGAGGTCGCGGAGGCCGTCGAGCAGGACCGGGCTCCCGTGATCCGAGCGGGCGACCTCGACCCGGACGCCGTCGACGCCGGCGTCGTCGCCGGCCCCCGTCCGGTCGTCCGCGGGCCCCCGTTCCGCGCCGTCGAACGCCGCGACCAGCCCCGTCGAGGAGTACTCGTCGGGGATGAGGTCCACGGTCCAGCCGGCGTCCTCGGCCGCGTCGGCCGTCGCGGGGCCGATGCACGCGATCGCGGGCCGGGTCCCGGCGTCGCCGGGACGGGCGTCCGCGGGCGACCACCCGGCCTCGGCGGCCAACTCCACGCCCGTCTTCGAGGTGAACACGATCCAGTCCGCCGCCCCGGGCGTCGCGCCGGTGGGACGCACTTCGAGCATCGGGTCCGGCACCGCCTCGACCCCGAGCGCGTCGAGGAGTTCGACCGCTTCCGTCAGGCGCTCGTCGTCGGGACGGAACGCCGCGACGCGCGGGCGGTCGTCGTCGCTCATTCGTCCGCCCCCGTGCGGGCCCCGGTCCCGTCGGCGCCGACGCTCGCGTCGGCGTCGCCGCGCCCGCGGAGGAACTCGACCACCCGGTCGCGGGTGCCGGCAACCGCGCCGATCACGGTGATCGCGGGCGGCTCGATGCCCGCCTCGTCGCGCACGTCGACGATGTCGGCGAGCGTGCCGGTCGCGACGCGCATGTCCGGCCAGGTGCCGCGCTCGACGAGCGCGACGGGCGTCTCGGGGTCCATGCCGGCCTCGCGGAGCGCCGCGGTGTACCCCGGGAGCTTCCCGACGCCCATCAGGACGACGATGGTGCCGCCGGTTGCGGCGAGCGCCTCCCAGTCGACGGCCGACTCCTCCTTCGTGGGGTCCTCGTGGCCCGTGACGAACGAGACGGAGGAGGCGTGGTCGCGGTGGGTCACCGGGATGCCGGCGACGCCCGGCGCGGCGACGGGCGAGGTGACGCCGGGCACGACCTCGAACGGGATCCCGTGCTCGGCGAGGTGTTCGGCCTCCTCGCCGCCGCGGCCGAAGACGAACGGGTCGCCGCCCTTCAGCCGGACGACCGACTTCCCCGCGCGTGCGAGTTCCACCAGGCGGTCGTTCGTGTACTCCTGGCTGGTGCGCTCGCCGCCGGCGCGCTTGCCCACGTCCTCGCGCCTGTCCTCCGGGACGGAGCCGAGTATCTCCGGCCCCGGGAGCTTGTCGTGGAGCACCACGTCGGCCTCCTCCAGCAGTCGACGCGCCTTCACCGTGAGCAGGTCGGGGTCGCCGGGCCCCGAGCCGACGAGGTAGACGGTGCCGACGTCGGCGGTCGCGTCGCCGGGGCGCCCGGCGTCCTCCGCCTCGCCGGCGCGGTCGGCGCCGTCGGTGTCGCCCGCCATCTACTCCTCCGCGGCCCCCGCGGCGTCGCCGCCGGGGGGGCCGCCGCCCCCGTCCTCCTCCGCCCGCTTCGCCGTCTCCGTGTCCGCGGCGCGCTTCGCGGCCTCGATGAGTTCGGCGGCCCCCTGCTCGCGCAGCGACGCGGCGAACTCGGCGGCGGCCTCCCGGTAGGTGCGCAGCGGGAGGTCCCGGGTGGCCTTCACCTCGGTCGCGCCGTCGGCCGACAGCACCCGGACGCGGGCGCTGACGTGCTCGCCCTGGACGAGCGCGTTGACGCCGATGGGGGCGATGCAGCCGCCGCCCAGCTCGGCGAGCACGGTGCGCTCGACGCTGGTGGCGACCCGGGTCGGCTCGTGGTCCATCGCCGACCGGATCGTCTCGATCACGTCCGGGTCGCTGGCGGTGACGGCGACGGCGCCTTGGCCGGGGGCGGGGACGTGGTCCGCGCGGTCGAGGCGCTCGACCGCGTACTCGTCGCGGTAGAACAGGTCCGAGCGCCGGAGCCCGGCCTCCGCGAGCACGATCGCGTCGTACTCGTGGTCGACGTCGTACTCCAGGGCGGTGCGCTGGAACTCGCTGAGGTCGTCGAACCACTCCTCGACCGTGCGCTCGTACTCGCGGTCTTCTTCCCGCGCGCCGGGGTCCCCCTTGTGGTCGGCGTCGGCCTCGACGCGGCGCTCGTGTTCGGCCTGCAGATCGGGCGCGACGAGTTTCTGCAGGCGGGTGTCGACGTTCCCGCGGAGGGGCCGCACTTCCAGGTCCGGCCGCTCGGCCAGCACCTGCGCCTTCCGCCGCAGCGACGAGGTGCCGACGACCGCTCCCCGGGGCAGGTCCGCGAGACCGCCGCCGTCGCGGGTGACGAGCGCGTCGCCGGCGGGCGCGCGCTCGCCCACCGCGGCGACGACGAGGCCGTCGGGCATGTCGGTGGGCATGTCCTTCAGCGAGTGGACCGCGGCGTCCACCTCGCCCGACAGCACCTCCTCGTCGAGCGCGCGGACGAACGCGCCCGTGCGCCCCAGCTCGGTGATGAGCGCCTCGTCGAGCTCGTCGCCGCGCGTCTCCACCTCCACCAGCTCCACGTCGCGCCGGCGCGTGGAGAGCTCCTCCCGTACGCCGGCGGCCTGTCGGAGCGCGAGGTCGGAGCCGCGGGTGGCGAGCCGCAGCGTCCCGGATGTCATACCCGCAACTGGGGTTCGACCGGGGAAAACGGGTTCGCTTCGGCGGCGCTCCGGCGCGTGACGGTCCCTCGCGCCCCGCGGGCGACGAGCAAGCTTCGCCGAACCGGCACCGTTTATGAGGGAGGAGCGGGTACGTGCGACCGTGACAGCAGACGCCGTCGCTCACGTCCGCTCCTCCTCCGAGCGACGCGTCCGGGCGGCCGCGGCCCGGAGCCGAGCCTCCGCGCCGCGACGACCGGGCCGCTAGGCCCACCTTCACCCCCTCTCCCTCGTCCCGACCCGCTCGCGTTCCTCCGGGTAGCGTGCAGTCCGCGATTAATTTCCATAAGTTACAAACGTCGAATTTATGGGCGTCGACGTGCGACCGTGAACCATGACGAAACGCGTTGCGCTCGCATTCAGCGGCGGACTGGACACGACCGTCTGCGTGCCGCTCCTCGAGGAGGAGTACGGCTACGACGAGGTCGTCGGCGTCACCGTCGACGTGGGCCAGCCCGAGGAGGAGTTCGACGAGGCCGAGGAGACGGCCGAGGCGCTCGACCTGGAGCACTACGTCGTCGACGCGACGGAGGCGTTCGCGGAGCTGTGTCTCGATTCCGTGCGCGCGAACGCCACCTATCAGGGCTACCCGCTCGGAACCGCCCTCGCGCGCCCGGTGATCGCCGAGGCGATCCTCGACGTCGCCGAGGAGCACGACTGCGACGCCCTCGCACACGGCTGTACGGGCAAGGGGAACGACCAACTGCGCTTCGAGACGGTGTGGCGCGCCTCCGACAAGGAGGTCATCGCGCCCGTGCGCGAACTCGGCCTCACCCGCGAGTGGGAGATCGAGTACGCCGACGAGAAGGACCTCCCCGTCGAGGGCGGCAACGAGGGCGCCTGGTCGATCGACACGAACCTCTGGTCGCGCTCGGTCGAGGGCGACGACCTGGAGGACCCGACGTACGTCCCGCCGGAGGACATCTACGACTGGACGGCCACGCCCGGCGAGGTCGACGGCGAGGAGCTGGTCGAGATCGGCTTCGAGATGGGCTACCCCGTGACGCTGAACGGGGAGCCGGTCGACTCGGTCACGCTCATCGAGGAGCTGAACGAGATCGCGGGGCAGTACGGCGTCGGGCGGACGGACATGATGGAGGACCGCATGCTCGGGCTGAAGGTGCGCGAGAACTACGAGCACCCCGCGGCGACCGTCCTCCTCACCGCCCACGAGGCGCTCGAACAGCTCGTGTTCACCAAGTCCGAGCGCGACTTCAAGCAGCAGATCGACGACCAGTGGGCCCAGCAGGGGTACAAGGGGCTCGTCGACTCGCCGCTCGTGAACTCCCTGGAGGGCTACCTCGACGCCGGCCAGGAGAAGGTCACCGGGACGGTCACCGTCAAGCTGCAGGGCGGCCAGTGCCGCCCGGTCGCGCGTGACTCCGCGTACGGCGTCTACTCCGAGTCGGCGGCGTCGTTCAACACGGAGACGGTCGACGGCATCGAGCAGGCCGACGCGACGGGCGTCGCGAAGTACCACGGCTTCCAGGAGCGCCTCGCCAACCGCGTGCTGGAGAACGTGAAGACCGGCGGCGACGGCGAGACGCTGGCGGCCGACGGGGGCGAGGACGAGCGGAGCGAGTCCTCGACGGGAGCGGGGAGCGAAGCGACCCGCGGACGCGGTGGCGAGGACGACGAGTAGATGACCGACGACGGGGGCGCCGACGGCGGCGACGCGGGGGACGCCGAGACGGTCGTCCGGCGCGACCGCTTCGCGGGCGGCCCCGCCCGCGGCTTCATGTCGAGCCTCGCGGCCGACGAGCGCATCTTCGCGGCCGACCTCGCCGTCGACCGCGCGCACACGGTGATGCTCGCCGAACAGGGGATCGTCGGCGACGACGAGGCGGCCGAGATCCTCTCGGGCCTCGACGCCGTCGAGGAGGCGGGCCACGGCGCGCTCCCCGACGGCGAGGACGTCCACGAGGCGATCGAGTCGGCGGTCGTCGACCGGGTGGGGAGCGTGGGCGGGAAGATGCACACCGCCCGCTCGCGCAACGACGAGGTGGCCGCCTGCATCCGCTACCGCTACCGGGCGGACCTGCTCGACGCCGCCGAGGCGACGCTGGCGCTGCGGGAGGCGCTGCTGGAGACGGCGGCCGAGCACGCGGACACGGTCATGCCGGGGTTCACCCACCGGCAGTACGCCCAGCCGACGACGGTCGGGCACTTCCTGTCCTCGTACGCGGGCGCGATCGAGCGCGACACGGCTCGTCTGCTCGCGGCGTTCGACCGGACGAACGTCTCGCCGCTGGGCGGGGCCGCCTTCGCGGGTACGACGTTCGACATCGACCGGGAGCGCACGGCCGAACTGCTCGGGTTCGACGGCGTCGTCGAGAACGCGACGGACGCCGCCTCCGCGCGCGACTTCCTCGTGGAGGGGACCGCGGCGCTCGCGAACCTGACGGCGACGCTGTCGGGGCTCTCGACCGACCTCATCGAACACGCGAAGGACGGCTACTTCGACCCCTCGGACGACTACGCGTCGACCTCGTCGATCATGCCCCAGAAGGTGAACCCCGACACGCTGGAACTCGCCCGCGCGGTCGCCGGCGACGTGTCGGGCGGCCTGACCGGCCTCCTGACGACGCTGAAGGGACTCCCGCGGGCGTACAACCGCGACCTCCAGCGCGCGACGCCGCACGCCTGGGACGCCGTCGACGTCGCCGCCGAGGCGACCGAGGTCGTCGCCGGCGCGGTCGCGACCGGCGACTGGGACGCCGACGCCTGCGCGGCCGACGCCGGCGCGGGCTTCTCGACGGCCACCGGCGTCGCGGACGCCCTGGCGGCCGCGGGGGTCCCGTTCCGCACCGCCCACGAACTGGTCGCCGAGGCGGCCGCGGCGTCGCCGGCGGACGCGGACCCGGAGACGCTCGCTGCAAATCTTGACGCGGCCGCGGGAGACGTACTTGGGGAGTCCCTCCACGGGTACGTGAGCCGCGAGGACCTCGCGACCGCGCTCGACCCCGCCGGGAGCGTCGCCTCCCGGGGGTCGCGCGGCGGCCCGGCGCCCGACGCCGTCGCCGACTCCCTCGCGCGCATGAGCGGGACGTACGACGACCACGAGACCGCCGTCGAGGCGCGCCGCGACGCGCTCGCGGCCGCCGAAACGGACTTGACCGATGCGGTCGAACGTTACGCCTGAGGAGCCCGAACCGACCATGACCGGACGTCGCCCCCGACCCCGACCGCTCGCCCGACCGCGAGCGGCCGCTCCGGCGCGCGGCCGACCCCCGCGACGACCGCGACCGGGGGTCCGACCGCGACGCCGGCCGCCGGCGCGCCCGGTCCCGGCCGCCGCCCCGCGCCCGCCGGCGGCGGTGGCCCCGCCGGCCCCCCTCGGGGCCTACACTACTCAGATTTCGAACACCGGATTCGAGATCCGTGCCGACCCGCCCGCTCCCGCCGCGTAGCGGCGACTCCGACGTTATTTTTCGATGATAGAATCGACGGATTAAAGGTGTCCTCCCCGATACGGTGGAGTACACCATGACCGAAGCCGAATGCGTCGAGTGCGGGGGCACGGTGGCCCTGCACGACGACCTGGAGGTCGGAGAGATCGTCGACTGTGAGACGTGCGGAGCGGAGCTGGAAGTCGTCGACACCTCCCCGCCGGTCCTCGAGCGAGCCCCGGAGCTCGAAGAGGACTGGGGGGAGTGAGATGAAGTTCGGCCTGCTCTACTCCCGGATCCGGAAGGACGAGAAGCTCCTCCTCTCGGAGCTTCGCGAGCGCGGCCACGAGGTCGTCAAGATCGACGTGCGCAAGCAGCGGTTCGGCCTGGACGCGACCGACGCGGACGTGACCGACTGCGACCTGGTGATCGACCGCTGTCTCGCCACCTCCCGCTCGCTGTACGCGACGCGGTTCCTGTCGGCGTACGGCGTGCCCGTGGTCAACTCGCCGGAGACCGCGGCGGTCTGCGCCGACAAGGTGAAGAACAGCCTCGCGCTGGAGGCCGCGGGCGTGCCGACGCCGGCGACGGAGGTGACGTTCACGAAGGAGGCGGCCATGCAGTCCATCGAGGAGTTCGGCTACCCCTGCGTGATCAAGCCGGTCGTCGGCTCGTGGGGCAGGCTGATGGCGAAGCTCGACTCCGAGACCGCCGCCGAGGCGATCCTCGAGCACAAGGCGACGCTGGGCCACTACGAGCACAAGGTGTTCTACGTCCAGGAGTACGTCGAGAAGCCCGGCCGCGACATCCGCGTGCTGGCCTGCGACGGCGAGCCGGTCGCCGCGATGACGCGCTCCTCGGAGCACTGGCTCACCAACGCCGCGAAGGGCGGCGAGACGGCCACCTTCGACCTCGATGACGAGGCGGAGGAGCTCGTCCGGACGGCGAGCGACGCCGTCGGCGGCGGCCTGCTGGGGGTCGACCTGATGGAGACGGGCGAGGCGCGCAGCGCCTCGGGGTCGAGCGGGGAGCGGAGCGACCCGCGAGACGGCGAGTCGAGGTACACCGTCCACGAGGTGAACCACACGGTCGAGTTCAAGGCGCTGAACGAGGCGAGCGACGTCGACGTGCCCGCGGCGGTCGTCGACTGGCTCGAACTGAAGGCTGAGACGGCGAGCGAGGCCGTGATGACCGCATGAGTGCGGGAGGGAAACTGACCGCCTCCGTCGTCGGCGCCTCCGGCTTCGCGGGCGGCGAGCTGTGCCGCCTGCTGACCGGCCACCCCGACTTCGCGCTCGTCCAGGCGACCAGCCGCGAGTACGAGAACAAGACGCTCGGGTACGTCCACCCGAACCTCCGCGGGGTCGACCTGCGCTTCTCCTCGCCCGAGGAGCTGGACCCGGTGGACGTGCTGTTCGCCTCCACCCCCCACGGCGTCTCGATGGAGCACATCGACGCCTTCCGCGACGCCGCGGGCACCGTGGTCGACCTCTCGGCGGACTTCCGCCTCGACGAGGAGGACGCCTACGACGAGTGGTACGACGGCCACGTCGCGCCCGAGCACCTCGCGGACGCCGTCTACGCGCTCCCGGAGCTGGGCCGCAAGAAGCTGGAGGGCGCGGACATCATCGCCTCCGGCGGCTGCAACGCGACGGCGACGATGCTGGCGCTGAAGCCGCTGGTCGACGCGGGCGTGATCACGCCCGACGACCGGGTGGTCGCCGACCTGAAGGTCGGCTCCTCGGAGGGGGGCGCCGGCGGCGGCGCCGCCTCCAGCCACCCGGAGCGCTCGGGCGTCGTGCGCCCGTACGCGCCGACGGGGCACCGCCACGAGGCCGAGATCCAACAGGAGCTGGGCCTGTCGCTGTCGTTCACCGTCCACGCGGTCGACATGACCCGCGGGGCGGCGGCGACGTGTCACGCCTTCCCGAGCGAGCGCGTCACCACGGGCGACCTGTGGGGCGCCTACCGCGAGGCGTACGACGACGAGCCGTTCGTCCGCCTGGTCGCGGGCGGCGGCGGCGTGTACCGCTACCCCGAGCCGAAGGCCGTGGCCGGGACGAACCACGCCGAGGTCGGCTTCGAGCTCGACCCCGGGAACGGCCGCGTGGTCGCGTTCTCGGCCATCGACAACGTGATGAAGGGCGCGGCGGGGCAGGCGGTCCACGCCGCCAACGTCGCGCTCGGGCTCGAGGAGACGGCCGGCCTCGACTTCCAGGGGCTCCACCCCGTGGGGGCGCCGTGACCGGCCTCGGATCGACGCCGCTGGCCGACGGCTCCGGCGACGTTCCCCCGGTGGTCGTGAAGCTGGGCGGCGCGCGCGCGGTCGACCCCGCGGGCGCCGTCGGCGACGTGGCCCACCTCGTCGCCAACGGCCGCGACGTGGTCGTCGTCCACGGCGGCTCGACCGCCGTCGACGACCTGCTGGACCGGCTCGGGATCGAGCCGGAGTACGTCGAGACGCCCTCGGGCGTCACCGGCCGCTTCACCGACGCCGAGACGATGGAGGCGTTCACGATGGCGATGGCGGGACAGGTGAACACGGACCTCGTGACGGCCCTCAAGAACGCCGGCGTCGACGCCGTCGGTCTCTCCGGCGTCGACGGCGGCCTCCTCGCCGGGCCGCGCAAGTCCGCCGTCCGCGTCGTCGAGGACGGGAAGAAGAAGATCAAGCGCGGCGACCACTCGGGCACCCCGAGGGAGGTGAACGCCGACCTGCTCTCCACCCTCCTCGCGGGCGGCTACACGCCCGTCGTCTCCCCGCCGATGTTCGGCACGGAGTCCGAGAGCGAGGGGACCCCCGTGAACACCGACGCGGACCGCGCGGCCGCGGCGGTCGCGGGCGCGCTCGGCGCCGAACTGGTCGTCCTGACGGACGTCTCCGGCGTGTACGCGGACCCGGACGACCCCGACACCCTGATCGAGTCGGTGACGACCGACGAGGAGTACGACGCGCTCACCGACGCCGCCGAGGGCTTCATGACCCGGAAGGTGATGGCCGCGACCGAGGCGCTCGAATCGGGCGCGACCGCGGTGACCGTCGCCGACGCGAACGTCCGCGACCCGATCGTCGCCGCGCTCGACGGCGCGGGGACGCGCATCGAGCGCTCGGCGGTCACGGACCGGACCGACGACGACACCGTGGCCGACGCGGAGGTGGACGGATGAGCGCCTTCGAGGACCTGAGCGACGCGGGCGAGGGGTTCGTCTTCTCGGAGAAGCCCATCGCCATCGAGTCCGGCGAGGGCGTCCACCTCACGGCCGACGACGGCACCGAGTACCTCGACTTCGGCGCGAGCTACGCGTGCGCCCCCCTCGGGCACTGCCCGCCCGCCGTCGTCGACGCGGTCCAGGAGCAGGCGGCGGAGCTGCTGTACGTGCAGGCGTCGTACCCGAACGCCGCCCGCACGGAGCTGTACGAGCGGCTCGGGGCGGTCGCCCCCGGCGACATCTCGAAGGTGTGGCTGTGCAACTCCGGCACGGAGGCCAACGAGGCGGCGATGAAGTTCGCGCGCTCTGCGACCGGGCGCGAGAAGGTCGTCGCCACGAAGCGCGGCTTCCACGGCCGGACGCTCGGCGCGCTGGCGATGACGTGGAAGAAGAAGTACCGCGCCCCGTTCGAGCCGGTCGCCGGCGGCGTCGAGTTCGTCGACTACGGCGACGCGGAGGCGCTGGCCGAGGCCGTCGACGACGAGACGGCCGCGGTGTTCCTCGAACCGGTACAGGGGGAAGGCGGGATCAACCCCGCCGACCCCGAGTACCTGCAGGCGGCCCGCGACCTGACCGAGGACGCCGGCGCGGCGCTGGTGTTCGACGAGATCCAGACCGGGATGGGCCGCACGGGCGACCTCTGGGCCTGCGAGGGCGCGGGCGTCGAGCCCGACATCCTGACGACGGCCAAGGGCGTCGCCTCCGGCCTCCCGCTCGGCGCGACGCTGTGTGCCGACTGGATCGCCGACGGCGCCGCCAGCCACGGCTCCACCTTCTCGGGCAACCCGGTCGTCGCCGCCGCGGCGAACGCGACGCTGGAGGAACTCGTCGCCGAGGACGTGCCCGGCCACGCGGCGAGGGTGGGCGAGTACCTCACGACCCAGCTCTCGGCGGCCGTCGAGGAGCACGACCTCCCCGTGCGCGACGTGCGCGGGGAGGGGCTGATGATCGGCGTCGAGGTGAAGCGGGGGGCGAACCGCTACCTGCGCGACCTCGCCATGGACCATCAGATCCTCGCGCTGCCGGCGGGGCGCTCGGTCGTCCGTCTGCTCCCGCCGCTCGTGATCAACGAGGGGCACGCCCGCGAGGTCGTCGACGCGCTGACGGAGGTGCTGTGAGCGTGGGGGGGACCGCGTGATGGCCGTGCAGAACCCGGTGGACCCGGCGGAGGCGCTCGACACCGAGGGCCGGCGGCTGCTGTACGACCTCGTGTCGACGCCCTCGGTCTCCGGCGAGGAGGCCGAGGCGGCGGCGGTGCTCGTCGAGTTCTTCGAGGACCGCGGCCGCGAGGCGTACACCGACGAGGTCGGGAACGTCCACGCCCCCGGCGACGACTCGGTGCTGCTCACCTCCCACGTCGACACCGTCCCGGGCGACATCCCCGTCGAGATCGCCGACGGCGACGCGGAACTGGACGCCGATAGTCCCGTGCTGTGGGGCCGCGGCAGCGTGGACGCCACGGGGTCGCTGGCGGCGATGGCCGTCGCGGCCGTCGAGACGGGCGTCTCGTTCGTCGGCGTGACCGGCGAGGAGACCGACTCCCGCGGCGCGCGCCACCTCGTCGAGACGCGCGAGGCGCCGGAGGCCGTGATCAACGGCGAGCCGTCCGGCTGGGACGCCGTGACGCTCGGCTACCGCGGGCTGATCTCGGGCACCTACGTCGCGACCAGCGAGTCGGGCCACACCTCCCGACCGGACCCCAACGCCGTCGAGCACGCGATGCACTGGTGGCAGCGCGTCGAGGGCGCGTTCGACTACTACGACTACGGCGCCGTCTTCGAGCAGGTGACGACCAAGCCCGTCGCCGTCGACGGCGGCCTCTCCGCGGACGGCCTCTCGATGGAGGCGACGATGGACGTGCAGTTCCGCGTCCCGCCGTCGCTGGACCCGGAGGACGTCCGCGAGCGCGCCGACGCCGAACTGGAGGCGGGGACGGTCAACTGGGACGAGCCGATCCCCCCGGTGATGGGCAGCCCCCGCGACCCCGTGGCGACGGCGCTCCGGGGCGGCATCCGGGGGGCCGGCGGCGACCCCCGCCTGCTCCGCAAGACCGGCACCGCGGACGTGAACGTCTTCGCGGGCGCCTGGGACGCGCCGATGGCGACGTACGGCCCCGGCGACTCCGACCTCGACCACGCGCCCGACGAGCGGCTCCCCCTCCGGGAGTTCGACCGCGCGGTCGACGTGTTAGTCGCCGCGAGCGACCGACTGCGAGACCGAACGGACTGAGCCCCCGGCACGGGCGGCCGGCACTCGCCGGCTCGTCCGGGCCGCACCCTTCTGATCCGACCAGACCACCACACGACACCGATCCGACCCACGCGACGCCGACCCCACCCACGACACCGATCCACAATGAGCGCGAACACGACCGACGCGACGACCGACGACGCCGACCAGTTCCCGAACGACTTCCTCGACATCGACGACCTGACGCGCGAGCAGCTCTCGACGGTGCTGACCCGTGCCTCGGAGTTGAAGGCCGGCAAGGACCTGACGCAACTGCCGCGGACGACGCTGGCGATGCTGTTCGAGAAGCCGTCGACGCGGACGCGCGCGAGCTTCGAGACGGGGATGACCCAGCTCGGCGGCCACGCGATGTTCCTCGGCCCCGAGGACATCCAGCTGGGCCACGGCGAGCCGCTGAAGGACACCGCCCGCGCGCTGGCGGGGTACGCCGACGCCGTCATGGTGCGGACGTTCGCCCACGAGAACGCCGAGATCCTCGCCGAGTACGCGGACGTGCCCGTGATCAACGGCCTCACCGACGACGCCCATCCGTGTCAGACGCTGGCGGACCTGCTCACGATCCGCGAGGAGGTCGGCCCCCTGGGGGAGGTGTCGGCGGCGTGGGTCGGCGACGGCAACAACGTCGGCCGGTCGTTCGCCGTCGGCGCCGCGCTCGCCGGCCTCGACCTCGCGGTCGCGACCCCGGAGGGGTACGGCCTCGGCGACGACGTGTACGACCGCTGCGCCGACCTCGGCACCGAGCCGACCGCGGTCGACTCCCCCGAGGAGGCCGTCGCCGACGCGGACGTCGTCTACACCGACGTGTGGGTCAGCATGGGCGAGGAGGAGAAGCGCGAGGAGAAGCTCCCCGCCTTCGACGGCTACCAGGTGAACGCGGACCTCCTCGCGGACACCGACGCCGCGTTCATGCACTGCCTCCCCGCCCACCGCGGCGAGGAGGTGACCGACGAGGTGCTGGAGTCGGAGCGCTCGCTCGTGTGGACGCAGGCGGAGAACCGGATGCACGCGCAGAAGGGGTTGCTGGTGGAACTGCTGGAGTAGCGGGCGCGAGCGTCTCATCGACCTACTAGGTCGGCGTTCCCGACGCCCGGAACACCTATAGACCGGAGCGCAGTACACCGTGACACGATGGGATCGTTCGCGACGAATCCGTCCGGACCGCACCGGGTAACGATCTCTCCGGGGGAGACTGCCGTCGTCGCACGCGACGAGGAGACGGGCGTGACGAGCCAGGGGGAGACGAAGGCGGAAGCGCTCGCCAACCTCGCCGAGGCGCTCGAACTGCACGAGCGCCCGTCCGGAGCGGACGACGACCTCGACCCGGCCGACGCTCCGTGGTTCGACGAGGAATGAGCGCATGAGGGTCGCCCGCCGTTGGACCGTTTTTATTCCGGCCTGTCCCACTACCGCTCGATGAGTCGACGGACGTTCTCCGGGGAGGAGGTCATCTCGGCGCTGAAGCGCTGGAATTTCCGTCGGGTCGACCAAACAGGGAGCCACGTGAAACTCCGGTATCGACACCCGGTGACCGACGAGACGCGGACCGTCATCGTTCCGCTCCACGACGAACTCGACACGGGGACGCTCAACGGGATCGCCGAACAGGCGGGCGCGAACGACTTCCAGGCGTTTCTCGATGCCCTCGAAGATCTCGTCTGACCCGCCGACCGCCGACCCGCTCCGGTGCCGTCGCTGCGGCCGCCCCCTCTCCACGGGCCTCGTCGCGAGCGGCCGTCGCGCCTGCTGTCTCAACGCCACGCCCATCGCCGGAGCCTGTCCCGAGCACGGTCCGGTCGGGCCCCACGACGCCGTGGAGGCTCCGCCCGACGGATCGGGCACGGACCGGTGACCGCTACGGCTCCGGGGGCGCCCCGTCGTAGGCGTCGTGGTCGGTGAAGAAGTTCAGCATCGCGAACTTCAGTTTCTCGGGCCCGATGTCGATCAGTTCCTCGCGCTCCTCGACGGGGAACGCGTCGCGCACGGAGTACTTCCCCATGTCCGCCGATGTGTAGCGCTTGTCGAGCAGCGCCCGCACCCCGAAGTCGTCGGGCGAGCGGATCACCCGCCCGAGCGCCTGCCGCGTCTTCCTGACGGTGGGGATCTCGACGGCGTACTCCCAGCCGGCGTCCCGGGAGCGGTCGGCGAACGCGCGGTCGTAGGCGTCCTGCACCGCCTCCATGCGCTCGGAGAGGTGGGGGTACGGCACCCCGACGACCGCGACCGTGCGCGCGGCGTCGCCGTCGAAGCTCACCCCCTCCGCGAGGGTGCCCCACAGCGACGTGAACAGCGCGGCGTCGTCGGCCTCGACGAGCCGGCGTCGCAACTGCTCGGTGTCGGGCTCGGAGCCGTCGAGCAGGAGGGTGCCCAGGTTCGGGTCGCCCGAGAGGAGTTCGTGGTAGCGCTCGGCCTCCGCGTACGACGGGAAAAAGAGGAGGCAGTTGCCGGGCGTGAACCGCACCACGTCGGCCAGCGTCGCGGCGATGGTCTCCTGCGTGGCGGGGTCGTCGCGCTCGGAGGCGAACAGCGCGGGCGTCGCCACCGAGAACGTCCGGCGGTTCTCCTCGGGGTACGCCAGCCCGTACGCGAGCGTCGCGGGGTCCGAGAGCCCGAGCACGTCCTCGGTCACGTCGAACGGGCGGAGGGTCGCCGACATGAGCACGCTCGCGTACACCTCCTCGAACAGGTCCGCGGTCACTTCGCGGGGGATGCAGGTGTACAGCTCGGCCCGGCCGTACACCTCGTCGGTGCCGGCGTCGCGGCGCACCGAAACGACCGGGTGTTGCCCGAGTTCGCCGCCGCCGTCCATCCACGCCGAGACGAACGCCGCCGCCCGGAGGGTCTGACACTCCCGTCGGGTGGTCGTCTCGCCCTCGCGGTACGCCTCCTCGTACTCCTCGTCGAGACGCTTGCCGAGCTGGAGCGCGAGGTCGCACTCCGCGCGGATCCCCTGGCCCTCGTAGCGGTCGAGGAACGCCAGCGTGAGGTCGTCGCGGCGGTCCTCGTTGGCGATCGAGAGGTCCTCCCAGTTCTCGCCGACCTGCTCGCGCGCGCCGAAGCCGAGCCGCTCGTCGTAGGTGTCGCGTAGCGCCTCGGCGAACGCCCGGATGACGTTCTCGGCCGGCTCCGCGCGGGAGTCGTCGGCCTCCGCCAGCTCGTCGAGGGCGGCGTCGAGGGTGTTCTCGGTGAGCGTCTTCGAGGCGTGGTCGCGGGCGGCGTCCTCGACGTTGTGTGCCTCGTCGAACACCGTGATCACGTCCTGCGGGTCGCGGTCGAGCCACCGGAAGAACTGTTCCCTGATCTGTGGGTCGAGCAGGTGGTGGTAGTTGCACACGACCAGCTCCACGTCCTCCATTCCCTCCTTCAGGAGCTCGTAGCCGCAGAAGCCGCGACTGCCGGCGTACTCGTACACCTCCTCGGGCGTGCGGACGTCGTCGAAGAGCCACGAGAAGAACTCGCCGGTGTCGGCGGTGAGGTTGCTGAGGTAGTAGTCGCAGGTGTTGGCGGCCTCGTCGTCGATCTCCTCCTCCAGCCGCTCGAGCTCCTCCTGAACCGCCTGCCTGGCCTCCGCGGCGCTCCCGGCGTCGCCGTCCCCGCCGGCGCCCTCCGCGCCCTCGCGCAGTTCGTCGGTGAGGTCGTCCAGGCGCCGCTCCAGTTGCTCCTTGTCCTCCCGGTCCTCGACAAGCGAGCGCGTTGTGTCCCGGAGCGTCTGGCACTCCTGGTAGTCCACGTCGATGTGGCACATCGACGCCTTCCCCTTGAACACGGTCGCGCGGATGGGCTCGGTCTCGTTGATGGCGCGGGCGTCCTCGACGAACTGCCGCATCTGCTGGTGGACGTTCGTCGTGATGACGACGGTGCGGTCGTGGTCGCGGGCGTGCTGCAGCGCCGGCACGAGCGCCGAGAGGGTCTTGCCGGTCCCCGGCGCCCCCTCGAACAGCACGTCCTGCCCGCGCTCCAGCGAGTTGGCCACCCGGTCCATCGCCTCCCGCTGGTTCGGGTACGGCTCCTCGTACGGGAAGAAGCGCAGGTGGCCGTCCGTCGTCGACACGTCCACTACTCTCTCGCCGTCGGATTTGAACCTACGGGTGGCGTGCGGGGTCCGCGAGCGTGACGCGGCGGACGCGGGGGGCGCGAGGGACGCACCGTGCACGTACGGCTATGTCGCGAGCGTGCGTCTAGCAGCCGTTATGGCAACACGAGCAGAGTCGACGACAACGACGGAACCGTCGGCGGTCGGAACCGAGCGGACGGAGCGGATCGGCTGGCGCGCCGGCGTCGCCGCCGGCGCGCTCGCCGGGATCGCGATGGGCGCGGCGTTCTCGCTGTTCGCGCCGGGGGCGCTGGAGGTCGCGATCCCCTCGCTGTACGGCCTCTCCGGCGGGGTCGCCGGCTGGATCGTCCACGTGAGCCACGGAGCGGTGCTCGGCGTGGTGTTCGTCGCGCTCGCGAACGCCCTCGGCGTCGCCGACGCGACCCGCTCGACCCTGCTCGGGATCGGCTACGGGGTCGTGCTGTGGGTCGCGCTCGCGGCGGTATTGATGCCGGTGTGGCTCGCGGCGGTCGGCTCGCCGGCGACGGCGCCGCTGCCGAACCTCGACCCGCTGAGCCTCGCGGCCCACGTCCTGTACGGGGCGGTACTGGGCGCGGCGCTCCCGTCGCTGCGCTCACTGTGACCCGCGCCCGCTGCCGCTGACTTTTTCGCCCGCGACGACCTCCTCCCGGACATGAGCGACCACGCGTCCGACGGCGACGATTCGGACTTCGACAAGGAGGCCGAACGGGAGAAGCTCCGCGAGAAGTTCGCCCGCGACGAGGAGAAGCGCGAGTCCACCCGGCGGATGAGCGAACTCCTCCTGAAGGGCGCGACGATGACGAACGAGCACTGCGACGCCTGCGGGTCGCCCATCTTCCGGCAGAACGGCCAGGAGTTCTGCCCCGAGTGCGACATGGCGGGGGCGGACGGGGCGGCCGGGGGCGAGTCGACGACCCAGACTCCGCCGGACGCGTCCGCGCCGGCCGACTCGCCGGCCGACGCGACGGAGCGGGCGACGGACCGCGGGGCGACCACGGGGAACCCCTCCGCGGGGGACGCGGACGCGCCCGGGACCGTCGACGCGGACGACGCCGCTCCCACGAACGGGACGGCGCCCGCGGACGCGACTGTGGACGCGTCATCCGAGCGGGACGGCTCCCGGGCTGATCCGCCCGCGAACGCTCCGCCGGCCGACCCGACCGCGGACCGCTCCCGCCCCGCCGGCGATCGGTCGCGATCGACCGCCCCGGCACCCTCCACGTCCGCGACCGGGGACGACGACCTCGCGGCCGGCCGAGACGCGCTCGCGAGCGCGCTGCGGCGCCACGCCGAGGCCGCCGCGGCGGCGTCCGACCCGCGGGTCGCGGCCGACCACCTCGCGGCCGCCCGCAAGGCGGCCGAGGCGCTGGCGGCGCTGCGTCGCTGAGACCCGTCCGCGCCGGTCGGAGCGGTCGCCGGGCGACCGGACTACTCGGGGTAGTCGCCCCCGACGACTTCCCGGATGCGCTCGGCGGTCACCTCGCCGACGCCCGACACCTCCAGCAGGTCATCCTCGCGGGCGGTCATCACCGCCTCGACGGTGCCGAAGTGCTCCAGCAGCGCCCGCGACGTGACCGGCCCGATGTCGGCGATCGAGGAGACGACGTACTCCTGTTGCTCCGCGAGGGTCTTGGCGCCCTTCTCGCCGTGCGCGGACACTTCCCGCTCGTTCGTCTCCTGCTCGCGGCGGGCGATCGTCTCCAGCAGGTCGGCGGTGTCGGCCTCGTCCTCGGTGCGCAGGACGCTCGCGTCGAAGTCGATGGCGAGCGAGGCGAGCGCCCCCCGAACCGCGTTCGGGTGGACGTTGCGCTCGCCGTAGAGGTCCTCCCCCTCGACGATCACGACGGGGCGGGCGTACGCCCGCGCGGTGTCTCTCACCTGCTCGAACATCGAGCGGTCGCCGCCCACGAGCGTGTCGAGGAAGTCCGCGACCGACTTGCGCTCGACGGCGACGCGGTCCGAGAGGACGTAGTCACCGACGGCGAGCGTCTCCAGCCGGGTCGTGATCCCCTCGCGCGTCGAGAGGTCGCGCGCGATGGTCGACTCCAGCTCGCGCTGGTCGACGACGATCTCGACGCCGTCGACGTCGTCGCCCGCGGTCGCGACGACCCCGTCGTCGCTCTCGTCGTCGGCGTCGCCCGCTCCCGCGTCGTCGTCAGCGGCGCCGTCGTCAGCGTCGCCGTCGTCGTCGCCGTCGGTGTCGGACTCGAAGTCCGTCAGCCCGGGTTGCCCCCGGCCGTTCGCGGCGGCCGAGGCGGACGACGCGGAGCCGTCCTCGCCGCCGGCGTCCCCGTCTGCGTCGCCTCCGCCGCCGGCGCTCCCGTCCCCGTCGAACTCCTCCAGCCCGGCCTGCCCGTCGTCCAGTTCCGCCGAGAGCTCGTCGGCGACGCCCTTCAGGTCCCGAAGCTCGCTCTCCATCTCCTTCTCGCGCCGCCGGGAGATCCAGAAGAACGCCTCGTCGCGGGTGTCCTCGGCCATGAGGACGACCACCTCGCCCTCGGCCTGGCGGCCGGTCCGGCCCTTCCGCTGGATCGACCGGATCGCGGTGGGAACCGGCTCGAAGAAGAGGACGAGGTCGACCTCGGGGACGTCCAGCCCCTCCTCGGCGACGCTGGTGGAGACGAGCACCTCGAACTCGCCGGCGCGGAAGGCGTCGAGCGTCTCCTGTTGCTGTTTCTGGGTCATGCCGTCGGAGCCCTCCTTGTCGCCCTGGCCGACGAACCGGCGGGTGTCGAAGGAGTCCGAGAGGAACTCCGTGAGCGCCTCGGCGGTGTCGCGCGACTCTGTGAACACGATGACGCGCTCGCCGCCGCCGATGCCGAGCGTCTGCGCGAGCAGGACCCTGGTGCGCCGGAATTTCGGGTGGAGGTCGTCGAAGCGCTCGGCCTTCCGCATCGCCTCCCGCACCTTCGGCTCGGAGACGAGCCGCTGGCTCGCCTTCGAGGCGCCCGAGGAGCGGGCGGCCTCCCGCTGGCGCTCGAAGTAGCGCCGGAGCGCCTCCACGCTCTGGGTCTCCACCAGCTCGACCGCTCGGCGGAGCTTCATCACCTCCGCGTGGACCGACATCCCGGTGTAGGCGTCGGAGTCGCCGCCGTCCATCATGCGCTGGAGTTCCGCGCGCATCCGGTTGAGGTCCTTCTGGGAGACGTCCGGCTGGGTGGTGTTCGTGACGCCCAGTTGCTTCAGCGACTCCAGCCGGTCGGTGATCACCTCGTTGAGCGCGTCGCGGATCTCGACGATCTCGTCCGGGAGGTCGATCCGCTCCCACTGCACGTCGGTGTCGTGGGTGTACTCGCCCACGTCGGCGTCGTCCTCGGTCATCACCTCCACCTCGTCGATGCCGAGGTTCTCACAGACGGTCGTGATCTCCTCGCGGTCGCCGCCGGGCGACGCCGACATCCCCGTCACCAGCGGGTCGGCGGCGTCGGCGTGGTAGCGTTCCGCGATGTAGACGTACGCGTAGTCGCCGGTCGCCCGGTGGCACTCGTCGAAGGTGAGGTGGGTCACCTCCCGCAGCGAGATGCGGTTGCCCACGAGGTCGTTCTCGACGACCTGCGGCGTGGCGATGACGACGCTCGCCCCCTCCCACAGGTCGGCGCGGTCGTCGGGGCGCACCTCGCCGGTGAACACGACGATCTCCTCGTCGGCGACGTCAAGCGCCTCGCGGTAGAAGTCGGCGTGCTGCTGCACCAGCGGCTTCGTCGGCGCGAGGAACAGCGCCTTCCCGCCGACCTCGGACAGCCGGTGGGCGGTCACGAGCAGCGAGACGGTCGTCTTCCCGAGGCCGGTCGGGAGACACACGAGCGTGTGGCCCTCGCGGGCGGTCGCCGCCAGCTCCGTCTGGTAGCGGCGGTCCTCGATGAACCCCTCCACGAGCAGGGGATGGTCGACGTACTCGGTCTCCTCGGCGGCCTCGGCCATCGGCGATCCTTGCGCGCCGTGCGGGGTAAACCTTCGCGAACCGGGGCGGAAGTGAAGCCGCCGCTCCCGCGGCCCGACGCCGGCGTTCAGGCGCCCTCGCGCGGCCGGAACTCGAACTGTCGCTGCTCGCAGGCCGCCTCCGGCACGGACTCGTCGAGGAGCGCGGCCCACTCCGGGATGTGACAGCGCTCGGAGTCGGTCATCGTCCGACCCGACACGAGGGTCCCTGATAACCGTTTCCCGCGTTCCCGGCGACTCGGGGTCGCGGCCGCCCCTTTTGGGCTCCCCGGCCGCTCGCGTCGCGTCCGGCCGCGCTCACCACACGCCCTGCCGCAGGTCCATCCACGTGACGACCGCCACGTGCGGCAGCGTCAGCACCGCGATGGCGACGAGGTACACCGCCAGCAGCCCCTCGGGGCCGGCGGACGGCCGCGGCGCGGCCGCCCACACGCCGGCGACGACGAGCAGGCCGCCGGCGGTCGCGGGGGCGGCGTCGCGGGCGAACCGCCGGAGCGCCCCGGTCAGGTCGCCCGCCGCCAGCGACTCGCGCGCGGACGGGTCGAGCAGCTCCAGGCGGGCGATGTGGCGCGTCGCGTGCCAGAAACAGAAGTACAGCCCGATCGCGACGACCGGCGGCACGAGCAGGAAGTACGCCCACAGGCCGAGCGTCTCGCCGGCGTCGACGAGCCACGGCCGCCGCGCCGCCTCCCCGCGTCGCACCCGTCGCGCCCCGAGCGCCAGCGCGAGCAGCGTGAGCGCGCCGAAGCCGGCGGCGACGCCCGCGCGGGTCGCGGGGGCGAACGCCGGGCCGAGCGCGCCGGCGTCGGCGGCGAACAGCCCCACGAGCGCGGCGGCGACCTCGCGGTACCGCTCCGGGTGGCCGACCAGCGGCACGAGCATCGGGAGGCCGCCGCGGACGACGAGCGCGAGCGCCCGTTCGGCCCGCGTGGGCAGGTGCTCGGCGCCCGCGAGCGCGAGCAGCGCGTACACGTCCCCCTGACCCCAGTGCGCCAGCGTGACCGCGACGAACCCGACGAACGCCGACACCGGCGCGAGCGCCCACCAGAGGCCGTACCCCGCGCCGAGGACGGCGTAGACGGCGACGACGACGGCGACAGACCGGGCGAGGCCGCTCCCCGCGAGGCGCGCGGGCACGAGGTGGTCGACGGCGCCGTGCGGGAGGCCGAACAGGAGGACGGACGCGAGGAACGGCGCGTAGCGGAGGACGGGGGGAAGCCCCGGCGCGAGCAGGCCGAACGGGAGCGTGGCGCCGAGCGCGACCCACGAGGCGCGGACGCCCCAGCGGTCGAGGGCGGCCCGGAGGTCGGCCGGGAGCCGCTCCCCGACCGCCATCAGTCGGACACCCGCGCGTCCTCCGGGTCGACCGGCTCCGCGTCGTCCGGGTCGGTCGCCCGCGCGCCCGCCGCGGCGGCCGTCGCCCCGGTCGCTCCCGGAGCGTCCAGCCGGTGTATCACCCACTCGAACAGGATCAGCCCGTAGACGACGAGCGTCGAGGTGACGAGGAAGAAGACCGCCTCCTCGACCGGGAGGCCGAGTATCTCGACGCCCGTCGCCGTCGCGTCGGCGATGGTCCAGATCCCGAGGCCGATGGCGACGCGGTCGACCGCCCACAGGTACAGCGTCGGGACGGCGACGCCGACGAGCCACGGCCGGGGCCGACGCAGGAGGAACGCCCCGCCGACGGCCCACTGGAGCGCGACGATCGGGCACGCCCACACGAGGATCGCGCCGAGGTAGAGGAACCGCTCGGGCCCGGCGGCGACGAGCCACCCGCCGGCGACGCCGAGCGCGAGCCACGCGAGCGTCCCGGCCACGCGCGGCGCGCGCGCGAGGTCGCCCTCGACCGGCGTCGCGTCGAAGTCGACGCGGTAGAGCCACAGGCCGACGACGGCCGTCTGGAGGACGAAGAACAGGTACTCGCCGACGGGCGCGAGCCACACGCGGGCGGCGACCCGGCCGTCGCCGTAGAACCACGCCCCCCGCTCGATCAGGTAGTTGTCCCACGGCGTGGTGTAGCAGAAGGCGACCGTGCCCATGAGCGCGAGGCCGACGCGGGCGACCCGACGCCGTCGACGGGGGAGCGTCGGCCGACGCCACAGCAACAGCGCGAGGACGGGGAGGACGAACAGGAGGTGGAAGCCGAGGTAGGTGAGCGTCACCGCGACACCCCCGTCCCGGACGGAACCGGGCGTCCGTCCCGCGCCGTCCGTGTCATACCGGATCGCCGGCCGGCGAACCGATAAGCGTGGGGGGCCGGCCGGCCCGGGTACCGGTACCCGTCGGGTCGCCGACGGCCGGCGATCTCGAACATATTCCCCGGGTTCGATCCGTGGTATTTGGCGTTTACGGACGCTGTACCGTGGTTTGGGCAAGCCTATAAGTTGATCACTCCCGTATACTGTTCCGGGTATGGCAACTCCAAGCGCAGGGCTGGAATCGATCAGCCTGTGGATCGGCACGATAGGGATGACGCTCGGCACCCTGTACTTCATCGCGCAGGGCTGGTCCGTTCGTGACCCCGAACAGCAGGAGTACTACATCATCACCATCTTCATCCCGGCCATCGCGGCGGCGTCGTACTTCTCGATGGCCTCGGGATTCGGCCTCGTCGAGGTGCCCGTTCAGGGACTCGGAACGCTCGAGATCTACTGGGCGCGGTACGCCGACTGGCTGTTCACCACCCCGCTCCTGCTGTTGGACCTGGCGCTGTTGGCCGGGGCGGACCGGAACACGATCGCGACCCTGATCGGGCTCGACGTGTTCATGATCGCCACGGGGCTGGTCGGCGCGCTGGCGCGCGAGGGCCAGACCGTCCGGATCGTCTGGTGGGCGATCTCCACCGGCTCGATGATCGTGCTCCTGTACTACCTGCTGGGCACGCTGTCCGAGCAGGCGAGCACGATGTCGGGCGACCGCGCGGCGCTGTTCGGCCGGCTCCGTAACCTAGTGCTGGTGCTGTGGTCGTTCTACCCGATCGTGTGGATCCTCGGCACCGAGAGCGGGTTCGCGATCATCCCGCTCGGCGTCGAGACCGCGGCGTTCGCCGTGCTCGACCTGGCGGCGAAGGTCGGGTTCGGCTTCGTCCTGCTGCGCAGTCGCAGCGTCCTCAGCGGCACGGGCGCGACGACCGCGCAGACGGCCGACTGACGCGATCAGCCACGCGTAGACTCGGAACCGACGACCCTCGTCCCCCGGTCGGTCGGGGGACCGCGTCACGTTCTTTCGCGACCGTCGCCGGAGAGCGGCGCCGCCGTCGCGCGCGCCGGATGGGGGCCCGTTCCGACTGCGACGCCGCTCAGATCAGCTGTTCGCCGTCGTCGTCGTACAGGCGGATGGCGTCCACCGGGCAGGTCCGGGCGGCGAACTTGGCGTCCAGCTCCTCGCCGTCGGGCACCTCCAGCGAGAACGTGTCCGCCTCGACCTCCTCCCCGCCGACCAGGGTCGCCTTGCCGGCGTCCAGGTCCTTCTCGAAGGCGTCCCACTCGGCGACGCACTGGTACATCCCGACGCAGGTGTCGCGGTCGAACTCGACGTGCATACCGGACGGTCGGCGCCGCGGCTAATACCGTCTTCGCCGCGGCGCTGCCCCCTCCCCGGCCGGCGCGGCGGCGCTACGGCGGCCGGCCCGACGGCCGCAGGTCGACCTCGTGGCTCCACGCGGCCGGGGGCTGGTCGGCGAGGGCGACGAACCGCTCGCCGACGGTCCGGGCGTCCATCGTGCCCGCCGGCCGGAACTCGGCGTCGGCCGGCGGGACGGTGCCGCCGACGGCGACGTAACAGACGTGGACGCCGTCGGGACCGGCCCGGCGCGCGAGCGAGCGGGCGAGCCCCCGGGTCGCGAACGCGGCCGCCCCCCACCCCGGGAGGCGGTCGCTCCCGTCGAACGCGAGGGTCGTCCCGGCGAACAGCAGGCACCCGGCGCCGCGTTCACGCATCCCCGGTAGGACCGTCCGCGCGAGCGCGGCGCCCCCTTCCGCCCGGGTGCGCAGCGGCCGGCGGAACGACCGGGAGTCGTCGAGGTCGCCGCCGCGGGCGTTCGCGTTGTGCACCGCCACGTCGACGGGGCCGAGGGCGTCCTCGGTCGCGCGCACCGCCCCCGCGAGCGCGTCGTCGTCGGTCACGTCGGCCGTGACGCCGACCGCCTCGCGGCCGTCGTCGCGGAGGTCCCCCGCCAGCGACTCGACGTACTCCGGCGAGCGCGCGAGCAGGGCGACCCGGTCGCCCGCGGCCGCGAACGCGCGGGCGAGACCCGTCCCCAGCGCCTCGCCGACGCCCGCGAGGAGGACGGTCCTCGGCGTGTCGTCGGTGTCTTCCACGTCGGCGCTTCGGCGGCGCCGGCCAAGACCGTTTCCGGACGCGCAGTTCTGTATCGGACACGACAGGTCCGCCGGCGGCGCCGCCCGGACGGGCAAGCGTTTTGCGCGCCCCGCCGGAGCACCCGCGTATGAAGAACACCGAGGGGACCGAGGCGGCGAAGCGCGCGGCGGGGGAGGCGGCGGCCGCGGAAGTGACCGACGGCGACCTGGTCGGGCTGGGCACGGGCTCGACGGCCGCCCACGCGATCCGGCGGCTCGGCGAGCGCGTCGCCGACGGGCTCGCCGTCGAGGGCGTCGCCACCTCCTACCAGTCGCGGGCGCTCGCCAGGGAGGTCGGCGTCCCGCTGGTCCCGCTGGCCGACGTGGGGCGCGTCGACGTGGCCATCGACGGCGCCGACCAGGTCGCGACCGGCGCGAACGCGCTCGTGAAGGGCGGCGGCGCCGCCCACGCCCGCGAGAAGGTCGTCGACTCGGCGGCCGACCGCTTCCTCGTCGTCGCCGACGGCGCGAAGCTCGCCGACCCGCTCGCGCACCCGGTGCCCGTCGAGGTGCTCCCGGACGCGCTCGCGCGCGTCGAGCGGGCCGTCGAGGCCGCCGGCGGCGCCCCGTCCCTCCGGGACGCCGAGCGCAAGGACGGCCCCGTCGTCACCGACAACGGGAACCTCGTGCTCGACTGCGACTTCGGGACGATCGACGACCCGGCGGCGCTGTCGGCGGAGCTGTCGGGCGTTCCCGGCGTCGTGGAGCACGGGCTGTTCGTCGGGCTGGCCGACGAGCTGTTCGTGGGCGGGGCCGACGGCGACGTGACGCGCGACCGGCTCTGACGGAGCCGTCGCTACGCGGTCGCTGAAAGAAGTGGAGGAAAGGTCCCTGGTTACAGGTCGCGCGGCTGGACCGTCTTCCGGTCGTTCTCCTCGGCGCGGCGAGCCGCGTCCTCGAGCAGCTCAGCGACTTCCTCGTCGAGCGCGTCGTAGAAATCGGACGCGACGTTCTTCTCCTCGAGGTACTCCTTGACGGCTGCCTTGACGATGAGGTCTGCCATGCAACCGGGGTTTCCCGACGGCCCCTTATAAGATTTCCCAAGTTATCCCGCGAGGAAGGTCCCTCGCGGCCGTTCGCGGGGGTCTACGCCCGATCGTTTATATATGCGTGTCGGTCGGAGCCTTCGAGTCGGTCCGCGCCGTCCGGTCGGACATGCGCGAGACGCTCGAGGCGCTCGCGGCCGGCGACCTCACGCCAGCACAGGCGGAGGCCCGACTGCGCGGCTACGCGACGACGGAGGCCGGGCGGTTCGACGCCGCCCGCGAGGACAGGCGCGGGATCCCCGAGGGGATCCTCGCGGAGGGGAAGACGGCCGCGGAGGTGGCCGCGATGGCGGACGCGGCCGTCGACTCGACGGGCCGGGCGCTCGTCACCCGCGCGGGCGACGAGACGGCCGAGCAGGTGCGGTCCCACCTCGACCAGGAGCACCCGGGGGCGACCGTCGAGCGCGACGCCCGCGCCCGGACCCTCGTCGTCCACGCTGCCGACTACGACCCCCCGAGCGTGGACGCGGACGTGGTCGTCGTCTCCGGCGGGACGGCCGACGCGCCCGCCGCCCGGGAGGCGGCCGTCGTCGCCGGCGAGGCCGGCCCGCGCGTGGAGACGGTCGAGGACGTGGGCGTCGCGAACGTCACCCGCGTGCTCGACGAGGTGGAGACGCTCCGGGGGGCCGACGTGGTCGTCGCCGCCGCCGGCCGGGAGGCGACGCTGCCGACGCTGGTGGCGGGCCTCGTCAACGCGCCGGTGATCGGCCTGCCCACGTCGACCGGCTACGGCGTCGGCGGCGACGGCGTCGCGGCGCTGTTGGCCCTCCTGCAGTCGTGTACCGCCCTGTCGGTCGTGAACGTCGACGCGGGGTTCGTCGCCGGGACGCAGGCCGCGCTGATCGCCCGCGGGGTCGGGGACGACCGGACCGGGAACGGGACGTGAACGCCCCGGGAACCGCCGTTCGCGGCGGCTTCCCCCGTGAAAGGCTATATGTGGTCCCGTCCCGTACACGTGTTACCGGCAGCGGTGGATGCCGGTCGACCACATGCCACGCTGCGACCACTGCGGGTCGCACGTATCCGACCGCTTCGCCCGCGTGTTCAGCGACGCACACGGGCAACTGAACGCGTGCCCGTCGTGCTCTGCGAACGCGGGCATCGCGGAAGCGGCACGAGAGCGGACCCGCGCCGACGACTGAACCGCTCTGTGACCACCTCATCGCGCCGCGACGGCCACCATCCATCCGTACCCGATCCCCCCGGGGCATCGGGGACCCGCGGCACCGCGCCGCGCCCCTCGCGGTACGGTGCCGGACCGCCCCCGTTTATTTCGCCGCCGCCGTCACACCGTCCGTGAGCGACGGCGACGCGGACCCCGACGCCGACGAACGCTGCGCCCCGCCGGCCGACGAGTGCGGCGCCCCGGCGGACGACGGCGACGATCCCCCCCACGCCGACGCGACGGCCGAGGACGCCGACGAGGCGACCGTCGTCGACGGCGTTCCCGTCCCGCCGGCCGACCACTACGTCTACGTCCTCTCGTGTGCCGACGGCTCGCTGTACACCGGCTACACGACCGACGTGGCCCGCCGCGTCGCCGAACACGACGCCGGCGAGGGCGCGAAGTACACCCGCGGCCGGACGCCGGTGGAGCTGGTCCACGCCGAGGCGTTCGACTCGAAGTCCGCCGCGATGAGCAGGGAGTACGCGATCAAACAGCTCACGCGGCGGGAGAAGGAGGCGCTGGTGGAGTAGCCGTCGGCGTTCGGCCGAACGGCGGCGCTGACGGCGTCGCGACCCGC
Source organism: Halobaculum sp. EA56 (assembly GCF_051195075.1). Classification (NCBI taxonomy): domain Archaea; kingdom Methanobacteriati; phylum Methanobacteriota; class Halobacteria; order Halobacteriales; family Haloferacaceae; genus Halobaculum; species Halobaculum sp. EA56. The sequence goes on from NZ_JBNTJX010000003.1 coordinate 183,303, forward strand.
GACGGGGCCGCGGTCGGGCGGCTACTCGGGGACGTCGAGGAACTCGTCCTTGTGGCCGGCGTAGTGGGCGATCCGCCGCCCCAGCTTCATCGTCCGCTCGCGGAGGGCGTCGTCGACGAACTCGTAGCGCGCGTCCGCGCCGACCTCCCCCGGCGCCGGTCGGTCGTCGCCCCACGGCTCGAAGCGGTTGCGCGCGTTCCGGATGCCGACCTGGAGGGGGGCGACCCAGCCGTGGACGCCGCGGATCGTCGAGCGCATGTGTTCGAGCGTCCCGCCGTAGGAGCCGCCGCCGGCGACGGCGAACAGCCCGACGACGGTGTCCTCGTACTCGTCGAAGCTACACCAGTCGTGGAAGCTCCGGAACGCCGAGGAGTACGAGCCGTGGTACACCGGCGAACACAGCAGGACCCCGTCGGCCCGGCGCATCCGCGCGAGCAGGTCGGGCACGTCGCCGGCGTCGGCCTCGTCCACGTCGGGGTGGTACAGCGGGACCTCCAGCGCGGGGTCGCCCAGGTCGATGAAGTCGGGCTCCGCGCCGTACTCGGCGGCCGCGTCGAGGGCGTACTGCAGCGTCGCCCGGCCGTAGCTCCCGTCGCGTCGGGAGCCGTTCACGGCGACGACGGTGGGGATATCCGACATGCGCGAGAGTTCCCGGGCGGGAGCAAAAGCCCGTCGGGATCCGGCGCGACGCGCGGCCGACGCCGGCGTCTCCCGACACCCCCGACCCGAGCCTCCTTCGGCCGCGGGCGACGCCCCCGGCCGGCGCCGCCCGCCGCCGTTCCCGCGGACACCCGGGTTTTTGCCGCCCCCCGCCGACCCCCCGGGTATGGACGAGATCTCCTTCGGAACGGACGGGTGGCGCGCCACCCTCGACACGTTCACCGACCGACGGGTCCGGATCGTGGGGCAGGCGGTCGCCGACACGCTCGCCGGGGCGGAGGCTGGCGGGGCGGACCGCCCCGTGATCGTCGGCTACGACGCCCGGCCCACCTCGGAGGGCTTCGCGGAGTCGCTCGCGGAGGTGCTCGCGGGCAACGGGTTCGACGTGCTCCTCCCCGAGCGGGACTGCCCGACGCCGCTGGTCGCGTACGCCATCGTCGAGCGCGGCGCCGCGGGCGCGCTGATGGTGACAGCCTCGCACAACCCGCCCGAGTACAACGGCGTGAAGTTCATCCCCGAGGACGGCGCGCCGGCCCTGCCGGACGTGACCGAGCGGATCGTCGGGAACCTCCGCGAGCCTGACCGCTCCGCCGCCGGCACCGACGACGAGGGGGAGGTCAGCCGCGTCGACCTGGTCACTCCTCACGCCGAACACGCCCGCGACCTCGTCGCCGGCGCGGACGGGACGCTCGACCTCTCGGGGCTGACGGTCGCGTACGACGCGATGCACGGGAGCGGCCGGGGCGTCACGGACGCCCTCCTCGAATCCGCGGGCGCGGACGTCGAGCGCGTCCGCTGCGAGCGCGACCCCGAGTTCGGCGGCGGGTCGCCCGAGCCCTCGGCGGAGAATCTGGCGGAACTGGCCGCCCGCGTCCGCGAGGGCGACGCCGACCTCGGGATAGCGAACGACGGCGACGCCGACCGTCTCGCGGTCGTCACGCCCGGGCGGGGCCACCTCGACGAGAACCTCTTCTTCGCGGCGACGTACGACCGCCTCCTCGAGGACGACTCGGGGCCGGCGATCCGGACGGTCTCCACCACCTTCCTCGTCGACCGGATCGCCGAGGCCCACGGCGAGGAGGTGTACGAGACGGCGGTCGGCTTCAAGTGGGTCGCGGAGGCGATGGGCGAGCACGACGCGCTGATGGGCGGCGAGGAGTCCGGCGGCTTCTCCGTGCGCGGGCACGTCCGCGAGAAGGACGGCGTCCTGATGGCGCTGCTGGCGGCGGCCGCCGAACGGGAGGAGCCCTACGACGACCGGGTCGACCGATTGGAGCGCGAGCACGGCCGCATCGTCGCCGACAAGGTGAGCGTCGACTGCCCCGACAGCGAGAAGGAGCGCGTCATCGCCGACCTCGCGGACCACATCCCCGACGAGGTCGCCGGCGAGGAGGTGGCGGACGTGGTGACCGTCGACGGCTTCAAGCTCCTGCTCGCGGACGGCTCGTGGCTGCTCGTGCGCCCCTCCGGAACCGAGCCGAAGATGCGCGTGTACGCCGAGTCCGGCTCCGAGGCCGACACCGCCGCGATCCTCGAAGACGGCCGCGACCTGGTCGAGCCGCTCGTCTGACGGGGTCGCCGGCGAGTCACTCCCCCTCCCGGACCGCGCCGTCCGGCAGTTCCCCCCGGAGCCGCGTCGACTCTTGGTCCCCGGGGTCCTCCGCCGCGATATCGAACCCGAGCGACTCGTAGAACGGCCGCACCCCCGGCCGGAACGTCGCCGTCAGCGGGCCGTCGCTCCGGGCGTCCGCGGCCGCCACGAGCGCGCGGCCGACGCCCGCCGCCCGGCGCGACTTCCGGACCGCGACCGCCTCGATCCGGCGCCCGTCGAGGACCAGCGTGCCGATCACGTCGCCGCCGCCCGCGGCCGCGTCGTCCTCCCGCTCCCCGCTCCCGTCGACGGCCACCAGCACGTCGCCGGCGGCGACGCGCTCGGGCAGATCGTCGGGGACGGAGAGCATCGCCGCGTCGAGGAGGCGACGGACCGCGTCGGCCTCGTCGCCGCGGGCGGGACGGACCCGGACCTCCCGCTTCCCGTTCCCGGTTCCCTCCCCGGACCCGGGTCCGGCCCCGTCCCCGCTCATCCGCCCTTGATCAGCCTGAGCACCGTCACCTCCGCCGCCTCGCAGGGGGCGTCCTCGGGCACGGGCGTCCCGTCGACGAGGACCGTCACCTCGTGGGGGGAGTAGCCGGTCGCCCGGCACACGTCGGCGTAGGTGGCGTCGTCGGCGAGCGAGAGCGTCTCGGTGCCCTCGCCGACGACCTCCGCGGTCACGTCCATGTCCGGTCGTGGGCGGGCCGGGGACTTGCCCCTTTCCTCCGGGGCCGGCGGTTGCCGCCGGGGGCGACCCGCCCCCGCGGGGCCGACATCTCGGGGCGTTTATCCCCCCGGGCCGCCCACCGTCGGGCATGAGCGAGGCCGACGACGCGGAGGCGAGCGAGGGGGCCGACGACGAGGCCGCCGGCCCCGCGCCCGGGCGGGAGGTCTGGATCGAGAAGTACCGCCCGCAGACGCTGGACGACGTGTACGGCCACGAGCAGATCGTCTCGCGGCTGCGCAGCTACATCGAGCAGGACGACCTGCCGCATCTGCTGTTCGCGGGGCCGGCGGGCGTCGGGAAGTGTACGACGGGAGAGACGCCGGTTCTCACGAACAGGGGGGTCGAACGGATCGACCGTGTCGTCGGCGACGTCGAGGGGTTCGCGACTCCCGAAACGGGGACGGAGATCGCGACGTTCGACGACGACGGCGAGTTCGAGCACGTCGAGCCATCGCACGTCTTCGGGAAGGAGGCTGACGAGCTCGTCTCGGTGTCGACGCGCGACGGCGGGGAGTTCACCGTCACGCCGGAGCACAAACTCCTCGTCGTCGACGCCGACGGGCTCTCGTGGGTTCCCGCCGCGGAGATCGATGTCGGCCAGCGGGTCGCCCGCCCGCTCGAAATCCCGACGCCCACGGATCCGACGTTGGAGTGGATCGACGCCATCGACGACGATCGGATCGAGGTTGAGGTCGCTGGGGGCCTGATCGAGGAGTTCGGTCGGCCCGTCGTTTCGCCGTCGGACCTCCGGACGGCCGATGTCTCCCGCGGGCGACTTCGTGAGGGTATTGAGCAGATCACGTACGTGAACGCGTCCGGAAATCGATCCCGTCCGATCACCCCCCCCTGGGAGGTGACGCCGGAACTCGCTCGGTTCCTCGGGCTCGCGGTCGCGGAGGCGCGTATCGAGTGCGGTCGGGTGAAGTTCTACAACACGGACGACGCTCTTCTCGACGCGTTTGAGGCGGCAGTCGAGTCCTGTTTCGGACTGTCGTCGACGCGGGGCGAACAGCAGGGGGTTCCCTACGTCGAGGTGATCTCCCGGACGCTCACACATTTCCTAGAGGAGACGTTCGACGTGTTTGCGAGCGCCACGGGCGCGGATCGGGATGCTGTCGGGTCCGCGCTCGTCGTCGCGGACGACGAGGCGCGAGCGGCGTTCCTGCGGGCGATGTTCGACGCCGAGGCGCACGTCGCGGAGAACGGCGTCGTCGAACTGACTCAGCGGAACGAGCGTCACATCACCCTCCTCTCGTACCTCCTCTCGTCGTTCGGGGTCCCCTCTCGCCGCAAGCGCGTTCGGAAGTCGGCGACGAACGGGAGCGGGACGGAACGGGAGTACCACCGGCTGTCGATCTCCGGCGCGTCCGCGCTCGCGCGGTTCGAGGAACGGATCGGGTTCGACGTTGACGAGAAGGCGGCCGTACTCGCGCAGTTCACGGCCCGGCGCTCGAATCCGAATCACGACACAATGCCGGTCCAATCTGCTGTCCGCGACCTCTGCGAGACGCTTCGGCTCCCCGTCGGTGAGCTCACGTCGGACTCGCTCGATCCGGAGAACCCCGGTCGAGAGCGCTATCTCGACGACATCGAGGCCGTGGTCGATGCTGCCGTCGAACGTGTCGAAACGGCACAGACTGTCCTCGCTCGGCTCGATACGCTTTCGTCGGCGTTGAACGACGCGTCGGCGATCCCCGCAGCGTGGGTCGATGCTCGCTCGGATATCGAACCGCTGGGCAGGCGGAAGCAGCTCTCCGAGACGACGGGGATCCGGACGGACAGACTCCTCGAATACGCTGACGGACGGCGGACGCCGAACGCGAAGCGGACGATGGGCCTGCTCTCGGAAGTCGGTGGGACCGAACGGTCCGTCGATATCGGGGCTCTCCAGAGAGAGCTATGCGACTGTATCGAATCGATGGGAGTTTCGTACGACGAAGTCGCGGAGGGAACCTCGCTCAGAGGAACCGACACCATCGCGCTCCTCTCGAACGACGACCACGCGCCGTCGTCGCTGACGCGGTTCGCGACGGTCGCGGATCGGGTCCGAACGCTCGCGTCCCGGATGTGCACCTTGGACGTGATCGAGGACCTCGCATCGCTGGATCGGCTCGTGTCCGCCGATCTCTACTTCGACGAGGTCGAGTCGATCGAACGGGTGGACGGCCCCGAGCGCGTGTACGATCTTACCGTACCGGGGACACGGAACTACGTCGCCGGGAACGTGCCGACCGTGATGCACAACACGACCTGCGCGGTCGCCATCGCCAAGACCATCTACGGCGACGACTGGCGGACGAACTTCCTGGAACTCAACGCCTCCGACCAGCGCGGGATCGACGTGGTGCGCGACCGGATCAAGAACTTCGCGCGCTCGTCGTTCGGCGGCCACGACTACCGGGTCATCTTCCTCGACGAGGCAGACTCCCTCACCGACGACGCCCAGTCGGCGCTCCGGCGGACGATGGAGCAGTTCTCCGACAACACGCGCTTCATCCTCTCGTGTAACTACTCCTCGAAGATCATCGACCCCATCCAGTCGCGATGTGCGGTGTTCCGCTTCTCGCCGCTGTCGGACGAGGCCGTCGCGGCGCAGGTGCGCGACATCGCCGCCGACCAGGACATCGAGCTCACCGACGAGGGGCTCGACGCGCTGGTGTACGCCGCCGACGGCGACATGCGCCGCGCGATCAACTCCCTGCAGGCGGCGGCGACGACCGGCGAGGTCGTCGACGAGCAGACCGTCTACGAGATCACGGCGACCGCCCGGCCCGAGGAGATCGAGGCGATGGTCGAGGACGCGCTCGCGGGCGACTTCTCGAAGTCGCGGGCGACGTTGGACACCCTCCTCACGGAGACGGGGATGGCCGGCGGCGACATCGTCGACCAGCTCCACCGCTCCGTCTGGGAGTTCGACCTCTCCGACCGCGAGGCGGTGCGCCTGATGGAGCGCATCGGCGAGGCCGACTACCGGATCACCGAGGGCGCCAACGAGCAGGTGCAGCTGGAGGCGCTGCTGGCGTCGCTCGCGCTCGCACAGGAGTAGGAGAGACGACGCGGCGCGCGGGTCGCCGGCGCCACCGCCCCGGCCCCGCGGTCCGCGCCGCCGACCTCAGACCTCCGGTTCGATGTAGACGATGCTCACGCGGTCGTCGATCCCGCGGAGCGTCTCCTCGATCCGGGTGATGTCCTCGTCGATGCTGTCCGTGCCGGCGCCGCGGTCGAAGCTCACGTCGGCGGTGACGAGCACCTCGCCGGGGCCGATGAAGATCGTCCGGAAGCCGTCGATGTGGCGGACCCCCTGCTGGTCGGTTATCCCCGCCCGGAGCGCCGCCTCCACGTCCGCCGGGAGCGACTCCCCGAGGATGAGTCGCTTGTTCTCCCACGCCAGCGCGACCGCGAAGACCATGAGCAGCGCCCCGATGACCAGGGAGGCGACGGCGTCGAAGACGGGCGCCTCGAGGTAGCGCGCGAGGCTGATGCCCACGAGCGCGACGGCCGCGCCGAGCAGGGCGATGGTGTCCTCGGTGAAGGCCGTGAGGGTCGTCACGTCGCTGGTCTTCGAGAACGCCTCGCGCAGCCCGGACCAGCCGTACTCGGCGATCTGGCGGTCGAGTTCCGCGTGCGCCTTGGCGAACGCGTACGTCTCGAACAGGATGGCGCCGACGAGCACGGCGACGTTGATCCAGAACGGATCGACCGGGACGAGCTCGGTGAAGTTGATCCCCGCCAGGATCACGTCGGCGCGCTCGCCGCCGTGGCCCGGGTGCATGAGGGCGTCGTAGCCGTGCTTCAGCGACTCCCACCCGGCGATGCCGAACAGGAGCACCGAGACGAGAAACGAGTAGAAGAACTGGGCCTTCCCGTAGCCGAACGGGTGCGCCCTGCTGGCCTCCTTGGCCGAAAAGCGGATCCCGACGAGCAGGAACACCTGGTTCCCGGTGTCGGAGATGGAGTGGTACGTCTCCGACAGCATCGACGGCGACCCGGTGAGCAGGAAGCCGAAGAACTTCAGGATCGCGATGGCCCCGTTGGCGATGAGCGCGGCGATCACGACGGATCTGCTGCCAGCCATTGTCCGGACCTCTCGGCGACTCGTTATGAAGCCGGTGGTCCCGCGGACGCCCGCCGGCACGGCGTCGGTCCGCGGCGACGGCGCGGCCGGCCCCGCGCCCGCCTCCCGAACCTGTTAGTACCGGCGCCCCCTCCCCGTCGACATGCTCGCCGTCATCTCCGACACGCACGCGACCGACGGCCACGAGCTTCGCGGCCGGACGCTGGAGGCCGTCCGCGAGGCGGACGCCGTGATCCACGCGGGCGACTTCTACCGCGAACCGGTGCTCGACGCCCTGCTGGACGTGAACGACGCCGTCTACGGCGTCACCGGCAACAACGACGACGCCGCGCTGCGGGAACGGCTGCCCGAGGAGCGGGTGGTCGCCGTCGAGGGCGCGACGATCGCGGTGCGTCACCGGAGCCGGAGCGGCGCGACCGGCCTCGCGCTGTTCGGCCGGGAGCGCGGCGCCGACCTCGTCGTCTTCGGGCACAGCCACCGCCCCGAGTTCGACGACTCCGGACCGGTGCCGCTGCTCAACCCGGGCAGCTACGCGCAGCCGCGGGGGAACCGGGCGGCCCACGCGGAACTCGTCCGGACGGACGACGGGCTCTCGGGGGAGTTGGTGACGCCGGCGGGGGAGACGTTCGCGTCGTTCGCCGTTCCCGTGGGGGAGGGGGACCGGTAGGCGGGACCGGCGCGGACGACGCGGTCGGCGGAGGGCTGCGACAGCGGGGAACCGGGTTCCCCGGGACGGCCGGCGCCGCGGCTCCCCGCGGTCGGGGGGAGAGGGTGCGGTGGCGTCGGTGGCTGGAGGGGTGCGGCGGGAACCGCGGTCGGAGGGCCGGCGCGTCACCGGGGACCGGTACCTCCCGCTTGTGTCGCTCCTGTCAAGTACTTTCTCTATAGTCAAACGCCGCTTTTAGTCACCGTCGCCGGGGCGGAGAACGCCCCCGCGGGGCGGAGTTCGCGGCCGCTGCGACCCGAACCGCGGCTCACAGCGACCCGCGCCGGCGGGCGTAGAGGGCGGCCAGCGCCAGCGCGAGCAGCCCCCCGCACAGGAACAGGAACCCCGGCGAGGCGGCGAGCTGGTCGGCGAGCGTCGGCCCGGCGTCGGCGGCGACCGCGTACGCCGTGTCCGTGGCGACCTCCGTCGCCGCCGGCTCCGCGGTCGTCTCCGGGGCGGGCGTCGCCGCGGGCGTCTCGGTCGCCTCCGCGATGCCCATCCCGCCGTCGCCGGCCGTCTCGGTCGGCGTCGGGGTGGGCTCCCCGGCCGCGGCCTCGGTCGACGTCGCGTTCGTCGACTCGACGCTCACGCCGGTTCCGCCCGCGTCGCCGCCGCCGGCCGCGCCGCCGCTCGCGCCGAAGCCGAACGAGGGGGCGAACGGGCCGTCGAGGACCGTCTCGACGACGACGGCGCCGAGGCCGACGGCGCCGACGCCGCCGAGGAGGCGGCTGAGCGTCGCGCGGATACCCGACGCCTGCGACTCCGGCCCGGCGACGAGCACGAGCGGCCCGTCGGCGGGCGCGTACACGTCCATCTCCCTCCCCTTCTCGGAGTAGACGGTGCCGGTCACCTCGACGACGCCGGCGTCGCGCAGGCGCTTGAGGTGGTACTGAGCGTTCTGGAGGGAGGTGTCGACGCGGTCGGCCACGTCGCTGGCGGGGCCGGGGCTGTCGTGGAGGGCGGCGAGGATCGAGCGGGCGGTGTCCGAGGAGAGCGCCGCGAGGACCGCGTCGGCGTCGTCGCCGTCGACGCCGATGACGCGCGGGTCCGCCTCGCGGTCCGCGCCCGCCTCGGAGTCCGGGCCGCCGATCCCCGGGATGGAGGACGGGATGTCGGCCATTCGTCCCGCCCATTCCCCCGTGGAGGTCGTAAGCCTTCCGTGCGCGTGCCCCCGTCCCCCGCTTCGGCCGCTCCCTCGCCCTGACGCGCGTGCCGGCCCCCGACGACCCTCACGAACGATCCGGGGGATCCCGACACCCATTTGTCGGCGTGTCCCCGAGTCCGAGGCATGCTCGATTACGTCGGCCTGGAGGCGGACCTCTCCGCCGAGGAGAAACTGATCCGGGACACGGCCCGGGAGTTCGTCGCGGAGGAGGTCGCCCCCGACATCGCCGACCACTACGAGGCGGGGACGTTCCCGACCGACCTCGTTCCCGAGATGGGCGAGCTCGGCTTCTACGCCCCGAACCTGGAGGGGTACGGCTCCCCGAACGTCTCCGAGCGCGCGTACGGCCTGCTGATGCAGGAGCTGGAGGCGTGCGACTCCGGCCTGCGCTCGATGGCGAGCGTCCAGGGCGCGCTCGTGATGTACCCGATCCACGCGTTCGGCAGCGACGCCCAGAAGGAGGAGTGGCTCCCCGCCCTCGGGCGGGGTGAGGCCGTGGGCTGTTTCGGCCTCACCGAGCCGGACCACGGCTCGAACCCCTCCGGGATGGAGACGCGCGCCGAGCGCGACGCCGACGGCTTCGTCCTCGACGGCGAGAAGACGTGGATCACGAACTCCCCCATCGCCGACGTGGCGGTCGTGTGGGCGAAACTGACCTCCGAGGAGGGGTCGCCCGTGCGGGGCTTCCTCGTCGAGACCGACCGCGACGGGGTGGAGACGCCGAAGATCGAGGACAAGCTCTCGATGCGCGCCTCCGTCACCGGCGGCATCGTCCTCGACGACGTCCGCGTCCCCGAGGAGAACGTCCTCCCCGAGGTCGAGGGGATGAAGGGGCCGCTGTCGTGTCTCACGCAGGCGCGCTACGGCATCGCGTGGGGCGCCGTCGGCGCCGCCCGCGACTGCTTCGAGACCGCCCGCGAGTACCAGCTCGACCGCGACCAGTTCGGCGGGCCGATCGCCCGCTTCCAGATCCAGCAGGAGAAGCTCGCGGAGATGGCGACCCAGATCACCCTCGCGCAGCTCCTGGCGTACCGCCTCGCGGAGCTGAAGGAGCGCGGCGACTTGCGCCCGCAGCAGGTGTCGATGGCGAAGCGCAACAACGTCCGCATGGCCCGCGATCAGGCGCGCGTCGCCCGCGAGATGCTCGGCGGCAACGGGATCACGACGGACTACTCGCCGATGCGGCACCTGAGCAACATGGAGACGGTGTACACCTACGAGGGCACCCACGACATCCACTCGCTCATCATCGGGGAGGACCTCACCGGCCTGTCGGCCTTCGAGTGACGCCGCGGGGAGGACGGTAGCTCGCCCGTACCGTCGCACCCGCCTCCGACGGCGGCCGGTACGGACCGGTTCGCGCCGCCGTGGACGGGGCGCTCGCGGGTGCGACACCGCCGCCGCCACCGACCGTGAACACAACTAAGTGGGTGGACTCTGTCGGCGCGAGCGAGATGGTCGACCCGGTCGAGGGCGGTCGGCGGACGCTCGCGTTCCCCCGCGCGGAGGCGTGGGTGGTCCACGCCGCGCTCCTCGACCGGGTCCGGACCGCGGTGGAGGCGGGCGACGCCCCGGGCGGCTTCCCGGAGCTCGACACGCTGGCGGGCATCGAGGCCGGACGCGAGCGGTTCGCGGCCGACGAGGTCCGGGTCATCGCGGCCGCGCTGGAGTCGTACCTCCGCCGGGCGCCCCCGCGTGACCTGGCCCCCGGCCGGGCGGCGCTCCGGCGGACGCGGTCCGGGGGGTGACCCGGGCGGGGCGACCCGGTCCGGGCGGTCGCTCCCGCTCGCCCCGCCGCCACGCGGCGTCTCACTCGGGGAGCGACTCCCGCCGGACGAACGACCCCCACAGCCCGCGGCGGTCGGCCGCCCAGCGGTACAGTTTCTCCCGCGCCTCGGGGTACCGCGGCAGCGCCTTCGCGGCGGCGGTGAGCCACCAGCCCGCGGCGCCGGTCCGCTTGGCCACCTGTTCGAGCGCCTCGCCGCAGGAGTACACCCGGCTGTCGGTCACGAGGTGCATGCACTCCTCGTAGTCGTCCGGGAGGCGCGCGCGCAGGTCGTCGTCCAGGTCCGAGAAGCCGACGGCCTCGAACTCGCCCAGCTCCAGGGCGTGCGAGACGCAGAACGTGCAGAACCCGCAGTCGTCGTCGTACACGAGGCGGGGGACGGACATACCCGAACCTACGCGTTCGACGGATATGGGGTTTCGGGGGACGTGGTTACCGGTCGCCCGCGCGCCCGTCGTCCCCGGCCCCGTCGGGCCCGGCGTCGCCTCCCACGTCGTCCCCCTCCCCGTCCCAGTAGTCCACGGCGTCGCTCCGACGGAAGTAGATGTCGACGTCGCGGTCGCCGTCCCCGCCCGGCGGCGCGCCCGCCATCGCGCCCACCTTGTCGGAGTCGGGGTAGACCAGCACCTCCGGCTCGCGCATCGTCGAGAGCGCGAGGTACCGGAGCGGTCCGTCCGAGTCGTTGACCACGCGGTGGGCGCCGTCCTCGCCCGCCGGGAGCGCGACGTAGTCGCCGGCGCGGAGGGGGCTCGTCCCGTCGGCGTGTCGGAGCGTCCCCTCGCCCGCGAGGACGTATAGCGCCTCCTCGTTGCCCGTGTGGTAGTGGTACGGCCACGAGCGCTTGCCTGCGGGGAGTTCATACAGGCTACAGCCCAGCCGCTCGCCGCCCGCCGCGGCCGCGAGGCGCTTGCGACGCCACTCGGTCCGGTCGTCCCGCTCGGTGTCGTCCCAGTCCAGGTCGTCGACGTTGACGCGGTTCACGGCGGCGACTCGGACGGAACCGGGGTAGTCGTGTCGGCGGCGCGGCCGGAACCGAAGCGGTTTCGCCCGTCGCCGCCCCAGTCGCCGCCGTGACCTCGGGGACCGTCCGAGACGTCGCCGCGGCGCTCGCGCTCGCGAGCCTGCTCGCCGTCGGAACGGCGGGGGCGGCGGTCGGCGCCGTCGACGCCGCGGGAGCGACGGCACCGGGCGGTCCGTCCGGCGACCGCCCGGCACCCGACGCGGCGGCGACCCACTCGTTCGTCCAGTTCAACGTCTCGGCCGTGCGCACGGATCCCGGAGGGAGCGTCGCCGCGGCGGTGACGTTCCACAACGCCTACGGCGCCGTCCTGACCGTGACCGGGCCGGACGGCTTCCGCTACGCGGCCGAGATCGCGCCCGCTGGCGGCGTGCGGGTCGTCGTCCGATTCGACACCGCCGCCGCGGGTCGCGGAAAGCCGGGGGCGCTGACCGTCGCCGGCGGCGACGTCGCGAACGCGAGCGTGACGGGCGCGCCCGGCGAACCGCTCCCGCCGGGCACCTACAACGTCACGCTGTACGCGACCGGCGAGGTCCGCGACTCGATGCCGCTGACCGTCGGCGACGCGTCGGGGACGGCGCCGCCGGCGTCGGATCCGTCCGGCGCGGGCGACGTCGGGGCGTCCGACTCGTCGACGTCTTCGTCCTCGTCGTCGACGGGCGCCGGGTCGGGCTTCGGCGTCGGCGTCGCGCTGGCGGGCCTGGCCGCGGCGGCGACGCTGGCGGCCCTGTCGGCGGTCCTCGCGGATCAGTGACGCCGGAGCGACCCACGGAACCGCCGCCGAGTGTCCGGCCGCCGGGTGGAGGGGAGGGGAGGGGAGGGGGTGGCCGGATGCCGGCGCTTTTGTACGTGACGGCGGAACCACCGGCAATGGGAATCGATCCGAACTTCGACGACAACCGCGAGAAGGCCGGCGAGGAGAACGGCCTCGACGTGTGGGGGCCGGTCGAACCGCCCGAGAAACTGGGCATCCACGGGAGCCACGTCGCCGTCGACTACGACATCTGTATCGCCGACGGGGCGTGTCTGGAGAACTGCCCGGTCGACGTCTTCGACTGGGTCGACACGCCGGACCACCCCGCGAGCGAGAAGAAGGTCGAGCCGACCCGGGAGGACCAGTGTATCGACTGCATGCTGTGCGTCGACATCTGTCCGGTCGACGCCATCGACGTGGACCCCTCGCGGTCGTAGGACCGGCCGATCCGTCTGACCGATCCGGACCTACTCCGTGAGGTCTTCCAGCGCGACGCGCTCGGTCACGCCGTCGTAGCTTCCGTCGGAGGAGACGATCCGATCGCCGTCAGCGGCGATCAAGTGGAGCGCGTCGAACGGTGTCAGTCCGTCCTCCTCGACGGCGTTGGCGGCGGCGAGAACGGAATCGGTGTCCCCCCGTACCTCGACGAGCGCGGTCGCGTTCGCGACGACGCGTTCGACGTTCCGATCCTCCCGATACGCGACGAGCATCAGTTCGACCAGCGTGTGTGTCGAGGTCCAGAGTTCGTCGCCGTGTTCGCGGTAGTACTCCTCGGCGGCGGCCGAGAGCCAGTCGTCCTCCTTGATCAGCGCGAGCACGAAGTCCGTCTCGACGTAGCTCACCGACCGGCCTCCTCGAGCGCTTCCTCCTCGGCTGCCGCGGCGAGTTCCTCCGCGGTAGCCTCGACGTTCCGGAACTCCTCACGAAGCGCGGCGAGCGGGTCATCCGCGACCGGGATCAGGAGGAGCCGACCCTCACGCTCCACCAACTCGAACCGATCGCCGAACTCCTCGCGGAGCGACTTCGGGAGGTAGATCCGTCCGTCGGCGGCGTCAACGCGCATAAAACTGCTACGAATTCCACGAACTTGACTCTTCGCCGTGATCGGCGAATCGTGGAGCGGACTGGGCGGTTACGTCAGTCGGCCGCCGCCGGCGACGCGTCCCCGTCGTCGCCCGCGTCCGCCGGCGCGTCGACGGCGACGCCCTCCTTCGCCGCGAGCGCCTCACACAGCAGTTCCGCGACGTCGATCACCTCGATGTCGTCCTCGAAGTTCCCGGTCTTGCGGCCGTCCTCGTACATCGTCCCGCACATCGGGCACGCGACGACGAACTTCTCGACGGCGTCGCCGGCGTCGGTGTCCTCCAGCGCCTCGCGCAGGCGCTCCTCGCTGGGCTTGGTCTCCTCGTCGTGGTCCATCCAGAGGCCGCCCCCCCCGCCGCCGCAGCAGAACGAGTCCGCGCGGTTGCGCGGCATCTCGTGGAGGTCCACCCCGGTCGCGCGGATCAGGTCGCGGGGCGCCTCGTACACGTCGTTCATCCGGCCCAGGTGGCACGGGTCGTGGTACGTCGCGGTGTAGTCCAGCTCCGTGCCGTCCAGCCCGAGGCGGCCCTGCTCGACGAGGTTCTCGACGACCTCCGTGTAGTGGAAGACGGGGTCGTCGAACTCCGACACCTCGGGGTACTCGTTGCGGAAGGTGTTCATCGAGTGGGGGTCGGTGGTGACGACCTTCTCGAAGGTGCAGGAGGCGAACGCCTCGACGTTGTCCTCGACGAGCATCTCGAAGAGCCCCTCCTCGCCCACGCGGCGCACGTCGTTTCCGTCGTGCCGTTCGTCCTCGTAGAGGATGCCGTAGGAGACGTCCGCGCGCTCGAACAGCGTCGCCAGCGAGCGGGCGACCCGCCGGTTGCGCTCGTCGTAGCTGGGGTACTCGCCGACGTACCAGAGGAACTCGACGTCCTCCTCGCGGGCGTCGGGCACCTCGAAGTCCAGGTCCTCGGTCCACTCGGGGCGCTTGCGCGCGGGGTCACCGAACGTGTTGCCGTTCTGGAACACGTTCATCATCGCGTCCTGGACCGTCTCGTCCATCTGGCCCGTCTCGGTGAGCCGACGGTTCATCTGCGTGAACTCCGGGACGTGCTCGATGTCGACCGGGCAGGCGTCCATGCAGGCCATACAGGACATGCACGACTCCATCGACTCGGCGGCGATGACCGACTCGCCGCCGTCCGCGACGATCTCGATCTCCTCCGTCTCGCCGGCGTCCAGCCGCTCGCGGTACCGCTTCAGGTCGAGGATCACGTCGCGCGGGTCGAGGTTGCGGCCCGAGGCCTTCGCCGGGCACACCGAGGAACACCGGCCGCACTTCGTGCAGGCGTCGTGGTCGAGGAGGTGGCGCCACGAGAAGTCCTCGATGGAGCCGTAGCCGATCTCCTCGGGCCCGGCGTCCTCGGGGACGCCCGGGAGTCGAACGCCGGCCCTCTCGTCGCGGGTGACGACGTTCGCGAACGAGGAGATCATGTGGAACGGCTTCGCGTACGGGATCAGCGCGATGAACGCGAACGCCAGCAGGGCGTGGCTCCACCACGTCCAGTGGTACAGCGTCTCCGCGAGCGCGGCGTCGACGCCCGCCTCCGCGAACAGGCCGGCGAGGAAGAAGCCGACGAACGACACCTGCTCGAAGGCGGCGAACTCCGCCGACCCGATGATCCGGAACGCCTCCAGCACGTAGCCGCCGACGCCGAGCGCCAGCAGCGTCCAGACGAACGCGTCGTCCTCCAGGGAGGTGTGTTCGCCCCACAGGCGCCCGTCGCGCTCGGTGTAGCGCCGGTAGATGGCCATACCGACGCCGACGACGAACAGCAGCCCCATCGCGTCCATCACGAACGAGTACGAGAGGTAGAAGTCGCCGACGAAGAACGACTCGCCGGTGACGGGACGCCAGAGGTCCAGGTCGATGCCGAGGATGGTCGTCCCGATGAGGAGGGTGAGGAATCCCCAGAGGACGAACGCGTGCATCACGCCCGCGTACAGGTCGCGGTCGAACTGGTTGCGGTTCGAGGCGACGATCCGGGCCGCCCGAAGCACCCGTCCCGGGAGGTCGTCGAGGCGATCGAACCAGTCGTCCTCGCCGGCGGCGTAGCGCGCGAACCGCGCGTACGTCCCGTAGAGGAACACCGCGATCGCGACCGCCGCGAGGTAGTAGAACGCGGCCTTCCCGACGGGACCGATCGTCCAGAAGGTCTCGCGCGTCACGTCGGCTTGCATGTCGATAGCGCGTCGCCGCCCCCGATTAAATCTTCTCACACCATCGTGCGTGAAGGTCCGTGCCGCCCGCCTCGACGGTCCGCGCGACCGCGCGGTGTGACCGCGCGCACCCCTCGTCCGCGTGCGGCCGTCACGGGCCGTCGTCCTCGGCAACAGCCTTTTATTCGCCGATAGCTTCCGTCCCAGTCTATGGACGAGAAGACGGAGGAACTCCGCGACATCTTCCTCGACACGACGGGGGGTGACACGGTGACGGAGCGTCAGGAGGAGGGACACGGCTCGCTAGCGGACGAGCCGGACGCCGCGGAGCGCGTCGCCGAGCTCGTCTCGCGGATGCGCGAGCGCTACGAGTTCGACTCCGGCCTCTCCGAGGACGACCTCGTGCGGGTCGTCCGGCTGTACTTCGAGGACGCCGACGACGCCGCCATCGCCGACGACCTCGGCGTCGACGAGGCGACCGTGTTCGCGGCGCGGATGGACCTCCACCTCGTCCGCGAGTCGGACCGCGAGGCGCCGTTCGACCTCTCCCGGCTCCGCTCGATGCACGTCGAGGGCGTGCCGACGGCGGAGCGCGCGACCGACCTCGGCGTCGACGAGGGGACCGTCGAGCACTACTCGACGGTCGTCGCCGCCGACCTCGAGTCGACCCGGGCGAACGACCGCTTCCGCGACGAGTTCGCCGAACTCCTCGCCGAGGAGGACCTCAGGGGCGGCCACACGGAGGACGCCCGCGAGGACGGCCTCCGCGAGGCCGCCGAGGACATCGAGACGAACGTCTCCTTCTGACGAACCGCTTTTCCCGGGGTGGTTTCCTCGCGAGCGGCTTCGCCGCTCGCTGCGGGGAACCACCCCGGCAAAACCCGTTCACGACAAAAGAGCCGCTCGCTCGTCGGCCGGAGGCCGACTCGCTCGCGGTACGATCGCTGGTGATCCGCGACCGCACCGCGGCGACAACGGCACCGCAACCGCTGCCGCACCGCAACCGCTGCCGCACCGCCGCACCGCAACCGCCGCCGCACCGCGGCCGCGACAGCGAACGTTCAAATACGAACCCGACACCAGACCCCGCGTGCCCCCCGAGACGGCGACGTTCACGGATCTCGCGACGGCGACGTACTGCCCGCGCCAGCTGTACTACGACCGCCGCGAGGACGACCGTGGTCCGCCACCCGAGGCGACCGCCCGGATCGATCTGGCCTTCCGGTACCCCGCGCTCCTCCGTATGGACGACGCGGAACTCCGGGCCGAGCCGATCGACCGACCGCCGGGGGAGTACCGGACGGCGCTGGAGCGAATCGCGGAGCGACCCGACTGGGCGGCGCTGTCGGACCCGCCCGGAACCCGCGTCCTCCTCGACGGGAAGGACGCCCGGGGCGTCGCGCACAAAGTGCTCGGCGCGACGGGAGACGAAGGTACGCGGGACGAGGACGGGGAGCCGACCGGCGACCCGCCGGTGCCCGTGATCGTTTCCCCGGGAGAGCCGCCGGACTGCGGGGTGTGGAAGCCGCAGTCGGTGCGCGCGGTCGCGGCGATGCACGCGCTGTCGTGGGTCGAGGGGCGCCGCGTCCGGCGGGCGCTCGTCGAGTACCCCGCCCACGCGGTCGTCCGGGAGGTCCGCCTGTCGGTCCGACGGTCCGGCGCGTACCGGCGGGCGCTGCGGACGGTCCGCGGGATGGAGGGGCCGCCGGCGCGGCTCTCGGGCAGTCCGAAGTGCGAGTCGTGTCGACACCGGACGAACTGCGGGGTGAAAACCCGGAGCCTCAGGAGCCTGATCGGGCTGTAGAGCGGCGACCGGGACTCCGACGACGCCGGGAGTCGACCCCCGTGTCGCCGTCGCTCAGGGCTCGCTCGCCAGCCACTCGCGGATCTCGTCGGCCAGCGGTCCGGCGCGGTGGATCACGCCGCGCTCGGGGTCGACGACCGTGCTCTCGCCGCCGGGCGTCTCCCCGCCGTCGAGCACCACGGCGGCGCCGTCGCGGACCCGCGCGTCGAGGTCGGCGACGCGACGGACGCTCCCCGCGCCCGAGCGGTTCGCGCTCGTCGCCGTGACCGGCCCGGCGGCGTCGGCGAGCGCCCGCGCGGTCGCGTGGTCGGGCACCCGGATCCCGACCCTCGACCCGCCGCCGGTGAGCTCCGGCGGGAGCGCGTCGCCGCGGTCGACGACCACCGTCACGGGGCCGGGGAGGAACGCCCTGGCGAAGCGGGCGGCTCGGTCGCTCGCCGGGAGGAGCGACAGCGCCGGCTCCACGTCCCCGAACGCGACAGACAGCGGCTTGTCCCGCGGGCGGTCCTTCAGCTCGAACACGCGCTCGACCGCCGCGGGGTCGGTCGCGTCCGCGCCGAGGCCGTACACCGTCTCGGTCGGGTAGACGACCGCCTCGCCGGCGCGGACCGCCTCGGCGGCCCGGTCGATGTCGGCGTCGGTGACCCCGTCGCCGTTACCGTCGCCGGTGTCACGGTCGGGGCGGTCGGTCCGGCCGTCCCCTCGGTCGGTTCGATCGTCGGCTCCGTCGGCGCCTTCGGCGTTCATGGCCGTCGCTTACAGGCGCTCGATGTGCGACTCGACCTCGTCGTAGTCCGGGAAGTCCGGCCACTCCGAGGCGACCCACGCGTACTCGACGGCGTGCTCGTCGTCGAGCAGGAACACCGCGGGCCGGTGCTCGCGGACCCCCGTCATGCCGTCGAGGTCGTGGACGACGCCGTACAGCTCCGCGACGCCGGCGCCGGGGTCCGAGAACAGCTCGTAGTCCATCCCGCGCTCCTCGAGGAACGTCTTGTGCTCGTAGGGCGTCGAGACGGAGACGCCGACGACCGTGACGTGGTCGCTGGGGCCGCGGCCCCACTCCCGGTCGCGGATCTCGTTCCAGATGTACGTCGCGGGGAAGGCGCCGTCCATCGGGAAGAACACGAGCGCGACCGGCCCGTCGATGTCCGAGAGGGCGGTGTCCGTCCAGTACTCCTCGCCGACGAGCGGGCGGGTGAAGTCGGGCGCGGCCTCGCCCTCGGCGACGTGGTCGGCCTCGGGGAGCTCGACGACGTCGAAGTCGACCATTCAGGCTCCCCCCGCGGCGCCGCCCTCGCCGTAGGTGTTGTCGAGGTACTCGACGATGTTGCCCGACTCCGACATCGTGACGCCGGTCGCCTCGTCGCGGATGGCCGGCACCGAGCGCTTGCCGGTGAGCCGGGCGACGGCGTTCCGGTCGGAGTGCATCGGCTCGACGAACCGGGACTCGTAGTCGAGGTCGTACTGCTTGAGCTTGCGGACGACGCGCTCGCAGTACGGACACGCCTGCAGTCGGTACAGCGTGATCTGCGGGTCGGACATGAGCGAGCCTACGGCGCCCCGTCTGGTAACGTCTTCGCCCTCGGAACTCGGGGAACCGCGGGGGGAGACGACGGGTGCGGGGCATCGGCGGCGGCGAGCGCGGCGGGGCCGGCGGCTGGACCCGCATCCGCACGGAGCCACGGCCGCGTCCGTCGCGTCCGTCGCGCCCGCGCGAGGACAACGCTTAATCCGGGGGCCGGGCTAGCCTCCGTATCACATGGGTTTGTCGCCGGTACACGCTCCCGTAGTCGCCCCCGCGCAGTTCGGCGGGCTCGCGAACGTCGTGCCGATCAACGACGCCACGATCACCATCGGCGGCGTCCTCGCGATAGTCGTGCTCATCGGGCTGTCGGCGTTCTTCTCCTCCTCGGAGATCGCGATGTTCTCGCTGGCGAGCCACCGGGTCGAACAGCTCGTCGAGGACGGCCGCGTCGGCGCGGAGGCCGTCAAGGAACTGAAGGACGACCCGCACCGCCTGCTGGTGACGATCCTCGTCGGCAACAACATCGTCAACATCGCGATGTCCTCCATCGCGACGGGGCTGTTCGCCATCTACCTGAGCCAGGGGCAGGCGGTCGTCGCGGCGACGTTCGGGATCACCGCGCTCGTGCTCCTGTTCGGCGAGTCGGCGCCCAAGAGCTACGCCGTCGAGAACACCGAGTCGTGGGCGCTGCGGATCGCCCGGCCGCTGAAGCTCTCGGAGTACGTCCTCTTCCCGCTCATCGTCGTCTTCGACTACCTCACCCGCGTCATCAACAAGGTCACCGGCGGCCGCTCGGCCATCGAGACGTCCTACGTCACCCGCGACGAGATCCAGAACATGATCCAGACCGGGGAGCGCGAGGGCGTCATCGAGGAGGAGGAGCGGGAGATGCTCGACCGCATCTTCCGGTTCAACCAGACCATCGCCAAGGAGGTGATGACCCCCCGCCTCGACGTGACGGCGGTGCCGAAGGACGCCTCCATCGACGAGGCGATCGAGACGTGCGTGCAGGCCGACCACGAGCGCGTCCCCGTCTACGAGGGCAACCTCGACAACATCATCGGCGTCGTCAACATCCGCGACCTGGTCCGCGCGCGCTACTACGGCGAGGGCGACAACACGCTCGCGAGCGTCGTCCAGCCGACCCTGCACGTCCCCGAGTCGAAGAACGCCGACGAGCTGCTCGAGGAGATGCAGGACACCCGGATGCAGATGGTCGTCGTCATCGACGAGTTCGGCACCACGGAGGGGATCCTCACCCTGGAGGACATGGTCGAGGAGATCGTCGGCGAGATCCTCGAGGGCGACGAGGAGGAGCCGTTCGAGTTCGTCGACGACAACACCGTCCTCGTCCGCGGCGAGGTGAACATCGACGAGGTGAACGAGGTGCTCGACATCGACCTCCCCGAGGGACAGGAGTTCGAGACCCTCGCCGGCTTCGTGTTCAACCGGGCCGGCCGCCTCGTCGAGGAGGGCGAGGAGATCGAGTACGACGGCGTCCAGATCCGGATCGAGGAGGTCGACAACACCCGGATCATGCGCGCCCGCGTCACCGTCACCGAGGCGTACCACGGCGACGACGGCGCCGAGGCGGAGGCGGGCGCGGAGGCCGAGAACTGAGGGGGTTCGTATCCCTCGCCGGCTCGTCGTCCTGCCGGGCCACTCGCGGTCGGACTACACTACCAGTGTCGGTCGAACTGTAGCGTGGCTCGGTCGGCCGTCGCCCGCTCGTACTCCTCCCGGGTGACGGTGAACCGATGCTGGTCCGTGACCGCGCCGGAGGGGCGTGTCGAGTGTTGTCGGAGGAGCCCCTCGTGCCGGCCGCCGTAGCGGTCGACGTACTTCTCGATCATCCGCCTCGACGGATCGTTCCCGCGGGCACACGTCGAATAGAAGGCGTCCAACCGGTACCGCTCGAACGTCAACTCGACGAACGCCGACGCGCGCTCCACCCCGTACTCGCGGCCCCAGTACTCCGGAGCGAGGACGATCCCGGACCCCGCCCGCCGTTCGTCCCACTCGGGGCCGAACGCGGTGATGCCGACGAGTTCCCCGTTCTCGTCGGCCGACCTGAGCAGGTACCGCGCGGTCTCGTGGTTCTCCCACTGCAACTCCGCGGTGTCGATGAACTCGGCGACCTCGCCGACGCTCTCGAACCGGAACCACGGCATGTGCGTCGTCGCCTCCTCTCGCCAGCCCTCGCGCCGGACGAGGTCGTACAGCTCGAATGTGTCGGCGGTGTCGTGACTGATCCGCTCGAACCGGAGCCGATCGGTCTCGATCCGCTCGGGGAAGGTCGCCCGTGTCATCGTGCCACTCCGGTATCCGGGACGACGCCGATAACTCTTGGTCCCGACGGGCTTCGGCCCCCCGTCCCGTCGAACCGCGTCGGTCGGATCCCGAGCGACCGCCGGCCCCCGACCTACAGCACCGCGTCGACGACGGTGAACGCCCCGTACCCGACGCCGAGCGCGAGCGCGAGCGACCCGACCCACGCCAGCACGGTGTACCCCATCTTCCGCGTGCTCACGCCGGCCCCGCCGGCGGCGTACCCCGAGCCGATGATCGCGGAGACGATGATCTCGTTGAACGAGACGGGGATGCCGAACGCGACGGCGGTCTGGGCGATGGCGAAGCTGGGGATGAGCGCCGCGATGGAGCGCCGCGGCCCCAGCGAGGAGTAGTCCTGCGCGAGCGCCTTGATCATCCGCGGGGCGCCCGTCCACGACCCCGCGAGCAGACCGAGGCCCCCCCCGACGAGTACGGCGATCAGGGGGACCTGCACGTCGGCGCCCTCGCCGCCGATCAGCGGGACGAGCGGGCCGATGGCGAGGCCGACCTGCGACCCGCCGGCGGAGAAGGCGACGAGGCCGCCGAGCACGAGAAGGAAGCGCCGCTGTCCGCGCGCCTGGTCCCGGCGCATGTCGCGGAACAGCGCGAGCGCGGCGAGCACGGAGAACGCGACGGTCACGGCCAGCCGGCCGGCGGCGTCGGGGAGGGCGAGCGCGTCGCTCGCGAGGCCCGCGAGCGAGCGCTGGACGCCCGGCGGGCCGAGCACGGTGAAGCCGATGTTGGCGACGAGCGCGGCGACGAGGCCGGCCAGCGTCGGGACGGCGACCCGTTCGGAGACGCGCTCGGCGCGCAGGAGGCGGGCGGTGGCGTACGCGATGAAGCCGCCGACGAACGGCGTGGCGACCCACAGCGCGACGATCTCGCGGTACTTCCCCCACGCGGGCTCGCCCCCGAGCGCCAGGCCGACGCCGACGACCGCGCCGGTGACGGTGAAGGCGGTGGCGATCGGGTAGCCCGCGAACACGCCGATCGCGACGAGGACGGCGGCGGTGATCAGCCCGACGATGGCGGCCGTGGCGGTGATGGAGACGCCGACGATGAGCTCGTTGCCGACGGCCTCGGTGACGTTCGCGCCCTGCAACACGGCGCCGAGGAAGCCGAGCACGCCGACGATCAGCCCGGCTCGCATCACCGAGATGGCGTTGGCGCCGACGGCCGGGGCGAACGGCGTCGACCCCGAGGAGCCGGCACCGATCGCCCACGCCATGAACAGCGAGGCGAGGGCGGCGATCAACAGGGTGGCGAGGGTGCCGGCGGCGACCATACCCGGCCCTCTGGCCCCGCGGGTAAGTCGTTGTTGGGTTGCCGGCGTGCGTCCGCCGGTCGCATGGGGTCTTGAACCGGCGCCGGTTCCGACCCCGCCCCGCGGCCGCGACTCAACGCCGGCCCTGGTCGTAGCCCTCGGCGGCGTTCACGACGATCCGCCTGACGAACAGGTACCCGCCGAACACCAGCGCGAGGAGGACGACGAGGATGACCGTCAGCGCCGGGTTCGCCGCGACGGCGTCGACGAGCGTGTCCACGATTGCCATGTCCGCGGATGCGGCGCTACGGGGGATAGGGGTTTCGACCGGCGGGGTCGACGCCGGCCCGCCCGTGTCGGCGCTCCCGCCTCTCGCCTCCGTATGCGACCCGTCTACGCCAGCGCCGTTGCGACCCGTCTACGCCTCCGCGCCGGCGTCCACGTCGCCAGCCTCCTCCCCGTCGCGCACGCGCCGGCAGTAGGCCGTGAAGTTATCGAACAGCGTCTTCGCCTCGCAGGCGGCGTCGTACCGCTCCGGGGTGATCTCCGCCAGCACGCGGTCGACCGTCGCGTCGCCGATGCGGTCGCGCTTGCCCTCCGTCACCGACTCGGCGGTCTCCATGTCGTACTCTGGGTGGAACTGGACGCCCCAGCAGCGCCCCTTCCGGAACGCGTGGACGCCGAACTCGTTCTCCGCGAGCAGCTCCGCGCCCGGCGGGAGCTCCAGCACGGCGTCGCCGTGGGTCGTGAAGACGGTGAACTCCTCGTCGATGCCCGCGAACAGCTCGTCGCCGCCGCGGTGGCGGACGGCGTTGTACCCGATCTCGAAGTCGTCCATGCCGCCGACGCGGCCGCCGAGCGCCTCCGCGAGCACCTGGTGGCCGTAACAGACCCCGAGGATCGGCAGGCCGCGCTCGGCGGCCTCGGCGGTCCACTCGACGAGCGGGGGGATCCACTCCTCGTCCCAGTACACCGAGGAGCGCGAGCCGGTGATCACCACTCCGTCGAAGTCGAAGCGGTCCGGGAGCTGCTGTGCGTTCGCGTCGAACTCGACGAGGTCGGCGTCGAGCTCCCGGCGGAAGTTCCGCGCGGTGTTGGCGCCGTCGTGGGCGGCGTTGACGAGCGCGAGGCGGAGCCGTGTCATTACCCGTGATGGGTCGTTCGGCGCCATAGGGCTTGCGTCGCCCGCGGACCTCGCCGGCGACTCGGATCCGACGGGCGAGCCCGTTCCGGGTCGGGTGGGGGTGGAGCGAGGTGGGACGGGACGGCGCGCCGCGTCCCCTACTCCCCCTCGAAGAAGTCGAGGATCCGGTCGTTCACCTCGCGGCTCGCCTCGACGTTCGCGAGGTGGCCGGCCCCCTCGACCCCGTGGAACTCCCCGCGCGGGAGCCCCTCCGCGAGCTCCTCCCCCTTCGCGGGCGGGCAGACGCGGTCCTCGCTCCCGTGGAGCACGAGCGCCTCGTTCGTCACCTCGTAGAGCCGGTCGGACAGGTCGAACGACCGGAGCGCCTCGCGGCCGGCCTCCCACGCCTCGCGGCCGGCGTCCTCGCGGGCGCGCCACTCGACGATCCGCGAGACGACGTCGGGCTGTCGGTCGAGGAAGTCGTCGGTGAGGACCGCCCGCAGCGACGACGCCAGTGCGTCGGGGTCGGCCGGGTCCGCCCACAGGGGGTCCGGGTCGAGTCCTACCTCGGACGAGTCCTCGGAGCCCGCGGGAGCGCCGCTCCCGCGGACCCCGCCGTACGCGGCGGTGCCGACGAGCGCGACCTTCCGGACCCGACCGGAGTGCAGCGCGGCGTGGAGCGCGACCATTCCGCCGAGGCCGACGCCGATCAGGTGGACGGCGTCGACGCCGGCGTCCGCGAGGACGGCGTCCAGGTCCGCGGCGAGTCCCCCCACCGTGTACGGCCCCGGCGGCGCGTCGGAGTCGCCGGTCCCCCGGGTCGCGGGGACGACCGCGCGGTACGGGCCGGCGACGGCGGCGTGTTGCCAGCCCCACTGCCACGGCCCGTAGCCGAGTTCCCCGCAGACCGCGACGGCGTCCACGTCGCGCTCGTCGCTCCCCTCGCCGTCGACCTCGTAGTACAGATCCACCTCTCCGTTCGCAGCGTACGGCACGCCCTGCGGTTCTCGTCGCGGACGCCTCAAAGCTCCGGGTCGCCGGCGACGCCCGCCGCCGGCGGCTGCGCCGGTTCCGAGGCCTATTTCCCCCGCGACGCGAACCGTTCGGGTATGATCGACTTCCGTTCGGACACGGTGACGACCCCGAGCGACGGGATGCGCGAGGCCGCCCGCGACGCCGCCGTCGGCGACGACGTGTACCGCGACGACCCGACGGTCAACGAACTGGAGGCGCGCGCGGCGGACCTCGCCGGCTTCGAGGACGCCCTGTACGTCCCCTCGGGGACCATGGGCAACCAGATCGCCGTCCGCACGCACACCGACCGCGGGCAGGAGCTGCTGTGCGACGAGCAGGCGCACGTCTACAAGTGGGAGCTGGGCGGCATCCCGCAGCTCTCGGGGGTGCAGCCGCGGATCCTCGACTGCGGCGACCGCTGCGTCCCTACGCCCGAGCAGGTGCGCGAGGGCTACGTCGAGGAGGACCTCCACCGGCCCGGCACCGGCCTGCTGTGCCTGGAGAACACGCACAACTCCCGCGGGGGCGTCGCCGTCCCGAAGGAGCACGTCGACGCCGCGGCCGACGCCGCCCACGACCTGGGCGTGCCGGTCCACCTCGACGGCGCGCGCTTCCTGAACGCCTGTGTCGCGCTGGACGTCGACCCCGCCGAGATGACCGGGGAGGTCGACTCGGTGATGTTCTGCCTCTCGAAGGGGCTCGGCGCCCCCGTCGGCTCGGTGCTCGCCGGCTCCGAGGAGTTCGTCGAGCGCGCGCGCCGCACCCGGAAGTTGTTCGGCGGCGCGATGCGCCAGGCCGGGATTATCGCCGCTCCCGGCCTCCGCGCGCTGGAGAACGTCGACCGCCTCGCCGAGGACCACGCGAACGCCGCCCGCCTCGCCGAGGGGCTGAACCGGATCGACGGCCTGTCGGCCCCGGAGCCGGACACGAACATCGTGATGGTGAACAGCGAGGCGGCCGGCCTCACCGGCGAGGAGCTCTCGGCCGCCTGCAAGGAGCGCGACGTGAAGTTCCACGCCTTCGGCGAGTACACCTGCCGCCTGTGTACCCACCTCGACGTGGACGAGGACGACGTGGCGGAGGGGCTCGACCGCATCGCGGACGCCGTCGAGGCGGCCTGACGCCGGACGGACGACCCTCCGACGGCCGCGCCGCCCCCGCGGGTCGCGGACGGGTCGCGGTCCCGTTTTATCAGGGTCGGCCGCGTACGTCGGGGGGATGAGCGACTCGACCCCCGCGCTCGACCGATCCGAGCCCTCCGGCCCCCGCTCGGGGCTCGACGACCGCCTCGACGGCCTCCCCGGGCTCCTCGCGCTCGTCGTCGCCGTCAACGCCGTCGGCGCCGCCCCCGCGCTCCTCGGCGGTCCCGACTCGGCGTGGTTCGACGCGCTGACGAAGCCGGCGCTGTACCCCCCGTCGTGGTCGTTCGGCGCCGTCTGGACGGCGCTGTTCACGCTCTCGGCGGTCGCGGTGTGGCTCCTCGTTCGCGCCGAACCCACAGACGCACGGCGCCTCGCGCTCGCGGCCTTCGGGGCTCAGTTCGCGGTCAACCTCGCGTGGACGCCGACGTTCTTCACGCTCCGACAGATCGCCCCCGCCCTCGGCGTCATCGTCGTGCTCGCCGTCCTGCTCGCGGGGACCGTCGCCGCCTTCGCCCGCGTCGACCGCCGGGCGGCGGCGCTGCTGGTGCCGTACCTCGCGTGGGTGTGCTTCGCCGCGGTGCTGAACTACCGCTTCCTCGTGTTGAACTGAGACGGACCGGGGACCTCGCCGCGGTTCTCCGAGGTCTCGCTCGCGTCGCTCACTCGACCTCGCGCTCTTCGTGGGCGGAGCGGCACAGGACCGCTCCGCCGTTCGTCCGAGGTCTCGCTCGCGTCGCTCACTCGACCTCGCCGAACTCGAACCGCGCCCCCCCCGCCTCGCTCTCGGTCAGGGTCACCGTCCAGCCGTGGGCCTCGGCGATCCGCCGGACGATGGCGAGCCCGAAGCCGGTGCCGTCCTCGGCGGTGGAGACGCCGACCTCGAACACCCGCTCGCGCTTCTCCGGCGGCACGCCCGGCCCGTCGTCCTCGACGGCGAAGCCGCCGGGCGTCGACACCACCCGGACGGCGGGCGCGTCGTCGGCGTGCTCGATGCTGTTGCGGAACAGGTTCTCCAGGAGTTCGCGCAGTCGCTCGGGGTCGGCGTCGACGACGACCTCGTCGGCGTCGAGGGTCGCCGCATCGGTGTCGACGGTCGCCCACGCGTCGCGGGCGGCCTCGCGCAGGTCGACGGACGCGGTATCGCCGACGACGCGGCCCTCGCGGGCGAGCCGGAGGAGGTCGTCGATCAGCTCGCGCATCCGGTCGATGGCGTCCGCGACGGTGTCGAAGTGCTCGTCCTCGCCCGTCTGGCGTGCGAGGTCGAGGTACCCCTCGGCGATCGAGAGGGGGTTGCGGAGGTCGTGGGAGACGACGCTCGCGAACTCGTCGAGGCGCTCGTTCTGTCGCTGGAGCGTCCGCTCGCGCTCGCGCCGCTCGGTGATGTCCGAGTAGATGGCGTAGCCGCCGAGGTTCTCGGCGTCCAGCTCCAGCGGCACGACGTACATGAGGAAGTCGCGGAGCCCGTCGGCCGTCTCGCGTCGGACCTCCTGTCGGATGCTCTCGCCGTTCGCGAGGCGGTCGTTGAACTCGGCGGCCTCCGACTCGGCCTCCTCGGGGACGATGTAGTCGTCGACGTGCTCCCCGATCACCTCCTCGCCGAAGCCGAACGTCTCCTCGAAGGCGCTGTTGATCGCCGTGATGACGGGCTCGCCGTCGACCAGCTCGAACGACAGCGCCGCGTCGGGGACGTTCTCGAACAGCGCCGACAGCCGGTCGCGCTCGGCGCGGAGGTCGGCCTCCGCGCGGATCCTGACGAGCGAGACGGCGACGTGCGCCATCAGGAGCTCCGCGTTGTTGAGGTCGTCGCGGTCGAACGCGCCGGGCTCGGTGGCGACCGCCTGGAACACCCCGAGGTCGCCGACCGGGACCGACACCGCGGACCGATACTCCTGCCGGACGGGCGCGGCGTCGTCGCGGTCGGCCACGTCCTCGATGAGGATCGACTCGCCCGTCTGGTACGTCTTGCCGGCGATCCCCTCGTCGAGCTCCATCGGCCGCGAGCCGTTCGGGAGGCTGCCGTCGGAGTCGACCACCGGCACGAGCATGTCGTCCCGCCGGAGCGACATCGTCGACTTGTCGAACGAGAGCACGTCCCTGGCGGCCTCGATCGCGCGCTCGAGGAGCGCGTCCTCGGACTCGGCGGCCGCGAGGTCGGTCGCGGCGACGTGGAGCCGCTCGGTCGTCTCGCGGGCCTCCCGGAGCGCCGCCTCCGAACGGATCCGCTCGCGGGTCACCGTCGCGTACGAGACGAGGAGTTCGGCGAACTCCAGGTCGCCCTCGTCGAACCCGCCCGGCTCGTCCTTGACCGCCTGGAAGACCGCGTCGCCGGCGAACGGCACGGACAGGAGCGACCGCGACTCCCCGTCGTGGGACCGCGCGACCGGGTGGTCGATCACGTCGTCGACGAGGATCGACCGCCCCTCGTCGTAGGTGGCCGCCATCGCGCCGAACCCGCGGGGGAGCTCGGCGGGCAGGTCGTCGTCGGAGGCCGCACACCGGCGGAACCGGTCGGGATCGGCGGCGTACACGCACGAGCGGTCGAACGAGAGCACGCGCTCGGCGATCTCGACGGTCAGCTCGAACAGCTCCTCGTCGCGTTCGGCGTCGACGAGCCGCGGCGCCGCCTCGTGGAGCTCGGTCATCACGCGCTCTCGGCGGGTCAGGTCCGCCTGCGCGCGCAGGCGCCGGTACGACTGTCCCACGTGCATGGCGAGCAGCTCCGCCAGCTCCCTGTCCGTCTCGTCGAAGGCGTGGGGTCGGCGCGAGACCGCCTGGAAGACGGCGTCGCCGCCGAACGGCACGGTGATGCTCGACCCGGTCGCCTCGGAGTTCGACAGTTCCTCGGCCTCCACGTCGGCGACGTACACGGTCTCGCCGCGTCGGTACGCCCGCCCGGCGAGCGTTCCCTCGATCGGGACCCGGGTCGGGAGCCAGTCGGTCGAGCGGTGGCGAGCGACCAGCTCGCCGTCCTCCTCGACGCCGACCGCGCAGTGGTCGAACGAGAGCACCCGGCCGGCGACGTCGATCGTCAGCTCGAACAGCTCCTCGACGCCGTCGGCCGCGGCGATGTCCGCCGCCGCCTCGTGGAGCCGCGTCACGCGGCGGCGGGCCGCGCGGAGCTGCCGCCTCGTCTCCCCGTCGCGGGCGCGTTCGATCTCGGCGGCGAGGCGCTCGGGGGCGCTCCCCCGCTCGACGTACCCGTCGACGTACGCCCCGGTCGGCTCCCGGTCGCCGTAGGCGACGACCGGCACGGTCGCGACGTCGAGGGTCTCGCGAGCGGCGTCGGGTACCTGCGGGTCGTCGACGAGCACGACCGCGTCCGGGAGCTCCCGGCCGTCGAGCGCCCGCCCGAGCCCGGCGGGGGTCGTCGTCTCGGCCACGCCGTCGACGGAGTCGCCCAGGGCCCCGGCGAACCCCTCGGGCATCGACACCCCGTCCTCGGCGACGAGGAGCACCGAGTGCGACGGTTCGGCGACGGGGTCCGCCATTAGTTACGCCATGTTGTCGTTTCCCGATTTAAGAGTAACGGGGACCGGCGGCCGCCGGCCGCGGCCCGGAACCCTTTTGCGCGGCGACGGGGCACAACGTGGTAATGAGCGACCTTACCGCGGAGTACCGCCTCGACTACTTCGAGGAGGAGGGGTTCTCCCGACGGGAGTGCTCCGCCTGCGGGGACCACTTCTGGACCCGCGACGACGAGCGGGAGCTGTGCGGGGAGCCCCCCTGCGAGGACTACTCGTTCATCGGCGACCCGGGGTTCGACGAGCCGTACACGCTCGAGGAGATGCGCGAGGCGTTCCTCTCGTACTTCGAGGAGCACGGCCACGAGCGCATCGAGCCGTACCCGGTCGCGGCGAACCGCTGGCGCGACGACGTGCTGCTCACGCAGGCGTCCATCTACGACTTCCAGCCGCTGGTCACCTCCGGGGAGACGCCGCCGCCGGCGAACCCCCTCACCGTCAGCCAGCCGTGCATCCGGATGCAGGACATCGACAACGTGGGCAAGACCGGCCGGCACACGATGGCCTTCGAGATGATGGCCCACCACGCGTTCAACGCCAAGGAGGAGGTCGGCGACGAGTACGCCTACTCCGGGGAGGTGTACTGGAAGGACGAGACGGTCCGGCTGTGTGACGGCCTGTTCGAGGAGATGGGCGCGGACCTCTCGGAGATCACCTACATCGAGGACCCGTGGGTCGGCGGCGGCAACGCCGGCCCCGCCATCGAGGTCATCTACAAGGGCGCCGAGCTGGCGACGCTCGTGTTCATGTCGCTGGAGCAGGACCCAGACGGCGAGTACGAGCTGAAGGACGGCAACCGCTACTCCGAGATGGACACGTACATCGTGGACACGGGGTACGGGCTGGAGCGGTGGACCTGGATGAGCCAGGGCACGCCAACCGTCTACGAGGCCATCTACCCGGACACGATCGAGTTCCTGAAGGACAACGCCGGGATCGACCTCACGGACGAGGAGGAGGAGCTGGTCCGCCGCGCCTCCACGCTGGCGGGCCACCTCGACATCGACGAGGTCGAGGACATCGAGGCCGCCCGCGACAACATCGCCGACAAGCTCGGCGTCGACACCGCCGAGCTGACCGAGCTCCTGGAGCCGCTGGAGAACATCTACGCGATCGCGGACCACTGCCGGACGCTCGCGTACATGCTCGGCGACGAGATCGTCCCCTCGAACGTCGGCACGGGCTACCTCGCGCGGATGGTGCTCCGGCGGACGAAGCGCCTCGTGGACGAGGTCGGCGTCGACGCCCCGCTCGACGAGCTGGTCGACATGCAGGCCGAGCGCCTCGGCTACGAGAACCGCGACACGATCCGCGACATGGTGCGCACCGAGGTCGAGAAGTACCGCGAGACGCTCGACCGCGGCGGCCGGAAGGTGGAGGCGCTGGCCGACGAGTACGCCGGCACGGGCGAGCCCATTCCCGTCGAGGAACTGATCGAGCTGTACGACTCCCACGGCATCCAGCCGGACATGGTCGAGGAGATCGCCGAGGAGCGCGGGGCGACCGTCGAGGTGCCCGACGACTTCTACGGGCTCGTCGCCTCCAGACACGACACCCCGCAGGCGTCCGCCGACGCCGCGTCCGCCGACGACCGCCTCGACGACCTCCCCGCGACCGAGCGGCTCTACTACGAGGACCAGGAGCGCACGGAGTTCGAGGCGGTCGTCCTCGACGTGTTCGAGCGCGCGGACGGCTACGACGTGGTGCTCGACCAGACCATGTTCTACCCCGAGGGCGGGGGCCAGCCCGCCGACCGCGGGACGCTCTCGACGGAGGATACGACCGTCGAGGTGACGGACGTGCAGATCGAGGGGGACGTGGTGCTCCACCGGACCGACGAGGACCCCGGCAAGGGCGAGTTCGTGACCGGCCAGGTCGACGGCGAGCGTCGTCGCCGGCTGATGCGCCACCACACCGCCACCCACATCGTCGGCTATGCGGCCCGACAGGTGCTCGGCGACCACGTCCGACAGGCGGGCGCCCAGAAGGGGCTCACCTCCTCGCGGCTCGACGTGACCCACTACGAGCGCGTGACGCGCGAGCAGACGAAGTCGATCGAGCGCGTCGCCAACGAGCTCGTCCGCGAGAACGTCCAGGTGAAACAGGAGTGGCCCGACCGCCACGAGGCCGAGTCCGAGCACGGCTTCGACCTCTACCAGGGGGGCATCCCCCCGGGCGAGCAGATCCGGCTCATCCGCGTCGGCGAGGACGTGCAGGCGTGCGGCGGCACGCACGTCTCCCGCACGGGCGACATCGGCGCGATCAAGCTCCTGAAGACCGAGCCCGTCCAGGACGGCGTCGAGCGGCTCGTGTTCGCCGCCGGCGAGGCGGCCGTCGACGCCACCCACCGCACCGAGGACGCGCTGTACGACGCCGCCGAGGTGCTCAGCGTCGACCCGCAGGAGGTGCCCGAGACCGCCGAGCGCTTCTTCGCCGAGTGGAAGGAGCGCGGCAAGACGATCGACCGCCTGAAGGAGGAGCTTGCGGAGCTGCGGGCCGCCGCGGGCGGCGAGGAGGTCGAGGTCGGCGACGCCGTCGCGGTCGTCCAGCGGATGGACGCCGACGTCGACGAGCTGCGCGCCACGGCCA
This sequence comes from Halobaculum sp. EA56, assembly GCF_051195075.1. Lineage (NCBI taxonomy): Archaea > Methanobacteriati > Methanobacteriota > Halobacteria > Halobacteriales > Haloferacaceae > Halobaculum > Halobaculum sp. EA56. The sequence continues at coordinate 215,347 of NZ_JBNTJX010000003.1, forward strand.
ACGCCCACGTCGAGGACGGCCGCATCGCCGTGCTCGGCTCCGGCGCCGGCGGCGCGGCGACGTTCGTCGTCGGCGTCCCCGACGGCGTCGGCGTCAACGCCGGCGAGGTCGTCGGCGAACTCGCCGGCCGGGTCGGCGGCGGCGGCGGCGGTCCACCGGACTTCGCGCAGGGCGGCGGCCCCGACGTGGACGCGCTCGACGACGCGCTCGACGACGCGCCCGAGATCCTCCGGCAGAAACTGGAGGCGTGATCCCCCGCCCCCGTCCGCGATGTCGCTGATCGACTCCCTCCCGTACCCGCTGTCGGCCGCGGCGGTGCGGGGACTCGCCGACTCCGAGCGGATCGTCGAGGCCCACCACGAGGTGATCGCACAGCGCTCCGGCACGGAGGTCGTGCCGGCGATGCTGATCACGACCGAGACGAGGTCGTTCGCCGTCGTCGAGGACCGGGACGAGGGTCGCTACCGCGTGCTCGACTCCGGCGACCGCTCCGACCGGGACGACGTGTACGCGACGCTGCGCGAGTGGGCGACAGAGCAGGGGTACGGCGGGCCGTAGGCCGCCGTCGTCCGCGACCGAACCGGCTTTCTCTCCCGCGCGATCGGGTATCGACGTGTCCGACGACGGCGACACCGACGGATCCGACGACGACACCGACACGGCCGCCCGCGAGTACGACAAGCTCGTCCGCGACGGGGTCCCCGACCTGATCCGCGCGAGCGGCGAGACGCCCGTCACGCGGACCGTGGAGGGGGCCGAACTCGACCGGTATCTCCTCGACAAGCTCGTCGAGGAGGCGCGTGAGGCCCGCGAGGCCGCGGACGACCCCGGGGAGTCGGTGGACGACGAGCTGGCGGACCTGTCGGCGGCGCTCGACGCGCTGGTCGGGCGGCGCGGCCGCGACGAGGTCGACCGCCGCCGCCGGGCGAAGGCCGACGAGCGGGGCGAGTTCGACGACGGGGTCGTGCTGGAGCGCGTCGAGCAGTCCCCGTAGCCGCCCGTCGTCGCCCGCGACCGAAACCCCCTACTCGCGCGCACTCGACCCCGAGGTATGGACCCGCGCATCCGCGAGCACGCAGCGACCATCGTCGACCACTCGATCGGGCTGGAGGCGGGGGATAACCTCGTCATCCAGCTCCCCGCCGAGGCGGAGGACCTGGCCGTCGCCCTCCACGAGTACGCCGGCGACATCGGCGCGAACCCGGTGTACCTCAACAACTCCACGCGCGCCGAGCGCGCCTACCTCCGCGCCCGCGAGGGGGACTTCGAGCTGCCCGACCACGAGCTGGCGCTGTACGAGGAGGCGGACGCGTTCGTCATCGCCCGCGGCGGCGGCAACGTCTCCGAGAAGGCCGACGTCGACCCGGCGACGACGGCCGACTACAACCGCGCCCGCCGGCCCGTCCAGAAGGAGCGGCTCTCGAAGACGTGGTGTCTCACGCAGTTCCCCACCGAGGGGCGCGCCCAGTTGGCCGGGATGAGCACGGAGGAGTACGAGAACTTCGTGTACGACGCGGTGAGCCTCGACTGGGAGGCGCAACACGAGTTCCAGCAGCAGCTGGTCGAGCGCCTGAACGACGCCGACGAGGTGCGGATCCGCTCTGGGGAGGAGACGGACGTGACGATGTCGGTCGCGGGCAACACGGCGCTCAACGACGACGGGAAGGCGAACCTCCCCGGCGGCGAGGTGTTCACCGCGCCCGTGAAGGACAGCGTCGAGGGCGAGGTGTACTTCGACCTGCCGCTGTACCGTCAGGGGCGGGAGATCGAGGACGTGCGCCTCACCTTCGAGGAGGGCCGGGTCGTCGAGTTCTCCGCCGAGCGCAACGAGGAGGTCCTGGAGGGCGTGTTCGACACCGACGAGAACGCCCGCTACCTCGGCGAGCTCGGGATCGGGATGAACCGAGCTATCGACCGCTTCACGTACAACATGCTGTTCGACGAGAAGATGGGCGACACCGTCCACATGGCCGTCGGGTCGGCGTACCCCGAGACCGTCGGCGAGGGCAACGAGGTCAACGAGTCCGCCGAGCACGTCGACATGATCGTCGACATGAGCGAGGACTCCGTGATCGAACTGGACGGCGAGGTCGTGCAGCGGGACGGGACCTTCACGTTCGAGGAAGGCGAGGCCGAGTGAGCGAGGCGAACGAGAGCTCGGACGGACGGCGGAGCGGTCCCGTGCCGCTCCGCCCACGAGGAGCGCGAGGCCGAGTGAGCGAGGCGAACGAGAGCTCGGACGGACCCCGGCGCGCTTGCGGGCGCGCCGCCACGGACCGAGGCGAGTCCGGGTAGGCGGCCCGTACTCGCCCGACGACGCCCCAGTTCGCCGCCAAACGCGGGCGGTCGGGCGTCTCTCACGAACATGTATTAATGTCTTTTCCTCCCTCCCGCGGTGCGGGGATTTATGTTCGTGTACTCACGGGTGACACACGTGCCCAAGGTGAACTGTCCCGACTGCGGCCGTCAGATCGGAATGCACGAACTCGAGGCGAAGACGACGGCCCAGTCCGGCGGCTTCTCGACCCGGTACCGCTGTCCGTTCTGCCGGACGGACATGGACGACGTGACCGAGTTCATCGGCTAGGGTCGCGGTCGACGGCGACCGTTCGTCGCGCCCGACGGCCGGCGGTTCACTCCTCGACGTCGAGGTCGAACTGCGCGTTCTCGACGACGGTGTTGAGGACGACCGAGGTGTTCGTCTCGCGGATGTCCTGGTCGGCGAGCAGCCCCTTGATCCCCTCGTTCATCTCGTCGGTGTCGTGGAACTTGCCGATCGCGATCACGTCGTAGTCGCCGGTGACCTCGTAGACGGAGACCATCTGCTTCTGCTCGCGCAGGCGCTCGACGATATCCGGAAGGGCGCTCCCCTCGACCTTGAGCTGGACGATGGCGGTCACGTCGTAGCCGAGGCGGTCGTAGTTCACCCGGGGGGTGTACCCCTCGATGACGCCCTCGTCCTCCAGGTCCCGGAGGTGGTTCGAGACGGTCGTCACCGACACGTCCAGATCCTCGCCCAGCGACCGGAGGCTGGCGCGACCGTTCCCGAGCAGCGCGTTCACGAGCTTGGCGTCGAGATTTTCGTACGTCATTACAGTCGACCACGGTCGCCTCCCTTTAGAATTTGACGATTGTCCAGTCGAGACGCACGGAAGGGGAAATTGCACCGACCGTCAACGTCTATATACCGGGAGTGTGTGTGGTCAAACGCCCACAACATGACGGACGGAAACACGAAACCGGACGGCGGTTTGAGCGCGGTCGAACAGGACGTTCTCGACGAGATCGAGGAGAAGGGGATCGACTTCCTGCGCCTGCAGTTCACCGACATCCTGGGGACGGTGAAGAACGTCTCCGTCCCGGCCACGCAGGCCGAGAAGGCGTTCACCGAGGGGATCTACTTCGACGGCTCCTCGATCGACGGCTTCGTGCGCATCCAGGAGTCGGACATGCGCCTCAAGCCCGACCCCGAGACGTTCGCCGTGCTCCCGTGGCGGACCCGCCAGGACGACAACGGCGGCGGCGCGGCCCGCCTCATCTGCGACGTGATCAACACCTCGACGGGCGAGCCGTTCGAGGGCGACCCCCGCCGCGTCCTGAAGGACGCGCTGGAGCGCGCCGCGGACATGGGGTACGAGGTCAACGCCGCCCCCGAGCCGGAGTTCTTCCTGTTCGAGGAGGACGAGGACGGCCGCGCGACGACGAAGACCAACGACGCCGGCGGCTACTTCGACCTCGCGCCCAAGGACCTCGCAAGCGACGTGCGCCGCGACATCATCTACGGCCTTGAGGACATGGGCTTCGAGATCGAGGCGTCCCACCACGAGGTCGCCGAGGGCCAACACGAGATCAACTTCGAGTACGACGACGCCCTCTCGACGGCCGACAACGTCGGCACGTTCCGGACGGTCGTGCGCGCCATCGCCGCCCAGCACGACCTCCACGCGACGTTCATGCCCAAGCCGATCCCGAAGATCAACGGCTCGGGCATGCACACGCACATCTCGCTGTTCACCGAGGACGGCGAGAACGCCTTCCACGACGACGACGACGAGTTCAACCTGAGCGAGGAGGCCAAGCAGTTCACCGCCGGCATCCTCGAACACGCCGAGGCGCTCGCGGCGGTGACGAACCCGACGGTGAACTCCTACAAGCGGCTCGTCCCCGGCTACGAGGCGCCCGTCTACGTCGCGTGGTCCGACCGCAACCGCTCGGCGCTCATCCGCAAGCCGGCCGCGCGCGTGCCCGCCGCCTCCCGCATCGAGGCGCGCTTCCCCGACCCCTCGTGTAACCCGTACCTCGCGTTCGCGGCGCTCATCCACGCCGGCCTCGACGGCATCGAGCGCGAGCTCGAGTGCGACGACCCGGTCCGCGAGAACATCTACGAGTTCGACGAGCAGAAGCGCGAGGAGTACGGCATCACCACGCTCCCCGAGAACCTCGGCGAGGCCGTCGCCGCCTTCGAGGAGGACGAGGTCGTCCAGGACGCGCTCGGCGAGCACATCACCGAGAAGTTCATCGAGGCGAAGACCGCCGAGTACGACGAGTACCGCGTCGACGTCTCCGACTGGGAGCTGGACCGCTACCTCGAGACGTTCTGAGGTCCGCCGGCCGCCGTCCGGCTCCGCGACCACGCCCGTTCTCCCGCTTTTTTATCCGCGCCCGCCCGGTCCTGACCGGTCCCGTCCTGTCCGCTCGTCCCGGCCCCGGCTCCCCCGTCCGTCGCGTTCGCCGTCCCCTCACTCGGCGGTGTCGGCGTCGCCCGCCCCCGTACCGCCCGCGTCGGGGTCCGCCGACTCGGCTTCGGTGATGAGGTCGTCCACGGCCTCCGACTCCGGGTCGCTCTCGGCTCCCGGCCCGGTCGCCTCGCCGTCCCCCCGCGTCCCGCGGACCCGGGCCACGAGCGTCGGCCACGCGACGACGAGCGCGACGGCCGCGAACGCCAGCGGCGCGGCCGCGAGCAGGCGGAACGGCGTCGTGTCGGGGACGACGCCGAACACGTAGGGGAGGCCGGCGGAGGCGACGTACGCGGCGGTCCCGAAGGGGACGGCGATGAGCGCGAGGCCGGCGACGGCGTCGGCGGCGCCGACGGGCGCCGTCTCGGTGCCGCGCAGGCGCCAGACCGCGTAGCCGCCGAAGGCGCCGCCGGCGGCGATGCCCGCCTCCAGCACCTCGCCGCCGTGGCCGCCGGCGGCCGCCACCGCCGTCGCGACGACGCCGAGCACGCCCGCGAGGAAGAACGCGCGGTCCGGGTGCGGACGGAACCCCGAGCGGGCGACCCGCTGGAACAGGAGCAGGCCGGCGGCGCCGACGGCGACGCCGACGGCGACGTCGACGAGGTAGTGGACGCCGAGGACGACGCGGGTGAGCGCGACGACCGTCACGACCGCCGCGGCGACGCGCAGGCGCGTGCGGCGGTCCCACACGTCGAGGAACGTCGCGAGGCCGCCGTACACCATCGTCGAGCCGATCGCGTGGCCGGAGGGGAAGCCGAAGCCGTCGCCGGTGGCGGCGTTCGCGTAGACGCCCCGGAGCAGGGTCGGGAGCCACGCCGGCGCCGTCGCCTCCGCGGCGCCCGGCGGCCGCGGGAGCGCGAAGAAGCTCTTGAGGCCGACCGTCACCGCGAGCGCGCCGAGGCCGACGGCGACGAGCGTCGCGCCGACGCGACGGGGGTTGGCCGCCAGCCGGCGGTCGCCGAGCCAGTATAACAGCCCCAGCCCGAGGTAGAGGAACCACGCGTCGCCCAACTGGGTGAGGAGGGCGGCGAGGGCGATCAGCGGCTCGGGGAGCGCGGCCGACGACCCGGTCAGGAAGCCGTGAGGGGACATGAGTGGAGGGACACCTCGGCTCAGCGGCGGTCCCGGACGGCGTCGAGCGCCCGTCCGGGCACCTCGATGACGTTCAGGCCGACGCCGACGAGCACGAACAGGGTGTACAGCCCGAGCGTCGACAGGAACAGGACGATCATCGCGCCGATGGCGAACCAGCCGTCGAGCCAGCGGAACGCGCCCAGCACCATCGCGGTACCGTACAGCAGGACGAGGTACGGCCCCCAGCCGCGGGCGTGTCCCCGCCGCATCCGCGACCGGACGTAGCGCTTCAGCTCGGCCTCCAGCGCCGGCTTCCGGACCGTCCGGTCGTCGACGGCGTCGAGGTCGGCGCGGAGTTCGGCCACCCGTTCCTCCAGCTCCTCGATGTCGGGCGCGGGACGGCCCTCGTCCTCGTCGCCGCCGTCGCCCCCGTCGGCGGTCGCGGTCTCGCCGCTCATTCGTCCCTCCGCACGCGCGTCCGTCCCTTTACGCTGCCGGTCTCCCCCGTCGGCGGCCCGTCGGCTCCGCGGGCCGGCGTCCCGCCGTCGGCGACGGCCCGGGGCGGCTCCTCGTCCCCGTCGTCCCCCTCTCCCTCCCCCCCGCGTCGCTCCTCCACGAGGACGACGTTGAGGACCGCGCCGACGAGCACGAGCGTCGCGCCGAAGTAGAGGAACGTCACCAGCAGCAACACCGCCCCGAGCACGCCGTACACCGCCGTCTGTCCGCCGTCGCCGGCGGCCTGGAAGTCGACGTACGCCTGAAAGACGGTTCGCAGCAGCGTCCAGCCGACGCCGGCGAAGACGGCGCCCGGCACGACCTCGCGGACGCTCACGTCGGCGCCGGGGAACACGTAGTACATCGGGAGGAACGCGACGGTGAGCACGACCGGGAGCGCGACCACCCCGGCGAGTTCGAGGACGACGCCCACGTCGAGGGCGGCGAGCGCGCCCCCGAGCACCACGACCGCGACGAGGCTCGCGCCGATGCTGCCGGCGACGACCAGCGCGTTGCGGAGCTGTTCGACGAGCCCGTCGGCCCCGGCCACTCCGTACACCTGCGAGAAGGCGATGTCCAGCCCGCGGAGCACCTTCAGCGCCCCCCACAGCGTCAGCGGGAGGCTGATGAGCGTCACCGATCCCCGGCCGGGACCGTCGACGAGCGCGGTCACGAGCAGGTCCTGTCCGGTCTCGGTGAGCACGTCCGCGCTCGCGTCGATGACCGCCGCCGCGAGGCGCTCGCCGCCGACGAGCACCGCCGCGACCAGCGCGAGCACCGCCGCGGGCAACAGCGAGACGAACGCGTAGTAGGCGACGCCGGCGGCGAGGAAGGTGACGTTCTCGTCGCCCGTCCGGGCGGCGACCCCCCGGGCGACCGCGACCGCCCGGCGGAGGGGTCCGTCGTCGGCCGACGACTCGGTGGTCACGTCACACCGTTCTCCCGAGCGGGAGAAAAACGCACGGTCGGATCCGCCGGGCGCGGGAACGGGGAGGCGCGCCCCGTGCCGTCGTCACGTCTCGCACGCCTCACACCCTGCCGGCCAGCACAGCGTTGGTCGCGGCGCCCACGAGCACGAGCAGGTTCGCCGTGTAGAACCACGCGACCAGCACGACGAGGCCGCCCAGCACGCCGTAGATACCGACGTCGACGTTGCCGGAGGCGTAGACGCCGAAGGCGGCGCCGGCGACGGTCCACCCGCCGGCGGCGACGAGCGTTCCGGGGAGGACCTCCGTGCGCGACACCGCCGCCGTCGGGAGCGCGTAGAACAGCGGGAACAGCGCGACGACCGACAGCGCGAACACCGTGACGGGGACGGCGACGGGCGCGAGCGACTCGTTCGCGTACAGCGACAGCGTCCCCGCCGCGAGCAGCACCGCCACGACGCCGAGGGTGCCCACGACGAACGCGAACAGGGTGTCGCGGACCCGCGAGAGGACGCCCCGCTCCTCGGCGCCGTAGACGGCCGCGAACGCCCGGTCGAACCCCCGAAACAGTTGGACGACCGAGAACAGCGACAGCGCGCCCGCGACGAGGAGGATCCCGCGTCGCCGCGCGACGTCGGCGATCGACTCGCGGAGGAACGACCGCCCCCGCGGCGTCAGCAGTTCGCTCCCCGCCGAGAGCGCCCCCGCGGCGACGACCCCGTCGCCCGGCCCCGTGACGAGTGCGACCGCCAGCACCGCGACCGGGAGCGTCGCGACGATGCTGTAGTACGCGAGGCTCCCGGCGACGAACGTCGCGTCCGCCGCCCGGACGGCCCGAACGATCGCCAGCGGCACCGCGAGCGGGCCGTCGCCGACCGTCAGATCCCCGCCGGCGCGGGCGTCCTCGGAATCCCGGGAGTCGTTCGACACACCGCCGGGGTTGTCGCCCACGGTCAAAGAGGGCGGCGGCCGCGCGCCGGTCGGACCGGACGGGTCGGGGCCGCGACGGTTCAGGCCAGGTCCGCGGTCGCCCCGCGCATCTCCGCCACCGTCGCGTCCGACTTGAACGCCGTCCCGGCGTAGTGGGCGTGCGACGCCTCGAAGCCCGCCTCGCGCAGCGCCGCGACGAACTCGTCCATCCCGACGGCGGGGCGGCCCCACTGCTTGCACAGGCGGTGCTGGTCGTAGTGGGTCGGGGTGTCCAGCTCCGCGGCGACCGTCAAGAGCAGTTTCCGCGCGCGCTTCGCCTCGCCCATGTCGTCGGTCACCTCCTCCTCGACGGCCGCCGCGAATCCGGGGTCGGCGACCCGGCCGAGCCAGATCGGCCCCGCGGTGACGACCCGCCCCGACCCGCAGTGCGGGCACGCCTCGGGGACGTCCGGGAGGCGGCCGAACTCGTGGTCGCGTTCGAGGCAGTCCTGGCAGTGGTGGACGAACCCCAGTTCCCCCAGCGCCGCGTTCGCCTCGGTCGCGTTCGCGTCCAGTTCGAGGTAGGTCCGCGCGTAGTGCCGGGAGACGTGCGAGCAGATCGGCGTCGCGGCCTTGTCGCGGGCGGCCGCCCGGCGGACGAGCGCGCCGATCAGCACGCGCAGGCCCATCTCGGGGTGGTACTCGGTGTTGCGCGGCACCGTGTCGTAGCGGCGGACGCCAGACTCGAAGTGGGCGCCGCACAGCGGCGCGGTGTCGGTCGCGGTGACGCAAAGCAGGTTGCGCGTGCCCGCGACCGCGGCGTCGGCGAACGGCATCGGCGAGCCGTACGGGTCCACGTCGACCACGTCGTAGAACCCCTCGTGCAGCAGCGCGTTGGCGTCGCGCCGGACCGCCTCGCCGCCGTAGTCGGCGAGGTTCCGGGCGGCGAGGGCGACGGCGTCCTCGTCCACGTCGGCGGCGGTCACGTCGTACCCTTCGGCGGCCGCGCGTGCGGCGCGGACGCCGGAGGCGGCCATCGCGTCGAGGTACGTCTCCGCGCGCGGTTCGCGCTCGGCGTACGCCCGGAGGACCGCCACCGTCACGTCGCGGTTCAGTTCCATCTCGGGGTTGTAGAACACCTCGTCGGCGCGGCCCTCGCTGGCGCCGTCGCGCGCGCCCTCGACCTCGACGGCGACGCCGCCCTCGGTGATCTCCATTGCTGTCGGGACTGCGGCGCCCGCGGGATTAAACCGCGCGGGATCGTCACGGCGCCCGTCTGCCGCCGGGCCTCCCTCCCCGCGTGGAACCTGATCGCCCCTCCGCGTGCCGTCGCACCGCCGGTCCGAAGCGTTTTGCCACGCCCACGCCAACGGAGGCGACGTGACCAGCGGCGAGGGCGGCGCCCCCGACACGGAGCAGGCGGCGGGGAGCGCCGCCGCCGCCGACGGCGAGGACGGGGACCCGGACGCGGGAGACGCTCGCGCCCACGAGACCGCCGACGGCGCCGATATCGAGGGTTCAGAGGTCGACGCCGCAGAGGTCGACGCCGTCGACGACTGGCGCGACGCCCTCGCGGCCGCGGGCGAGCTCTCGCCGCCGATCGTCTCCGCGATCATCGACACCCACGGCGACCGCGGCCGCCGGGCCATCGAAGCGGTCGGCGAGGGACGGGTGAAACGCTACCGGGACTTCACGGTCGTCGTCGGCTACCGCGCCGAGCACGTCGTCGAGGACGGCGGCTGCGACTGTCAGGACACCACCTACAACCTCGACGCCGACGACCCCGACGAGCGCTGCTGGCACGCGCTCGCCGTCGACGTCGCCGAGCGCGTGGGTCGGATCGACCACCACGACATGTGGTACTCGGAGGTCAGGGAGTTCCTGTAGCCCGGTTCCTTACCCCCCACCCTCGGTCTCCGGTCCCGCCCCGCGGAACGCCCGGTCCCCACTAAGGTTCATATACTGAGCCGGGACCAGCCTCCCCGATGCGATGACCCACACGGCACGCCGGGACGCGGGTGTGCGGCCCGACGGCGTGTCGCGGTTCCCCGACGGAGGAGGCGGGGACGCCGGGAGCGGGGCCGCCTGTCAGCCAGAATCCCGGGCAGCGACCGCGCAGCCGGTGGTGACGTGGGGTTCGGGCTCCGGATCCAGGTCCGGCTCCGGATCCCGACGGGAGCCGCCCCTCACTCGAAGGAGGCGGTCTCCACGGTGAGACCGTAGTAGACGGCGGGCGCGAGCGCGAGCGCCGCCGCCGAGAGGACGGCCGCGGGAGAGACGGCGCCGAGCAGCAGTGACGCGAGCAGGACGGCGCTCCCGAAGACGACGCCGGCGCCGACGGCGCCGATCCGGGCGGCGTCCGCCGCGCGGAAGCCGGCGACGCGGGCGGCGAGCGCGCCGCCGACCCACGTCACGAGCGCCGCGGCCGCGCCGAACGGGGTTCCGACGGCCAGCCCCGCGAGCAACAGCGCCGCGCCGGCGACGCCGCCCGCGAGCAGGTACGCGCGCCCGTCGCGGAGCCGACGGCGCGGGGCGTACGTGACGGCGTACGCCCAGGCGGGCGCGGCGACGAGGAGGCCGAGGAACAGTCCGCGGAGGACAGCAGCTCCCGCCGGGTCGCCCGCGCTCGCGTCCGCGCCCGCCGCCGCGTCCGCCAGGAGGACGGCCCCGGCGAGCGTGCCCGCGCCGGCGACGGCCCGGGGCGGGAGCACCGTCGTCGGCTCGTCGTCGTGGTACACCGCGTACACCGCGAACGGGTACAGCAGCGCGACGCCCGTGAGCAGCGACCGCGTCACGTCTCCGGTCGCCCACAGGGCGAACGCCCCGACGGGAAGCGACAGGAGGAGTCCGGTGAGCAGCGCGAGTTCCGGGGCGCGACGGTTCACGGCCGGGATACGGGCGGGCCGACGAAAAGCCCCTCGTCGGGCGACGGAACGACCCACGGACGCGCCGTTCGGGGGCGATCCGGCCAGACGGAAGCGTTTAGACGTTGCCGAGGGTATCCCTCCGCATGGCGGACTGTCCACTTGCGGATGACTGCCCCCGGTTCTCCGAACGGATCCAGGGGATGGGCTGTCAGCACTACGGCAACCGCGGCGGCGCCGAGTGGTGCAACGAGTACGACATGCCCATCTCCGACCTGAAGCAGCAGCCGGTGAAGCCCGGCGAGGAGGTGACCGTCGAGGTCGACGACATCCACGAGAGCGGCGCCGGCGTCGGCCGGACCGACGACGGCTTCATCGTGCTGGTCGACGGTCTGCTCCCGCCCGCGCGTGCGGTGGTGCGCATCGACCGGGTGAAACAGAACCACGCGAAGGCCAACCGCGTCGTGGAACGGCTCCCGATGGAGGGAGACGAGGACGAGGACGGGGAATCGGCCGAGGAGGAGGAACTGGACGAGGCCACCTCGGCGAAGCGCGGCGAGCGGCTCGGGTCCCGCGACAACTTCTGGGGCTCGTAGGGTCGACCCGCTCCCGGGGTCGCGGATGGACAGTCCGTACTATGCTTTTTACCCGCCCGGGTGTGAGGTAGAGCCATGGCGAACGAGGGGAGCGCCGAGTCGGTCGACGTCGACGAGCTGCTCGACCGCGCGGGCTTCGACGCCGACCGGAGCATTCTCACCAGACGGCAGGCCGAGGTGCTGGCGTTGCGCGAGCGGGACGTCCGACAGGCCGACATCGCGGACCTGCTGGGAACCTCCCGCGCGAACGTCTCCAGCGTCGAGTCGTCGGCGCGCGACAACGTCGAGAAGGCCCGCGAGACCGTCGCGTTCGCGGAGGCGCTCTCCGCGCCGGTCCGCATCGAGATCGCCGCCGGTACCGACCTCTACGACGTGCCCGACCGGGTGTACGACGCCTGCGACGCCGCCGAGGTGAAGGTGAACCACACCGCGCCGGACCTGATGAAGCTCGTGAGCGACGAGGCCGGCGACGCCGTCCGGGGTCGCGAGGTCGTCGCGCCCATCCTCGTCGGCATCACCAGTACCGGCTCGGTCCGGGTTCGCCGGTCGGAGTAGCCCGCGGGCCGGCCGCACGGACTGCCGCCTCTCCGGAGCTTTTTACGCGCCTCCGCCGACGGACCGCGTATGGACCTGCGACTCGACGGAAACGCGGCGCTGGTGACGGCGAGTTCGAGCGGCCTCGGCTTCGCGTCGGCGGCGTCGCTCGCGGCCGAGGGGGCGAACGTGGTGGTCTGCGGGCGGACCCCGGAACGCCTCGAGGAGGCCGAGGCGGCGCTGGCGGAGGAGCCGGGCGAGGTGCTCGCGGTCGAGGCCGATATCACCGACCGCGACGACGTGGCCGCGCTCGTGGAGGCGACCGTCGAGGAGTTCGGCGGCCTCGACCACGTCGTCACGAGCGCCGGGGGCGTTCCGCCGGGCACCTTCGACGAGACGACCGACGACCAGTGGCGCGGCGCCTTCGACACGCTCGTGATGAGCGCCGTCTGGACGCTCCGGGAGGCGCGCCCGCACCTGACCGACAGCGACGCGGGGACGGTCACGTGCATCACCTCGACCTCCGTCCGGGAGGCCATCGACGGGCTCGTGCTCTCGAACGCCGTCCGCCGGACGGTGATCGGGCTTGTGAAGACGATCTCGCGGGAGTGGGCGCCCGACGTGCGCGCGAACGCGGTGCTCCCGGGCGCCCACGAGACGGCCCGCATCGAGGAACTGGTCGAGGACGCGCTGGAGCGCGGCGAGTACGACAGCTACGAGGAGGGGCTCGACGACTGGGCCAGCGACATCCCGCTGGACCGCATCGGCGACCCGCGCGAGCTGGGCGACGTGGTCGCGTTCCTCTCCTCCGAGCGCGCGTCGTTCGTCAACGGCGCGGCCCTGCCCGTCGACGGCGGGCGCCTCCGGTCGTAACTCGCGGCGTCGGCCGTCGCCGCCGCGGTAACTGCGGCCCCGCGGTCGCTCCGGGGCTCAGAACTCGCCCGCCCCCTTCAGCCGGTCGACCGCGTCGCGGACGCGCTGGGCGTCCCCCTTCGGGACGACGAGCACGCGGTCGTCGTAGGCGACGACGCACAGCCCCTCAACGCCGACCAGCGAGACGTGCGCGTCGTCGGCGGCGACGACGTTGTCCGCGGCGTCGACGGCCAGCGCCTCGGCGCCGCCCGCGACGACGTTCCCGTCGGCGTCCGGGTCGAGCACCCGGTCGAGCGCGTCCCACGCCCCGAGGTCGTCCCACGCGAACGCCGCCGGGACGACCGCCGCGCGCTCTGCGCGCTCCATCACCGCGTAGTCGACGCTGACCGGATCGACCGCGTCGAAGCCGGCCTCCGGGTCCGGGTCGTCGCCGTCGAGCGCGTCCGCGAGCGGCCCGAGCGGCGTGTCGCGCGCCTCGCGGAACAGCGCCGCCGGCGTCCACGCGAAGATGCCCGCGTTCCAGTAGTGGCCCGCGTCGACGTACTCGGCGGCGGTGTCGGCGTCCGGCTTCTCGTGGAACGCGGCGAGGTCGCGGTAGGCGGGCGCGGAACCGTCTCCGCCCCGATCCTCGCCGGGTTCGATGTACCCGTACCCGGTGGCCGGCCGGGTCGGCTCGACGCCGAAGGCGACCAGCCGGCCGGTGTCGCCGGCGACGCGCGCCCCCCGCGCCATCGTCGCCTCGAAGGCGTCGGCGTCGGGGACGTGGTGGTCGGCGGGGAGGACGACCACGACCGGGTCGCCGTCGACCGCCCCGCGTGCGTGATGGGTCGCGTACAGCGCCGCCGGGCCGGTGTCCCTGCCCGCCGGCTCGACCACGACCTCGGCGTCGGGGGCGTGTTCGGGTACCTCCGCGGCGAATTCCGGGCGGGTGGCGACCAGCGTCGCGTCCGCGAAGCCCGTGCGATCGGCCGTTCTGGCGAGGAGGCTTCGATCGTCGTCCGGGTCGCCCAGCGCGAGGAACTGCTTCGGGCGGTCGCTCCGCGAGGCGGGGTAGAGCCGCGAGCCGGTGCCGCCGGCGAGGATCACGGCGACGACGGGTCGGTCCATTGTCGCTCGTGTCGGGTGGCCCGGTTATAAGGACGAGGGGAAGCGGGTCGGGAGCGCGCCGCCGTCGTCCGAGACGCTCGCTCACTTCGTGGGCGGCTCGGCACGGAGACCTCGCCGCCGTCGTCCGAGACGCTCCCCTCGGTCGCGTCTCGCTTTGCTCACGGCTCACTCTGTTCGCCGTTCGCAACCGAGGTCTCCCTCCGGTCGACCTCGCCTACCACGTCTGCACGCGCCCCTCCCGCACGTCCTCGGCGCACCCCTCACAGTCCGGGTGCCCCGACTCGAAACACGCCGGCTCCCCGCCGGCGTTCACCGCGACGCGGCGCTTCTCCGCGTGGCGGCGACAGACGATCCGGGCGCGGTCCTCCCCGTCCGTGGGGAGGTCGAAGTCCTCGGCGCGGTTCTCGCCCCACTCGCGCCCCTCGCGGTAGGCGCGCTTGCTGCGCGCGTACTCGCGGCCGGCCTTGCGCGCCTGCTGGCGGAGCACCCGGCGGAGCCTGTCGCTCAGTCCCATACCTCCTCTGTGTGCGCCCCGGGTATCAGTCCGTTGCCGGCACGGCGGCGGCGACTCCGGCGGACGTTCGAGTGTGCGTCCGCCGTCCCCGATCTTCACTTTCACCGCGGTCACGGAATACTAAATAGGATCCCGCACCAACCGCCGTACGCCTCCCACCGAAACACCAACCGGAGGCAGGAGAACCATGGCAGACCTGCAAACCCACGCGGAAGAGATACACGAGCAGTTTTCAGACCACTTGGACCTCACCGTCGAGGAGATCGAGGAGCGCCTCGCCTCGCTGGTGAACGAGTACAGCGTCCCCGTCGACGAGGCGCGGCGGAGCGTCGTCAACTCCTACCTCGACGAGGCGGGGCTGGAGCGCGACGAGATCGGCTCCGGCGGGAGCCAGCAGGCGCTCGTCGGCGACATCGACGAGGACGAACAGTGGGTCGACCTTCGCGTGAAGGTGGCCGACCTGTGGGACCCCAACCACGACTCCATCGCGCAGGTGGGCCTGCTCGGCGACGAGTCGGGCACGATCAAGTTCGTCTCCTTCTCCACGAGCGAACTGGAGGAACTGGAGGAGGGCGCGAGCTACGCCCTCTCGAACGTCGTCACCGACGAGTACCAGGGCAACTACTCGGTGAAGCTCAACCGGACGACCACGATCACCGAACTCGACGAGGACATCGAGGTCGGCGACGACAGCGACGAGGTCGAGGGCGCGCTGGTCGACATCCAGTCCGGCTCGGGGCTCATCAAGCGCTGTCCCGAGGACGACTGCACGCGCGTCCTCCAGAACGGCCGCTGCAGCGAGCACGGCCAGGTCGACGGCGAGTTCGACCTCCGCATCAAGGCGGTGCTCGACGACGGCGACTCGGTGCAGGAGGTCATCTTCAACGAGGAGGCGACCGCCGAGCTCACCGGCATCGACCTGGCGGAGGCCAAGGAGATGGCCCAGGACGCCCTCGACACCACGGTGGTGGGCGAGAAGATGGCCGACATGATCGTCGGCCGCTACTACCGGGTGCGCGGCCCGACGCTGGGCCGGTACGTGCTCGCCGACGAGTTCGAGGAACTGTCCGGCCCGTCCACGGAACTGGACGCCGAGTCGCTGCTGATCCGCGCGAGGTCCCTGTAATGAGCCAGTCAGTCCCCACCCGAGAGGTCGCACGCCGCGTCTTCGCGGCCGAGTACAACGACGCCAGCTACACCTTCAAGGAGTCCGACGACGAGCGGGCCCCCCTGTACCTGCTCCTCCCGACGGGCGAGCGCGCCAACCGCGTGTTCGTCGTCGGCACCCTCACCGAGAAGGAGGACGTCGGCGAGGACAGCGAGTACTGGCGCGGCCGCATCGTCGACCCGACGGGGACGTTCTTCACCTACGCCGGGCAGTACCAGCCCGAGGCCGCCAGCGCCCTCCGGGAACTGGAGCCGCCCGCCTACGTCGCCGTCGTCGGCAAGCCCCGCACCTACGAGACGGACGACGGGAACGTGAACGTCTCCGTGCGCCCCGAGTCGATCACGACCGTCGACGCCGCCACGCGCGACCGCTGGGTCGCCGAGACCGCCGCGCGCACCCTCGACCGCATCGAGGCGTTCGACGACGAGGGCAACGAGTACGCGCGGATGGCCCGCGAGCAGTACGACCTGCCCGTCGAGGAGTACCGCGACGCCGCCGTCGCGGCGCTCCGGTCGCTCGACGACGCCGACGAACTCGAGGGCGAGGGCGAGGCGCCGGCGTAAGCCGCCGGTCGACGCACGCGCCCGTCCCCGCTCCGTTTCCGTTTTTCGTGGCCCCCGACCCCCCTCCGCCCGCGTCGGATCCGTGCGAACGTCTGACGAACGGTTAAGTGACAGCGCACGCGAGTGGACGGCAAATGGGCAGCAAGAACAAGACGGTCTCCTTCCGCGTCAACGAGGACGCCTTCGAGGCGCTGCGGGAGATCGCCGACGAGCGCGACCTCTCGCTGTCGGCGGTGTTCCGCGACTACGTTGACACCCTCGTCGCGCACGACGGACAGGTGGAGGTCGTCCCGGAGAACCGCGTCGAGGAGACCGACGCCGACGGCGAGTCGTTCCCGCCGACCGTCGAGGTGCCCAAGAGCTTCGTCCGCGAGCACGAGCGCCTGGAGCTGGAGGCCGAACACCTCCGCGAGCAGCTGGACGAGTACAAGGCGTTCGTCACGTACCTGCAGGACAAACTGGAGGAGGCCGACGACGGCGAGGAGGTCGTCTTCCTGGAGGAACTCGACGGCGACAGCGACGACGACGAGCCGTACCAGCTGGGGTAGCTACGCCGTCCGGCGCTCACTCCGTCACCTCGACGGAGACGGATCCCGGCCCGTCGTCCTCGACGACGACCGTGTACCCGGAGAACGCGAACTCGACCGCCAGGTCCGACGACCCGCGGTCGACCAGCGCGTCGAGCCCGTCCGCGTCGACGGCGTCGTACAGCCGCCCCTCGAGGCGGGCGGGGTCGCTCCCCTCCGCGGCGGCGACCCGCTCGACGACGCGTTCGCTCGCGGGACGGTCGGCGTCGGCTCGGGGGGGACTGGTCCGTTCGATCACGGCTTGGGGGTCGTCGCGGGCGGACATGAACACCTCCCGTCGCGAACCGCGATCAACCACGATTAACGCGACTTCGGGGTCGTGACGGTCGTTACGCCCGGGCTACCGCCCCCGGGTCGGCCCCTCCCCGGGCGGTTCGGGGGGTCGACACCACGGCGAGCCGTCCCGGTCCGGTCGACGCGCGAGGCCGCGAGGCGACGGGACGCGACTGCCGCCTACCGAGCCAGCGCGTTCCGCGCCTCGCGCGCCCGCTCGCGGGCCTCCTCGTCGCCCTCGACGGCCGCCAGCGACTCGGTCGCCTCCAGCGTGCGCACCGCCGAGTCGAGGAACGAGAGCACGTCCCCGGGGTAGGCGTACAGCATGTAGTCTTCGCCCATCACGTCGACGATGGCGTCCGGGCCGAGCCCCTGCGCGCGAAGCTCCAGCAGGTATCGGACGAACTTCCGCTCGGGGTGGCCGCAGTACGGCGCGTCGTCGCACCCGCAGTCGAGGAAGTCCTCGGCGAACTCCAGCACCCGGTCCCGGGTCGCCTCGTCGAGGTCGGCGAGGCCGTCGCCCGAGAACACCAGGTCCAGCGTCGCCCCCTTGAACGCGCCCTTCGGGATGTTGGCGTCCAACTGTGAGGCGATCTGCCGGTGGTTCTTGAGGTAGATCTTGTCCGTGATGGCCACTGCTGGATGACGATAGCGGATCCGGCGAGAAAAGCGCGACGGTCAGGCGGCGTCCCGGTCGTCGACGGGGGGACCGTCCGCGTCGCCGGCGCGGTCGGCGGCGCCGCCCGTGTCGTCGTCCGCCCTCGGCGCCCCGGAGTCGCCCCCGGCCGCCGCGTCCGCTCCCGGCTCCGTCTCCGATGTCGGCTCCGCCTCCGCGGCCGGCAGCGACACGACGACCGCGGTGCCGTGCGGGTCGCGGTCGCGGACGCGGACCTCGCCGCCGAGGCCGCCGACGACGGTGTCGACGACGTGGAGTCCCTTCGCGGCCCCCACCTCGTGGTCGAACAGGTCCGCGCGCGCCTCCGGGGGGATCCCCGGGCCGTCGTCGAGGACGCGAACGCGGACGCGGTCGCCGGCGCGTTCGGCGTCGACGCGCACGGTCGCCTCGCCCTCGTGGTGTTCGATCGCGTTCTCGATCAGGTTGTCGAGGACGAGCCGGAACGCCTCGTTCACGGGGGCGGTCAGTCCCGCCGGCACCTCGCTCGCGACCGTCGCCGCCGGGTACGCGGACCGGGCCGACGCGACGGCCTCGTCGACGAGCGGCGCGAGCGGGACCGGGTCGGGGTCGGCCTCCCCCGCGACGGTCTCGGCGACCGTCCGCGCCAGTTCGGTCCGCTCGACGACCCGGCGGGCGCGGTCGCGGACGACCGACGCCGCGGTCCGCCCGTCGGCCGTCGCGGCCCCCGCGTCGAGGTCCTCGGCGTAGCCGGCGATGATCGCGGCGTCGTTGCGGACGTCGTGTCTGAGCATCCCGTTGACGAACGCCAGCGAGTCGCGCGTGCGGGCGACAGACCGGGCGTGCTCGCGGCTCCGCGCCCGGTAGGTGCCAGCGAGCGAGCCGGTCAGGAACCCCGCGCCGACGGCGGTGAAGAGGACGAACTCGGGCTCGGCGACCGGCCGCCCCTCGGCCGCCCGGATCGCCATCGTGAGCGCCATCGCGAGGCCGAACGCCAGCCCGGTGCCGGCGCCGAACGCGGCCACGGTCCGTCGGCTCTCGCGGTCGCGGTCCGACCGCGCCAGCCCGACGCCGACGGCGACCACGCCGACCGCGAGGCCGCCGTCGAGCACGAACGCCGCCGTCGGCCCGACCCGGCCGCCGACGACCCCCGGCTCCCGGACGACGTGGTGGTAGGCGGTCGCGAGAAACAGCGTCGCGCCGAGGAGGGCGGTCCCCGCCGCCGCGACGTCCCACTCGTACCGGGCGCGCTCCATGCTCGGTTGCTCGCACGGGCGGACAATAAATGGGAGACAAAC
Source organism: Halobaculum sp. EA56 (assembly GCF_051195075.1). Classification (NCBI taxonomy): domain Archaea; kingdom Methanobacteriati; phylum Methanobacteriota; class Halobacteria; order Halobacteriales; family Haloferacaceae; genus Halobaculum; species Halobaculum sp. EA56. The sequence goes on from NZ_JBNTJX010000003.1 coordinate 234,498, forward strand.
GAATGACACGCCGAGGGTCGGCGGCCCGGGGAGCGCCCCGGTCTCTCACAGGTCAGCCGAGGGCCTCGACCGCGGACGAGACGGCGCCGACGTCGAGCGTGTCCTCGGGGTCGTCCGCGCGCCACGTGAACCGGACGGTCCGGTCCTCGTCGACGACGACGGCGGCGCGCTCGGGGACGTTCCGATGTCCCTCGACGTCGGCCCGGAGGCCGTACGCGTCGGCCACGCTCCCGTCCGCGTCTGCCAGCAGCGGGTAGTTCACGTCGTGCTCGGCGGCGTACGCGCGGTGGCTGTACACCGAGTCGCCGCCGACACCGAGCACCGCGGAGCCCTCGACGAGGGTCAGCCAGTCGGCGTCGCGGACGGTGCACACCTGCTCGGTGCAGGTCGGGTGGAAGTCGAACGGGTAGAACACGAGCACGACGGTCCACCCGCGGTCGGTGTACTCCTCCAGGCTGTACTCGTCGGTCCCGCCGGGGTCCGCGCCCGGCAGCGTGAACGTCGGCGCGGTATCGCCTCGCCCGATCATGGGTGTGGGTACGACCCACGCGCCCCTCGTCGTTCCGCCCTCGTGCGTGTGTCTCGCACACAGAGTGGCGGGGGGAGTCGTAACGTATTTCAGTCACACCGGGCTACTTACGAGTGCGTGTCCGGGTTGGGGTAGTGGACTATCCTTCAGCCTTGTGGAGGCTGAGACGCGGGTTCAATTCTCGCACCTGGACTGTTTCAAAATTCTTACACTTTTTCGGGCGAGTTCACTTCCACTCTGAGGGTGGTACATAAACAGTCTCTCCTGAATCTATTCGTATGCAGGTCGTCTGACCGGCATGCGACTCCGAGTTCGGAACCAACCGCGGGATGCGTGTTCATCATAGTAGAAGCCATGGAGCGACGCTTCCGAATCGCAACTGTTCGGAATGTGGGGCGCCGTTCTATTCCGCACACGAGCGACGGTACTGTTCCGAGTCGTGTTTGAAGAAGAACGTCTCGAAGGCGGGCGAACGCAATCCCAACTATCGTGGAGCTACCACCACGACGTCCTGTGAACGATGTGGCTCCGAGTTCGAGTATTATCCATCCGAAAAGAAGGGTATCTTCTGTCCGGATTGTGTGACGGGCGGGAACTGGCGGAAGCCCCCACGGCTGTCAGGTGAGCGCAACGGTCGCTGGAACGGTGGACCGTCCGAGTTTGACTGTGCGGTCTGTGGCCGAACGGTGATGAGATATCCGAGCGAAACGAGTGACAACGTGCTGTGCAGCGACTCCTGTCGAGCGGAGTGGTTGTCGAAGACGTATTCGGGTGATGGTCATCCGAACTGGAAAGGCGGACCGATCGGGTGCTACGGACGCGGATGGCGTTCGGTTCGCCGGGCGGCGCTTGATCGTGATAACCACACGTACCAGGTTTGTGGGAAACGCGCCGACGAAATCGGCCGAAACCCGGACGTCCACCACATCGTCCCGGTTCGGGTGTACAAGAACGCCGAACGGTACGAGCTATCTGACGCTCATCACCTCGAAAACGTCATTTGCTTGTGTGCCGGATGCCACCGCGCGGCCGACTCCGGTGCGATCAACAGACGAATGCTGGCATGTTTAGCGTCGAAACGCTCGGAGTGATCGACAGGTGCCTCAGTTCGAGGACCTCCGTTCCTCACCGAGATAGGTAAGGCGGCGGGAACGCGTGATGATAGACTGATCGGGCCCCTTCACACGCTCCGGCCGCCCACGTCGGGGAGGACGCCGGCGTCGCCGGTGAGGCCGAGCGACTCCTTGCCGCCGCTCTGGATCACGTTGAACGCGGTCATGAGGTCGGTCCGGGAGATGAGCCCGACGAGGTCGCCCTCCTCGTCGAGGACGGCCAGCCGGCCGACGCCGCGCTGCTGCATGGTCTCGAGGGCGGTCAGGGCGTCCGCGTCGGGGGTGACGCTGGCGATGTCGGTCTCCATCACGTCGTCGACGGTGTAGGCGTCCCGCTCCACCTCGCGGACGCCCTGGGCGTCTTCGAGGGTGACCATCCCGACGAGGGTCCCGTTCTTCAGGACCGGGTAGCCGGTGTGGCGCTCGCGGAACATGCGCTCCATCAACTGGGCGACGCTCGTCCGCGGTTCGACGGTGTGGAGCTTCTCGCGGGGCGTCATGATGTCGCCGACGGCGACGCCCTCGAAGGCGGCGCGCATCGTGGTCTGCTGGGCCTCGCTGGAGGCGGCGATGTAGATGAAGAACGCGAGGCCGACCGTGAGCCAGTTGCCGCCGAAGAGGCCGACCAGCCCCAGCAGGAACGCGAACACCTTCCCCACCTCGGCGGCGATCTGGGTCGCCCGCGCGTGCGGCCGGTTGCGCGCCAGCAGCGCGCGCAGCACCCGGCCGCCGTCCATCGGGAAGCCGGGGAGCATGTTGAACGCCGCGAGCACGAGGTTCATCAGCGCGAGGTAGCCGACGACGAACGCGGCCGTCGCGGGGAGGCTGACGCCCACGAGCACGACGTACGCGAGGACGCCCAGCGCGACGGAGACGACCGGGCCCATGATCGCGATGGCGAACTCCTGTTTCCAGTCCTCGGGCATCTCCTCGAACTGGGCGACGCCGCCGAACAGCCACAGCGTGATCGCCTTGATCTCGTAGCCGTAGCGCATCGCGGTGAGCGAGTGGCCGAACTCGTGCAGCAGGACGGAGACGAACAGGCCGACGGCGGCGACGGTCCCGAGCACCCACGGGAGGGCACCGACGGTGAGCGCGTCGGCGGCGATGGCGACGCCGAAGGTGTCGGAGACGACGCCGGCGAACTCCCCCACCTGGCTCCCGATGAGATACGCGAACAGCGGGAGGATCAGGAGGAACGTCCAGTTCAACTGGATCGGGATGCCGGCGACCCGCCCGACACGGATTCCTCGCATACCTCGGGGTAGTCCCCGATGGCGTATAAACCCGGCCGCCGGGACTTATCACGGTTCCCGCGGAACCATCGCCCATGAGCGACACAGACGACCCGACGACGGCGACCGGGCCGGCGCCGGTCGTGAAGCGCGGCGAGGAGACCCCGATGACCGCCGTCGACGCCGGCGAGGGGATGTCCAAGGCGGTCCTCCTCGACGAGTCCGACGGCGCGCCCCACTTCGCGATGCGCCGGTTCGAACTCGCGCCCGGCGCGCACGTCCCGAACCACACGAACGAGGTCGAACACGAGCAGTACGTCCTCTCGGGCGAGTACACCGTCGGACTCGACGGCGAGGAACACAGGGTCGCGGCGGGCGACGCGCTGCTCATCCCCGCGGGCGTCCCCCACTGGTACCGTAACGACGGCGACGAGCCGGGGGCGTTCGTCTGCGTGGTCCCCCACGGCGACGACACGATCCGGGTGCTGGACGAGGAGTAGCCACCTCCGGGGTGGCGGCGTCCGCGGTGGCGCGTGCCGGCTGCACTCCTGTCGCAGCCGGACGCGCGCGAGGGATGAGGGAGTTCGTGAGCGGGGCGAACGGACGACCGAATCGGCTGGGGAGGACGTGGTGGCGGTGCGGTGCTGTCGGGTGGGACTGAAAGCGGCTCCCGGTCCCCGTCGCGACGGCAACGATGTCACGACCGGTAACGCTCCACAGCGACGGTGCCGCCGTCGGCGACACTCCACAGAGACGGCGCCGCCGTCGATCGCGACACGCACCCGCACACGGAAGCCGAATCCCTGAAATACCGCATCCGCCTACCCCACACCAAGCGATCACCGTGTCCGAGCAACTCCCGCAGGTCGAGACCCTGTTCCTCCACGAGCGCGACGCCGGCGACGAGTTCACCGTCGTCGTCGAGCGCGACGGCTCCCGGGTCCTCCACGGCGTCCTCGAACTCAAGGAGGCCGACGCCGGCCCGCGCCCGCGCCGCTTCCGCGTCAAGCGGAAGGGCGGCGAGGAGCCGCGCCAGCCCGACCAGTTCGTCGACCTCGCGCGCTCGGCCCGCCGCATCCGCATCTCCGAGCAGACCGGCTCGCGCGCCCGCGCCCGCCTGCTGGAGATGCTCTCGGCGTACCAGCTCGACGCCAAGCAGGTGCGCACCTGCCGCTACTGCGCCAACGACGGGCGCTACTCCCCGGTCACGAGCGACACCGCGGTGAAGGCCGACCGCGACTTCATCTGCCGGGACTGCGCCAAGCGAGAGTTGGAGCGTGAGCTCTCCTACAAGGGGCAGTTCACCGGCACCGCACAGGAGCGACTTGAGGAGCTGCTGTTCGAGGTGCAGGACCTGGAGCGCATCACGAACCTCCTGCAGGGGAACCTCGACCCCGACCTCACGAAGTTCGACACCGTCTCCGCGACGACCGACGAGATCGACCCCGTCCCCACGGACTCGCTGAACCTCCATCCGGCGCTCCAGGAGCACGTCGAGGGCCGGTTCGACGAGCTGCTCCCGGTGCAGAGCCTCTCCGCGAGGAACGGCCTGTTCGACGGGGACGACCAGCTCGTCGTGAGCGCGACGGCGACCGGAAAGACGCTCGTCGGCGAGCTCGCGGGCGTGAACCGCGCGCTCAACGGGCAGGGGAAGCTGCTGTTCCTCGTGCCGCTGGTCGCGCTCGCGAACCAGAAGCACGAGGACTTCGAGGAGCGCTACGGCGACGTCCTCGACGTGACCATCCGCGTGGGCGCCTCCCGGATCAACGACGACGGGAACCGCTTCGACCCGAACGCGGACGTGATCGTGGGCACCTACGAGGGGATCGACCACGCGCTCCGCACGGGCAAGGACATGGGCGAGATCGGCACCGTCGTCATCGACGAGGTCCACACCCTCAAGGAGCCCGAGCGGGGCCACCGCCTCGACGGGATGATCTCCCGGCTGAAACACTACACCGAGGAGCGGGGTTCGCCCGCCCAGTGGGTGTACCTCTCGGCGACGGTCGGCAACCCGGAGTTCCTCGCCGAGCGCCTGGGCGCGACGCTCATCGAGTTCGAGGAGCGGCCCGTCCCCATCGAGCGTCACGTCACCTTCGCCGACCAGCGCGAGAAGGTCGACATCGAGAACAAGCTCGTCAAGCGCGAGTTCGACACGAAGTCCTCGAAGGGGTACCGCGGGCAGACCATCGTCTTCACCAACTCCCGCCGGCGCTGTCACGAGATCTCGCGGAAGTTGGAGTACGACTCCGCGCCGTACCACGCCGGGCTGGACTACAAGCGCCGCAAGACCGTCGAGCGGAAGTTCGGCGACCAGGAGCTGGCGGCGGTCGTCACGACGGCCGCGCTGGCCGCCGGCGTCGACTTCCCCGCCTCGCAGGTGATCTTCGACACGCTCGCGATGGGAATCGAGTGGCTCTCCGTCCAGGAGTTCGAGCAGATGCTCGGGCGCGCCGGCCGGCCGGACTACCACGACGAGGGGAAGGTGTACGTCCTCGTCGAGCCGGACGCCAGCTACCACAGCTCCATGGAGGGCACCGAGGACGAGACGGCGTTCAAGCTGCTGAAGGGGGAGATGGAGGACGTGAAGACGGTGTACGACACGGCCTCGGCGGCCGAGGAGACGCTCGCGAACGTCGTCGTCGCCGGCACGGGCGCCAAGAAGCTCAACGACCGGATGATCGGCGAGGTACCGACGACCCACGCCGTCGGGAAGTTGCTGGAGTGGGAGTTCATCGACGGCCTCTCGCCGACGCCGCTGGGACGCGCCGTCGCCGAGCACTTCCTCGCGCCCGACGACGCCTTCCGCATCCTCGACGGCATCCGCAAGGACAAACACCCCTACGACATCGTCGCGGACATGGAGCTGGCCGACGAGGAGCTGTAGCGGGGCCGGGAGTCCGTCGGGACCCGCACCGCGGGGGTCGCGCCGGCGACGACCCCGTCCTCGACGGCCCGCGCGGGCGGCTACCGACCCGGGCCGCGGGGCGGTCGACGCCCGTGTCGGCCCCCGAGCCACTCCCCTCGCGGGTCTCGTGCCCGTCGTTCCGGCAGAACCGGCCGCCCCCCGCCGGACCGCCCGGGTGCCGGGTTGCTCGCGGTCCTCGCGGATCCGGTCCACGATCCACGCTGCGACGACCCCGGACGCCCGCGTCCCGCGATCGATCGCCGGTCGTCCCCCGTTCCCGCATCCTTTTTCCCGTCCCCCGGCGTCGCACTCCCCGTGATCGCGCCCGAGGTCCTCTACGTCTTCGCGGTGATCCTCGCGGCGCTCGTGCTGTTCGTGACCGAGCCGGTCCCGGTCGACATCACCGCCATCGGGGTCCTCGTCTCGCTCCTGCTCGCGGGGCCGGTCACGGCGGCGCTGGCGGGGGTCGGACTGCTGTCCGCTCCGTTCGAACTCGTCACCGTCGAGCAGGGGCTGTCGGGGTTCGCGAACCCGGCGACGCTGACGGTGCTCGCGATGTTCGTCCTCTCGGAGGGCGTGCGGATGACCGGCATCGTCCAGCGCCTCGGCGCGTTCATCTCGCGGCTCACGGAGGGCAGCGAGTCGAAGCAGCTCGGCGCGACGATCGGCGTCGTCGGCCCGATCTCCGGCCTGATCAACAACACGGCCGCGGTCGCGATCCTCCTCCCGATGGTGATCGACCTGGCCGAGCGCGGGCGGACCTCCCCCTCGAAGCTGCTGCTCCCGCTGAGCTACGCGTCGATGTTCGGCGGGACGCTCACGCTCATCGGCACCTCGACCAACATCCTCGCGTCGGACCTGTACGCGACGCTCGCGCCCGCCGACGTGGCCCGGCAGTTCGGGATGTTCGAGTTCCTCCCGCTCGGGTCGGTCCTGCTGGTCGTCGGGTCGCTGTACCTCCTGACGGTCGGGCGCTGGCTCACGCCCGCGCGGATCGAACCCCGCGCCGACCTCACCGAGGAGTTCCGGATGGCCGACTACCTGACCGAGGTCGTCGTCCGCGAGGACTCCCCGCTGGTCGGCCAGCGCGTCGAGACGGCGCTGACGGAGACGGAGTTCGACGTGGACATCGTCCAGCTCGTGCGCGACAACCGGACGTTCCTCGAACCGCTCGGACAGAAGGAGATCCGCGCCGGCGACGTGTTCGCGGTGCGAACCGACCGGGCGACGCTGGTGGAACTGCTCGACGTGGAGGGGCTCGACCTCGTCCCGGAAGTCGTCGACGAGGCGGAACTGGAGGGCGCCGAGGACGCGAGAAACCTCGTGGAGGTGATCGTCGCCCCCGGCTCGTCGCTGGTCGGCGAGTCCCTCGCGTCCGCCAGCTTCCGCCAGCGCTACGACGCGACGGTGCTGGCGTTCCGGCGCGGGGGCGAGCTGGTCCGCCAGCGCATGGACCGCATCCCGCTGCGGGTGGGCGACACCCTGCTCGTGCAGGCGGGGGAGGCGTCGATCGAACGCATCGACGCCAACCGGAACCTCATCCTCGCCCGCGAGATCGAGACCCACGACTGGCGCCGGTCGCGGACGCCGGTCGCCGTCGGCATCGTCGCGCTCGTCGTCGGCCTCGCGGCCGCGGACGTGCTCCCCATCGTGGTGTCGGCGCTGGCGGGCGCGCTCGCGATGGTCGTCACGGGTTGTCTGAAGCCCGGCGAGGTGTACGACGCCGTCGAGTGGGACGTGATCTTCCTGCTCGCGGGCGTCATCCCGCTGGGCATCGCCATGCAGACGTCCGGGGCCGCGGGGCTGATCGCCGACGCCGTCGTCGCCGGCGCGGACGTGCTCTCGCCGCTGCTCCTGCTCGGGTCGTTCTACGTCGTCACGGCGCTGCTCACCAACGTCATCTCCAACAACGCCAGCGTCGTGCTCATGATCCCAGTCGCCCTGCAGGTGGCGGCGACGCTCGGGGCGAACCCGCTCGCGTTCGCGATGGCGGTCACGTTCGCGGCCTCGACGGCGTTCATGACGCCCGTCGGCTACCAGACGAACCTCTTCGTCTACGGCCCCGGCGGCTACCGCTTCAGCGACTACGTCCGCGTGGGCGCGCCCCTGCAGGCCATCTTCGCGGTCGTGACGACGCTCGGCATCCCCGTGTTCTTCGGGCTCGGGTTGTAGAGCGACGGGTGTGTGACGGGGTCGACGGGAACGGCGACGAACGGAACGGTTTAGTTCGTCGGGGGAGCGTGTTCCAAAGGAGGGACCGTGGGGTAGTGGTATCCTCTGGCGTTTGGGACGCTTGGACCCGAGTTCGATTCTCGGCGGTCCCACTCCGCTGTCGTCCGTTCGCGGCACGAGTTCATACCCGATAGCGGCGCAAGCGACGTATGCGTCCGATCGACGAACTGCCGAGCCATCGGAAGGGGGAGTATACCGAGTCCGTCGTGATCGCCGAGCTACAACGACGCGGCGTTCCGGTTTCGCGACCGGTCGGCGACAACGAACGATACGACCTCGTCCCCCAGTCGGATCACGAATTCCGCTCGGCACAGGTGAAGACCGGTCCGGTGATGAACGGATGCGTGTACGTTCGAGGGAAGTCCCAGCACACCAACTCGCAGGGACACGTGTACAAGACCTACGACGACGAGGTGGACTGCTTCATCGTCTACTGTCACGACCTGCAGACGATGTACCTCGTCCCGGCCGACGTGGTCGGAAGCGCGATGCACCTGCGCGTCGAGGATCCGGAGCAGCACGACTCGTCGATCAACTGGGCTGAGGACTACGAGTTCGACGCACGCTGGCCGGACATCCGGCCGGTCTGACACCGCGTCTTGTACCGGTCATACCGACGCTCGGCGGCGCCTGTCCGGGATCGCCACCGGGGCCGACGACTGTCGGCTGTACGCTCTTGACAGTCGAGTGATCACCTCCTCGAGCGTGCCCACGCACGGTCCGCTACACCCAACGAGAGGGCGGCGGCGCCGCGGTGACCCTACCGCGGCGGATACGTGTCGTGCCAGGGGCGGACCCGCTCGAACGCCCCGCTCGCGGCCAGCACGTCCGTGTCCGCGAACCGGTCGCCGACGATCTGGAGGCCGACCGGAAGCCCGCCGTCCGTCAGGCCGGCGGGGACCGACGCAGCCGGGTGGCCGGTGAAGTTGATCGGGTAAGTGAGACACCAGCCGATGAGCGGGTCGACCGGCTCGCCCTCGACCTCGGTCGGCCCGACCGTCTGGACCTCCGGGTCGTCGACGTTCTCGACCGGCGGGACCGCGAGCGTCGGGGTCACGAGGAGGTCGTGGTCGACGAAGACGTCCTGGATCGCGTCGTAGACCTCGGTTCGGACGTGGTCGTCGCGCTTGAGGTCGATCATCGTCTGGTCCCGGGTGTCCTCCAGCAGTTCCGCGAACTCCTCGCAGAGCTCGTCGCGGTGGTCGCCGAGGAGGTCGACGCCTTGGTCCTTGAACCCCTCCACCGCGGAGTGATACAGCGCCCCGATCTCGCGGATCCACAGGTCCGCGAGGTCCTGCTGGGAGTGGTCGATCCCGAGGTCGACCTCCTCGACGGCCGCACCCGCCTCCTCGAAGGCGTCGACGGCGTCGTCGACGACGCGGCGGACCCGCTCGTCGACGGGGAAGACGTCGAACGTCGGGCTGTACGCGACGGACATGCCCTCGATCCCCCGCCGGACCGCTCCCCTGTAGTCCGGGTCCTCGTCGGGCACGCTCAGCGGGTCGCGCGGGTGCGGTCCGACCATCACGTCGAGCATCAGCGCGGCGTCCTCGACGGTCCGGGCGATCGGCCCCGCGTGGATCGTCGGCGTGTGCGAGAGGAACGCGTCCGGCCGGATCGCCTGCGCGACCCGCCCGTAGGACGCCTTGAACCCGTAGACGCCGCAGAAGGACGCCGGGATCCGGACGGATCCGCCCCCGTCGGACCCCTGAGCGATCGGCACGATCCCGTCGGCGACGGCCGCCGCGCTCCCGCCCGATGACCCGCCGGCGTTCCGGTCGAGGTCGAACGGCGTGCTCGTCGGGCCGACGATCCGGTTGTCGGTCGTCCCCTTGTGGCCGAACTCCGGCGTGTTGGTCTTGCCGACGACGATGGCGCCCGCCGCCTCGAGGCGCTCGACGTACGTCGCCGACTCCTCCGGGACGAACTCCCCGAAGGGCTTCGACCCCATCGTGTTCCTGACGCCCGCCTTGAAGTCGAACAGGTCCTTCACCGCGATCGGGACGCCGTGCAGCGGGCCGAGTTCCTCCCCCGCCTCGACGGCCCGCTCGGCCTCCCGTGCCCGGTCGCGCGCGTCCTCCTCCAGGACCGTCACGAAGGCGTTCAGGTCGGCGTCCCGGTCTCTCACCCGGTCCAGACAGTCGTCCACGACCTCGACGGGCGAGACGGCGCCGCGTCTGATCCGGGCCGCCAGTTCCGCCGCCGAGGTTGGCTCCGTCCTCGATGACATGCCCTGTCGTGTTCGCTGTGAACACTATTCAATCCTATTTCCATTCCGGTTCACAATACGGCTATCCGTGCGTCCCGCCCGCGGTCGATCTCCCTCACGGGCCGCGGTACCGGGACGGAAACCGACCCGGCCCCGCGGGGTCGGTCTCCACTTCCGCTCGGAGGCGACAGTTCTTACCTGATGAGGTGACTATCGGTACGCAATGAGCCAGGCCGCCGAGGGACAGGACGTCGACGCGTTCCTCAGCTTCTATCGGACCTACTACAGCGACGAGATCGCGCGTCTCGCGCAGAACTACCCGAAGGAGCAGCGCTCCCTCTACGTCGAGTACGACGACCTCTTCACGTACGACCCGGATCTGGCCGAGCGGTACCTCAACCGCCCCGGCGAGATGCAGGAGGTCGCCGAGGAGGCGCTGCGCACCTACGACCTCCCGGTCGACATCTCGCTGGGGCAGGCGCACGTCAGGCTCCGGGGGCTCCCGCGGGAGAACACCCTCGACATCCGCGGCATCCGCGTCAGCGACGACCACATCGGCTCGATGGTCGCGGTGCAGGGCATCGTCCGCAAGGCGACCGACGTGCGCCCGAAGATCGTGGAGGCGGCCTTCGAGTGCCAGCGCTGCGGGACGATGACGTACATCCCGCAGAACGACTCGGGGTTCCAGGAGCCCCACGAGTGTCAGGGCTGCGAGCGCCAGGGGCCGTTCCGCGTCAACAACAACGAGTCGAAGTTCATCGACTCTCAGCAGCTCCGGGTGCAGGAGTCGCCGGAGGGGCTGCGCGGCGGCGAGACGCCCCAGAGCATCGACGTGAACCTGGAGGACGACATCTGCGGACAGGTGACGCCGGGCGACCACGTCACCGTCGTGGGCCGCCTGGAGATGGAGCAGGTGACGAGCGGCCAGGAGAAGACGACCGTCTTCGACCCGTACATGGAGGGCGTCTCGGTCGTCATCGAGGACGAGGAGTTCGAGGACATGGACATCACCGACGAGGACAAACAGGAGATCCTCGAGCTGTCCACCCACGACGACATCTACGACGAGATGGTCGCCTCCGTCGCGCCCTCCATCTACGGCTACGAGCAGGAGAAGCTCTCGATGATCCTGCAGCTGTTCTCCGGCGTGACGAAACACCTCCCGGACGGCTCGCGGATTCGGGGGGACCTCCACATGCTGTTGATCGGGGACCCCGGAACTGGTAAATCGCAGATGTTATCATATATCCGAAATATCGCTCCGCGATCCGTCTACACCTCCGGGAAGGGCTCCAGTTCGGCCGGTCTGTGTGTGACAGGCGACACACTGATCCACACTGAGGATGGCCTCCGCGAGGTCCGCGATCTTGCGACAGAGGAACACCCCGACCCAGTTTCCGAGGAGACGAGCGCGGCGAAGCGTGTCGGTCTACAGACGTTCGACGGGGACGCAGGAGCGATGGTCAACCGCGAGTCCTCGCACGTCTGGCGGATGCCCGAGAAGCCGTGTCGACGGATCGAAACTGCCCACGGCAAGTCGCTCACGGCTTCGGAGAACACTCCGGTGTTGACCTGCGGAGCGAACGGCTTGGAGTGGGTCGCTGTTTCCGATATCGAGCCGGGACAACACGTCGCCGTCCCACGGTACAGTGACCTCGACCGACAAGAGGTACCCGTCAGGGAGTTCCTCGAACTCACGACCGAGAAACTGGACTTGGCCGACGAGTCGGTGGAACTACTCCGCGACGCGCTATGTGACCGCTTCGGACACCTCCGTGCCGCGGCAGCCGCACTTGACCTCTCGGAGGACTTCATCTACGACTCCCTTCGCAATCGGCACATCCCGCTTGCGAAACTCGATCGCATTCTCGACGCGGTCGAGTTGACCCGCGAGGACGTCGCGTTCGACCGACTGATGATCCGGCACGGGGACAGCATCACCGTCCCGGAGACGTTCGACGAGGACCTCATGTACCTTCTCGGACTCGTATTCGGTGACGGAGACATTTCGTTGGATCGCCGTGGCGGCAACCGCGGGATGGTGCGAATATCCAACGGGAACGAGGCGCTGTTGCAGCGGGCATGCGATATCTTCGCTGCAAAGTTCGACAAACGCCCCGAGATCGAGCGCCAGGAGGACCGTGTGCCGTGTATCAGGGTCGGTAGCGCGACGATCGCGCGGCTGTTCGCCAACGCGGGCATGGAGACGCCGAAAGTCGATCTGGAACTCGCGCCCGAACTGACTACTGCAGCTCACGCGGACGCATTCCTTCGCGGCCTGATGGACGCCGACGGATCGGTATCGGCCCGCGATGACGGCGGATCGAGCGTACTCGTTTCGACGATCAGCGAGAAACTGGCCGAGCAGATCCAGTTGATGCTGGAGACGTACGGAGTCCGCGCCCGTCGACGCGAACGTGACCGGCGAGGAACCAACGAACTCGAGGACGGACGGACGATCGAGTCGAAGCACGTTCAGCACTTCGTCGAACTGTACGGCGCAAACATCGAGCGGTATGCGAACACGGTCGGTTTCGAAGCCGACGATAAGCGGGAGGCACTGGATCGGATCACGGACGATGCGACCCGCCGTGAGGAAACGATACCCGTCGGGCCGGCGCTCGTCGCGACCGATGGTGCCGGCGGCGCGTATCACACGAACGTCACGCGCGGTGACAACCCCGGTCGCGACCGGGCACGAGAGATCCTTGACCAGATCGAGTTGGGCGAGGCGGAACCTGCCGTCCGGGAAGCTGTCGAGGCCGACCTCCGGTGGGACCGCGTCACCGACGTGAGCGATGTCGGCGAGCGCGAGGTGTTCGACCTGACGGTCCCGGAGACACACAACTTCGTCGGCAACGGCGTCGTAACCCACAACACTGCCGCCGCGGTTCGCGACGACTTCGGCGACGGCCAGCAGTGGACCCTGGAGGCCGGTGCACTCGTACTCGCCGACAAGGGGATCGCCGCTGTCGACGAACTGGACAAGATGCGGTGTGTAACGGGTGACACTCTCGTCCACCTCGCTGATGGTCAGGTCCGACGGATCGCCGAACTCGCCGACGAAGCGGCCGAAGACGGATCGATCGAGCCGCTCGCGAACGGGCGGACTATCCGCGACGTAGAATTCGACGCGTGGACGATGACCGACGACGGACAGATCGTGCGGCGACCCGTCACGGCAGTCCACGAGTACGAGGCGCCGTCGTCACTCACGGAGGTAACACTCGCAACTGGCGAGCGGCTCACCGCTACCGAGGATCACCCGTTCTTCGTCCGAGAAGACGGAGACCGTGTCGAACGTGCGGCCGGTACCCTCGGTGAGGGGGATTGGGTCTACGTTCCGCGAGCAGTTCCAACACCGGCGGCTGACGGCGGTGCCGATGCGGCTCGGTCGTCTCCGTCAGACTGTCGTCTTCACCGAGAAGACGAAGTAGGTCCTGCACTCGGTGCCGTTCTCGGTTATCTCTCCGGCGACGGAAACGTCCACTACGACCGATCCGGTGGGAGCTACGGGATCCGCTTCACGAACGCCGAGGAGGAACTCCTTTCGGACTTCGAGGACACCTGTGAGATCGCGTTCGGCGCGGATACAGTTCGCCACCCCAGCGAGCAACGTGCGGACGGTGTCGAGACTGTCCGTCTTCACGGAAAGGAGTACGCAGATACGGTTCTCGACGCGGGAATGAATCTGGAAATCTACGACGGAAAGTCGTTCCCTGCAGGTGTCTCCGATGGTTCGCGCGAGACGAAGGCGGCGTTCGTCCGTGCGCTTGCCGACAGCGAGGGGTCAGTCGATACTGCTACCGGAAATGTCCGGATCCACTCCTCCAGTTATGAACTGCTCCTCGGAACGAAAGAACTCCTGCTGGAGTTCGACGTTTCGAGTCAGATCCAGACACGTGAACGACCCGACAGTCGGGACCTGTACGTTCTCGCGATCACCGACGCCGAATCGCTCGCCGCATACGCTCGCCACGTCGGATTCGAACTGAGCCGGAAACGCGAAGCGCTCGACGAGGTGGTCGAGTCCGTATCCGGCGATCGAACGATCCTTGACGTGATCCCGGGTGCGGGCAGAGCGCTCCGTGAGTCACGCGAAGCGCTCCGTCTGTACCAGCGAGAGTGTGGGATCGATTCGGCGACGTACTGTGAATTCGAGCAGGAACACGCAAACATCTCGATCCACCGTGCTCGCCGCGTGCTCGATGCGTTCGAAGGCCGAAAGCGGCGTGCAGCCTCGGACACCGAGACGCTCTCTTCGGCAGACGACCTTACGTGGGACCAATTAGGGACCCTCCGAACTCGCTATCATGTCTCCCAGCGGGAACTCGCCGAGGGAACCGAGTTTAGCCAACAACAGATCTCCCGCCGGTGGAGAGACGACGAGCGAATCCGGGCTGCTGTTCGAGACAGAATCTCGGCTATCGTCTCGGAGGCTGCCGAGACGGATCTCTCGGAACTGCGCTCGCTCGTCCGTGGCGACGTGAAATGGCGTCGCGTCGAATCCGTGGAGGAAGTCCCGGCGGGTACGGTGGACGACCGCGTCAGTGTGCTCCGCGAGAAGTTGAGCGACATCCTCGGCGGAACCAGCGACGATGTCGTCGAGCGCGCCACACGTCTACTTGAGAGGTCCCCGGCGACGGATTCGTGGCACGCACTCGCCGATGAACTGGACCGCCACAATATCTCGCAACGTGCTGTAGCAACGGATCTCGATGTCGCACAATCGAGTGTCTCGCGCTGGTTCTCCGGGACTGTCTCGACCGACCGATTCGTCGACGTTCGTTCGGCCGCAGAAGATCGGATCAGCGCTGTCCGGGACGAGATCCGGCGACTGGTCGAAGCGATCGAGTCCGCCTCGACGCCGAACGTGTACGACCTCACCGTCGAGGGAACGCACAACTTCATCGCCAACGGGATGGTCGTCCACAACTCCGAGGACCGCTCCGCGATGCATGAAGCATTGGAACAACAGCAAATTTCGGTATCTAAAGCCGGAATAAATGCAACTCTTAAATCCCGATGTTCCCTCCTCGGCGCGGCCAACCCCAAGTACGGCCGCTTCGACCAGTACGAGCCAATCGGCGAGCAGATCGACCTCGAACCCGCCCTCATCTCGCGGTTCGACCTCATCTTCACCGTCACGGACAGCCCGGACCCGGAGCACGACGCCGAGCTGGCGGACCACATCCTGACGACGAACTACGCGGGCGAGTTGAACACCCAGCGCACGGAGATGGCGACCTCGAACTTCACGCAGGAGCAGGTGGACGAGGTCACCCAGGAAGTCGCGCCCGTCATCGACGCGGAGCTGCTGCGCAAGTACATCGCGTACGCCAAGCGCAACTGCTACCCGACGATGACCGACGAGGCGCGGGCGGCGATCCGCGAGTTCTACGTCGACCTGCGCTCGAAGGGCGCCGACGAGGACGCGCCCGTGCCCGTCACCGCCCGGAAGCTGGAGGCGCTCGTGCGCCTCTCGGAGGCGAGCGCGCGCGTCCGCCTCTCCGACACCGTCGAGGAGGAGGACGCGACCCGGGTGATCGAGATCGTGCGCTCGTGCCTGCAGGACATCGGCGTCGACCCCGAGACGGGGCAGTTCGACGCCGACGTGGTCGAGACCGGCACCAGCAAGAGCCAGCGCGACCGCATCAAGAACATCAAGGAGCTGATCGAGACGATCGGCGAGGAGTACGAGGACGAGCCCGGCGCGCCCGTCGACACGATCCTCGAGCGCGCCGACGAGGTGGGGATGGACGCGGGCAAGGCCGAGAAGGAACTGGAGAAGCTCCGGACGCGCGGGGAGATCTACGAGCCCCAGTCCGGCTACGTGCGGACGACGTAGATGGACCGCATCTCCGCGCTCCGGAACGTCGAGGACGCGATCCGCGCCTTCGAGGACGGCGAGGCCGACCTGCGCGAGACCGAG
The DNA here is from genome assembly GCF_051195075.1 of Halobaculum sp. EA56. Lineage (NCBI taxonomy): Archaea > Methanobacteriati > Methanobacteriota > Halobacteria > Halobacteriales > Haloferacaceae > Halobaculum > Halobaculum sp. EA56. Next base: position 250,655 of record NZ_JBNTJX010000003.1, read on the forward strand.
CGCCGCGTCGCGACCGTCCTGCGGACGTACGCCACCGAGTTCGAGGTGGCGGACCGCCGGGCGTTCCGCGTCGTCGACGGGCCCGGGGAGGGGCGCGTCGTCGTCGCCGGCGACCCCGCGGAGGCACGCGAGCGGGCGGCGACGCTGGCCTCGGCTGACGCCGCCGGCGGTGACGCCGACGGTTCCGGCTCGGGAGCGGCCGACCCCGCCGTCGACCCGGCCGACGTGACCGTCGAACCGCTGTAGTTCCGGGTCAGCGGCTCGGTTCTTCTCTCGGAGTATTTATATTGTATGCGGAGTAATTGAATTTATGATACTCGTCGTGACGTTCTCGCGCGGGGCGCGGACGACGCTCCGCAACGTGTGTCGCAGCCACGACGACACCGTCGTCCGGCGGTTCGGGCGGGCGGCGCTGCTGTCGGAGACGGAGTGGGGGGCGTTCCTCGCGTGCCGCCTCCGGGCGAAACACGGCGCCGACGTGCAGGTCGAGCGCACGGAGCCGTTCAACGAGTTCGCGGCGGTACGCCCCGCGGTCCGGGAGGCGGCCGCCGCCTACGAGGACCGCGACGCCCCGAGCACGCCGTACGCGAAGTTCGCGGCGGGCGCCGACCGCGACCACCCGGACCCGGCGGCGATGCGGGACGCGGAGCTGTGAGGCTCCGGATCGCCGGGCGGACGTACCGCGGGCGGGCCGCCGACCTCCGCGGCGTCGACGTCGGTCCCGGGGACGTCCGGGAGGCGCTCGGGCTCGACCCCGAGGACGTGCTGGCGACGGCGACGCCGGACCCGCCGGCGGCGACGCGGGTGCTCGCGGCGGCCGCCCGGGCGCGGGGCCACACCCACCCACACGACGACGAGATCCGGCGGCTGCGCGCGGCGGCGGCGGAGGCGGACGCGACCGTCGCGGCGGCGGGCGACGCGACCGGGGCGCTCGCGAGCGCGCGCGAGCGGGTCGCCGAGGCCGCGGCCGACGTGGACCGCCTCCGGAACCGGGCGGCGACCCTGCGGGGCAGGCTCCGCGAGCGCCGCGAGCGTGACGACGCCGACATCGAGCACCACCCCGGAGGCGGCCCCGCCGCGTCGACACCGGGCACCCCGACGGACCGCGAGACCGCCGGCGACGCGGCGGCGGCGTACGCCTCGGCGACGCGCGCGCTGACGGAGGCGGAGACCGAGCGCGTGGCGGCCCGACAGGCGCTGGCACGGGCAAGCGAGCGGGCGCGCCGGGCACGAGACGCGCGCGAGCGGCGACTCCGTCTCCGCGACGCGCTCGTCAACCGCCGGCGGGAGGCGCGGACCGACCTGGCACGCGCCGTGGCGCCGGCGTTCGCGGACGCGCTCGCGGCCCTCGATCCGGGGATATCGCGGGACGGCGACCGCGGGGACCCGTTCGACGACGGGGGGCGATTCGATCCGGTCGACCTCGCCGGCGACCCGGTCTCGGCACACCTCGCGGCGGTCCGGCTGGCCGAGCGCGACGACCCGGTCGTGGTCGGGGTTCCGCGGTTCGGGGCGGCCGGGAGGGCCGCGAGGCGGCTCCGGAGCCCCGTCGTGCTGGTCTCGTCGCCGTAGCCCGCCGTCGCCGGCGCGGCCGTCGCGGAGGTTTATCGCCGATAGCGGCACCACCCGCCCCATGCCGGTCACGATCGACACGACCGTCGAGACGGCCGACGGGGTCGCGCTCGTCGGCGTCCGCGTCGACAACGACGAACCGGTCGCGCGCCGGGTGCGACTGCGGAACCGCCTCGACGGCCCCGTCCTGCCGCCCCGCCGCCACGGACTCCCCGAACCGGGGTGGTCGGACGACGGCTACGCCGGCGTCGTCGACGCGGGGGCGGAACTCGCGCTCGGATACGCGTGCGTCACGGACCCCGATCCGGGGGCGGACTGCTCGCCCGTCGAACTGGTGAGTGTCGGCGACCCCGCGGACGGGACCCCGGATCCGATGGACCGCGTGGTGTCCGACCTGCCGGACGCCACGCCGCCGGCGGCGGTGATCCCGTCGCGGACCGGGACCGGGGGCGGGTCGCCGACGGATCGGCGTCGCCCCTCCGGATCGACGGGGTCGAAGCCGGACCGGCCCGATCCGTCCGCGGACGCGGATGACGCCTCTCGACCCGCCGGCGAACGAGCGTCCCCGGACGCGCTCCCGCCGGCGGTCCGCCGGTATCTCGACGGGGCCGAAACGCGCGTCGGGCGGGCGGAGACGCTCGCGGAGGGGTCGTTCGCGGAGGCGACGGCGACCCTCGAATCCGGGGTCGCCCCGGCGGGGATCGCGGCGCTGGTCGCGGCCGACGCCGAGGCGCTCTCGGCGCTCGCGGATCGGGCGACGGAACTCTCCTCGCGGGCGACGGACGTCGACGTACCGGTCGAGGCGATGGAGCGGCTGGCGTGATCGTCGCCGTCGCCGGCGGGAAGGGGGGCGTCGGGAAGTCGACGCTGGCGTACAACCTCGGCGCGGCGCTGGACGCGCTGGTGGTCGACGCCGACCTCGGGATGGCTGACCTCCCCGGCGGCCCCGAGCGGGGACCGGACCTCCACGACGTGCTCGCCGGGCGGGCCGCCCCCGAGGAGGCGGTCCGCCCCGGTCCGGTCGACCTGCTCCCGTGCGGGCGAACCCTCGAGGGGGCACGGCTCGCGGACGTTCGTCGGCTCCGCGAGGCCGTCGCGGTCGCGGGGTACGAGCACGTGGTCGTCGACTCCCCCGCGGGGCTCCGGGCGGACGCGGGCGCGCCGCTGGCGGTCGCGGACGCGTGCGTGCTCGTCGCGTCGCCGACGCGGTGGGCGCTCGCGGACGCGGTCGCGGCCCGGACGCTCGACTGCGGGCTCGCGGCCGTCGCGCTCAACCGCGTCGTCGAGGACCCGCCGACGCGCGCGGTCGGGCGGGCGCTCGGCGCCCCGGCGACGGCGGTGCCTGCCGACCCGCGGCTCGCGCGCTCGCTCGACTCGGCGTCGCCGATAGCGGAGACCGCCCCGGAGTCGGCGACGGCGCGGGCGGTCGACGCGCTCGCGGCGGCCGTCCGTCGCTGTTCGGCGGTGTAGCCTCGACCCCCGCGGTCGCTCGTCCCTCCTCAGTCCTCCCCGCGCAGCTCGACGTACGAGGAGCGCAGCGTCACCGGCGTCACGTCCGCCACGTCGGCCGCGGCCGCCTGGGTACAGTCGGCGCCGCGGTCGCGGGCGGCGGCGTACAGACACGCCGCGGCGACGCCGCAGGGGTTTCGCCCGTTCGTGAGGCCGCGGTCGACGGCGACCGAGAGGTACTCGCGCGCGTCGCGCTCGACCTCGATCCCGAGGTCCAGTTCGCTGGCGAACCGCGGGAGGTACTCCGCCGGGTCGATCGGCCCGACCGGGAGGCCGAGTTCGCGGTTCATCGCGTCGAAGGCGGCGCGGAGTTCGTCGGCGTCGGCCTTCGCGTCGGCGACGAGTTCGCCCCGGGTTCGCGAGACGCCGGCGACGCGACAGGCCACGTACACCGTCGCGGCCGCGAAGCCCTCCAGCGAGCGGCCCCGGAGGAGGTCGGCGTCCTGCGCGGACTCGAACAGCGCGCAGGCCCGGTCGCGGATCGACTCGGGGAGTCCCGCGGCCGAGACGAGCCGCCTGATCTCGGTGAAGCCGTACACCCGGTTGCGGTCCCGTTTGGACGAGATGCGTGCCCTGGTGTGCTGGCGACGCATCCGCGCCCACTGGCGGCGCTTCCGCCCCTTCACGCGCGTGTGCCCGATCTCGGTCGAGAGGCCGCGGTCGTGACGTGACCGCGTCAGCGGGGCGCCCGTCCGGCGGGGGTCCCGATCGTCGTCGGCGAAGCTCCGCCACTCCGGGCCGCGGTCGATCCGGTCCTCGCGCACGACGAGGCCGCAGTCGGCACACACAGCCTCGTCGCCCTCGGTTCGCACTCGACCCTCGCACTCGGGGCACGCCGTCGTGCTCGTTGCCATACTCGAACGTCGGGCCCGAACCCATACTTAGGTGTGGGGGGATCCGGACCGCTCGACCGTCGCGAGCGTCCTCGAACGTACCGATAATCGGTACGTTGCTCTCGAAAAATCCCTTATCATTTCGACTCCGACAGAGAATTTTATACCGGATGCGGGACGAGACGGCGTATGGGTCTCTCCGACATCGCCGCCGGGATCGAGGTGACGGCGCGCCAGGAGGAGCGCGGCGTCGCCGCCGTCGACGCCACGGGGGGCGACCTCGCGGCGCGGCTGTCGCCGCACGCGGACGCGCTGGCGTGCACGCCGGAGGCGGCGGCGGTCGTCCTCGACACCCACGCCCGCGGCGTCAGCGTCGGCGAGAGCGCCCGCGAGGCGGGGGTGGCGCCGATGACGGCCGCGAGGGTGCTCCACCGGTGCGGCGTCGCCGGCGTCTCCCCGCTGTCCCCGACGGGCCGCCGGGTGGTCCGCGACTGGCTCGCGGGCGAACTCTCGCGCGTGGACGCGCTCGAACTCACGGGCGGCGACGAGGCGGCGTTCGCGCTCGCGTCGTACGTCGAGTCGCACGATCCCGTGCCGGAGCTGGCGGACATCGCCCGGGGCGCGCTGGAGGGGGGTGGGAACGCCAGCGTGGAGAAGCGGGACGCGCTCGGCGAGACGATGACTGCCGCCGTGGACCTCCGCTGACTCGCGTCGGCGTCCCCGTCACGGCGGCAGTCGGCGAGTTCCGTTTCGGACCTGCGCTGACGACGGGCGGCCGTCCCGTTCGAGCGCGCTCGGCGTCAGCCGTCGCTCCCGCGGACGCGCTCGACGCCCGAGCGCACGCGACCGAGGACGCCGGCGTCGTCGAACGCGACCGGCAGATCGACCCCGAACAGCGCCTCGGTCGCCGCGACGACGCCGGCGGCGAACCGGTCGTCCCCGAGGCAGGCGGGGGCGGCGGCGACCGAGCGCGGACCGCGCGGGACCGTCGCGTCCGCGTCGCCGTCGTGCGCGTCGTCCCCGACCACGACGGTCGTCGGGTTCGGGTCCGGCGCGTCGACGTCCCGGAGCACGTCCCGCTGTCGGTTCAGCGCGTCGGCGCCGCGGTCGCCGGCGGGCGCGACCAGCGCCACGCGGTCGACGGCGTGGACGGCCGCGACGGCCTGGTTCGCGGCGACCGGCGGCGCGTCCACGATCACGTGGTCGAACGAGCGGGCGGCCTCCCGGACGCGTGCCTCGAACGCCTCGGCGGCCTCGGGCGTCTTCGCACGGGCGACGCGCTCGAACGGCGCGCGCGCCGGCGCGAGAGCGACCCGGCCGTCGACGGGGAGGTCGAGGTCGGTCAGTCCGGCCGCGAGCGGGCGGTCGGAGTCGAGACACAGGGTCGTGAGGTCGGGGTCGATGCGGCCCGATACGTACTCGCTCAGCCCTTGGGTCGCGTAGGCGGCGTCGAGGACGGCCACCTCGCGCCCGCCGCGGGCGAGCGCGGCGGCACACTCCACGGCGGTTCGGGTCGTCCCGGCGCCGCCGACGGCGCCGACGAGCGCGAGGGTTCGGTTCCGGTTCACACGGCGAGTGCGTCCGTCTCCGCCATATACTTTCGCACCTGTAGTGTCGGAAATAGGTGTGCGGTGTACACGGCTGCGGTCCCCGTCCAGCGTCCGTCGCGGGCGCGTTCGCCGGTTCGGCCGACCGACGGCGCTCGCGGCCGGGCCATGGCGGGGTCGATCGGCCGCTCGGGGACCGACGTTGAGTGGATCCGTGGGCACACGACGGCTTCGCCCCCCGTGACGTCATTTCGTCTCGTGATCGGATAGTCGTCCCGTTCGTATCAGAACCGTCCGTCCCGAGCAAATGTCGCCTCTATCTGTGGTGGTTACGCCTCGATATCGTGTTGATGATTCTATATGAATTCGAGCGTGACGCGGCGCGCGGCGCTGAAGGCGATAGCGACGGCGGCGGTGGGGGTCGGGGCGGCGGGCGTCCGAGCGGCGCGGGCGACCCCGGCGCCGGACCGCTACGTCGTCGACACCTCCACCGTCGACGTGTCGTCGCTGTCGGGCATGGAGGTCCGCTACGACTTCGGGGAGCGCCTCGGGTTCGCGGTCGTCAGCGGGCCGGAGTCGCGCCTCCCGTCGGGCGGAGTGTACGCCCGGGGAATGGACGTGGAGATCGAGGTGCCGCGCCAGGAGGAGGCGGCCGTGGACGCCCGCGAGGTCGAGGACCCGTTCTACCGCCTGCAGTGGGACAAGCGGGAGCAGAGGGTCAAGCGGGTCCACACGCTGGAGGGCGAACGCGGCGCGGGCGCACGGATCGGGATCGTCGACGACGGGGTGCTCGGCGCGAACCCCGACCGCGACGCGGCCCACCCCGACCTCGGGAACGTGCGGTCGGACCTCTCGGCCAACCTCACCGACGACGGGAACGGACCGGGACCGCTGAACGACGACCACGGCACCCACTGTGCCGGGGTCGCCGCGGCCGGCGAGAACGGGACCGGCGTCGTCGGGACGGCACCGGAGGCGGAGATCGTCGACCTGCGGGCGTTCTCGGGCGGCGCGACCAGCTTCGCGGATATCGTGGCCGCGGTGGTCGTCGGCGCCGCGCCGGAGGGGACGCGGCTGAACCTCGGGACGCCGGACCGACCGCGGGTCTTCCACGGCGCCGGCTGTGACGTGCTGAACCTCTCGGTGGGAACGCCGCCGCTGGTGCCGGTCCCCGTCGTCGACGAGGACGGCGACGGCGACGTCGCGGACGAACTCCCCGACCTGCCGGACCCCTACGTCCCGGTCCCGGCCCGGGACCTCGCACTGCTGGGCGCGTTCGTCTCCGCCGCGGGCGCGTTCGCGGTCGGCGTCGGGGCGCTCCCGGTCGCGTCCGCGGGCAACAGCGCCGTCGACCTCGGCGCCGAGGTGGACCTCCCCCGCGGGTCCGCCCCGCCGGTCGTGCTTCCGGCGGGGGCGCCCGGCTACCTGAGCGTCGGCGCGACCGGCCCGATCGGGTTCGGCTGGCCCGCGAACGGGGACTCCGACACGGTCGCCGGGGTCGAGGTCGAGGCGGAGACCGACTACGAACTCCCCCCGGAGGAGGTCGCGTTCTACTCGAACTACGGGGCCGGGGCGGTCGACGTGACCGCCGGCGGCGGCAACTTCGACACCGACACCGTCGACGACGACGTCGAGGTCAGGCCGAACTCCTTCCTCGATCTGGTGTTCAACACGGGCATCGCGAACCTCGACCCGGACCGCCCGAACGACGCCGTCCTGGACGAGTACGTCCCGGGGTACGCGTTCAAGGCCGGCACCTCGTTCGCGGCGCCGAACGTCTCCGGCCTGGCGGCGCTGCTGTACGCGGCCGACCCGGACGCGACGCCGTTGGCGGTCCGCCGGCGGATCGAGGCGACGGCGAGGCCGCTCCGCGTGGGCCGGGCGGGCCAGACGACCGCCCCGGGAGTGACCCCGAACGTCGCCGACGACGACAGGTTCGACGGCGACCGGCCGAGCAACCCCGCGAGCCTCGACGGGCGGACGCTCGACCCCGAACGGTACCGCGGCGAGGGACACTACGACGTCGCCGCCGCGCTCGCGGGGTTCGGGGGCGACGGGGACGACGACGCTGACGGCGAAACAGGGGACGACTGACCCGGGTTCCCCGGCGCGTTACTCCGCCGCGATGTCCGCCGCGATCTCGTCGAGTTCGTCGTCGTCCAGGTCGGGGCGGGACCCCGCGGCGGCGTGGATCGGCCCCCCGCCGTCGCCCTCGAAGCGGGGCATGACGTGGACGTGCGCGTGGGGCACCTCCTGGCCGGCCTCGGGGCCGTCGTTGACGCCGATCGTGTGGGCGTCGGCGTCGACGGCCTCGGCGATCCGCGGCGCGAGGTCGTGGACCAGGTCGAAGACCGCGCGCGATTCCTCGGTCGAGAGGTCGGCGAGCCGCTCGCGGTGGGCCTTCGGGATCACGAGCGTGTGACCCGGGGCCATCGGGTTCGCGTCGAGGAACGCGAGGGCGTCGTCGGTCTCGGCGACGATGCGGCCGGGGATGTCGCCCGCGACGATGGAACAGAAGATGCAGTCGTCGCTCATGTGTGGGTGGGTTGTGTGTCGGCCGAGCGCTTGAATGTGCGGGGCGATCCGTCCGGCGGCGCGTCCGTCCGCGTTCCCCGGGCGCTCACGGCAGGTGTTCGGCGATCCGCTCCCGGTACTCCGCCTCGGTCAGGTCGAGCCGCGAGAGCCACACCTCCTGATAACTCGGGTGGAGCACCGGCAGGCACCTCACCCCGAGCGTCGGGCACTCGACGGGGTCGCAGACGCGGTCGAGGAAGCCGTCGAGGGCGATCCCCTCGAACGCGAGCAGGGTCGCGGTCGCGTGCTTTCCGGTCGTGACGACCACCTCGGGGTCCACGATGTCGAGCTCCGCCTCCAGGTGGCCGCGGCAGTTGGAGAGCTCCTCGTCGGTCGGGTCGCGGTTCTCCGGGGGGTGACACTTCGCCGCGTTCGTGTAGAAGCAGTCGTCGCCGTAGCCGAGGTCGGCCACGAGGCGGCGGATCCGGCGCCCCGAGTGCCGGGAGGTGTAGGCGCAGCCGGTGTGATTGCCGCCCTTCCACGTCTCGGCGTCCGGGTCGCCGGCGCCCGGGGCCTCGCCCACGACGACCACGCTCGCGTCCCGCGGGCCGTTCCCCCACGAGATACACGTCCGGGAGTCGACGAGCGCCGGGCAGCGCGCGCAGTCGGCGTCGAGGACGAGCCGGTCGTCGGGGTCGGGGTGCTCGACGGGGTTCGGATGGTCGCCGGGGCCGGCCACCGCTACTCCGTCAGCGGGAGCGCGACGCCGAACACGAACACCGAGAGGGACGAGCCGACGACGGCGAACAGTTCGAGGTCGACCAGCAGCGCCCGCTCCCACGCCGGAAGCGTCGTCCCGGTGACCGCGGCGGCGGCCTCGACAGCGATCGCGAGGAGGAACACGGCGACACAGACGAGCAGCGCGCGTTCGGTGAGCGTCGGGTAGTCGAGGTTCCCGTATCTACCTGCCATGCCGTCGGCTACCGAACCGACGTAGTTGTCCCTTTCGCCCCGACCGAAAGAGTTTCACTCGCCGATCGTCGTCGTCGGGGTATGACAGGGCTGTTCGACGCCGCGTGGGTCGTCGCGGAGTACCTCTTCGTCGCGCTCGCGTCGGTCACGCTGACGGGGATCGGCGTCCACCTCGAACGGGCGGCGGTCGCGGCGGCGACGACCGCGCCGGAGACCGCCGCCGTCGACTTCGTGCTCGGAACGATCGCGCTGTTCTGGGGGCTGTACCTCGTCGGCTACCGGCAGTTCCTCCCGCGGACGCGCCGGCTGCTCGCCGCGCGGTAGTCCCGGCGGAGGGGCCTCCGTTACCGCCGCACGGTCACCTACAGCGCGTCCGCGACCAGCGGCGCGACGGAGACGGCGCTCTCGGCGCGTTCGAGCGTGTCGGTGGCGACGACCTCGCGGACGCCGGCGGCCGCCAGCCGCGTCCGGGCGCTGCCCGCGAGCATCCCGTGGACGCAGGCGGCGTACACGGCCGCCGGGTCCCGCTCGTGGAGCGCGGCGACCGCCTCGCTCATCGTCGACCCCGTGGCGACGATGTCGTCGACGATCACCACGTCCCGGCCCGCGACGCCCGCGTCGCTGGGGGTGACAGTCACCTCGCCGGTGTCGTAGTCGCGCTCCTTCTCGAAGAAGTCGGTCTCGCCGCCGCCGTAGGCGTCGCGCACGGCCGTCGCGAACCGCTCGGCGGAGGCGTCGGGCGCGAGGAACAGCGGGTCGGTCAGGCCCGCGGGCAGCGGCTCCGCGAGCAGCGCCGAGGCGTCGAGCACGTCGACGGGCACGTCGAAGAACTCTGCCACGTCCGGCTCGTGGGGCGTGACGAGCACGACGCGGTCGGTCCCGGTCGAGACGGCGCGGGCGACCGCCCGCGCGGAGACGGGCTCGCCGGGCTCGAACGCGCGGTCCTGGCGGGCGTAGCCCATGTACGGGAGGACGGTCGTGACCTCGTCGGCGCCGGCCTCGCGGACGGCGTCCTGGAGCTGGAGCAGTTCGACGAACGCGTCGGTGGAGTCGGTCGCGGCGACGACGACGGCCCCGTCGCCGGAGAAGTCCGGGACGGCCGCGCACAGTTCGCCGTCGGCGAACCGGTCGAACTCCGGCGTCGCGAGCGGGCGGCCGGTCTCCTCGGCGAGGGCGGCCGCCAGCGCCTGCGAGGCGGAGCCTGGGACGATCATACGAGTCCGTCCCGCGTCCGGATACAAACGAGTTCCTACTCGGGCGACGCGTGCGCCGGCGTCGCAGGCTCGCTCCCGCGGCGCGTGCTCAGTCCCCGCCCGGCACCGCCACGGCGCGCACGTCCGGGAGGCCGAGCGTCCGCCCGCGCCAGCCGCCGTCGGCGTGCACCCGCGCCTCGCCGGCGTCGGTGACGGCGACGAGGTGCCGGCCCGCGACCGCGCAGTCGACGACGCCGGCCTCCGCGTGCTCGACCCACTCGGTCGCCGTCGCGTCCGCGCGCTCGAACACCCGGGCGCCGGTCGCGGCGACCGCGCGCTCGCCGTCGGCGTCGGCGGCGACGCAGCGGAACTCGTCGACGGAGTCGCCGTCCCCGTCGAGTTCGGTCGACTCTAGGTCGCGCATCCAGCCGTTCCCGAGGGTGTACAGCGCCTCGCCGGTCACGGCGAGGGGCACCCCGCGGGCGCTCACGTCGCGGGCGTCGTCGAGGCCGGCGTACTCCAGCGACCCCTCCCGGAGCCGGTGGACGCCGTCGGCCGCGGCGACGAGCGGGCCGTCGATCCGGCGCGGGTCCTCGACGGTCCCGACGGGCTCCCAGGCGTCGCCGGCGGGGTCGGCGCCGGCGGCGCGGTCGTCGGCCCCGTCGCCCCCGCCCGTCGCGTCGGCGTCGCCGGGGAGCACCGAGACGGTCCCGTCGGGCGCCGCAGCGAGCACGCCGTCGCCCGCGACGCCCACGGCGACGGCGGGGCCGTGGCCCGTCGGCGCGAAGTCGCCCACGAGGACGTCCTCGTCGGCGGCGACCGCGACGGCGTCGCCGCGGGCGGCCACGTCGCGGGCGTCGCACCGGCGCTCGATCCCGAACTCCCCGACGATGTCGCCCGACAGCGAGACGCTCGCCACGCCCATCGAGGAGGCCACGAGCGCGCGGACCACGTCGTCGCGCGCGGTGAACACGCGCTTCTCGGCGATGGTCGGCATACGCGGGCGTCCGGCGGCCGGGAGAATAAGCCCCGCGGAGCCGTCGCGGCGGGCGGTCTCCGCGGACGGTCCCGTCGGACGCCCCCGGCGGGCGGTCCGGGCCGACCGCGGCGGCGACGAGGTATAAACATAAGCCCGTGGACGGGCACAGTTTGTCCCATGGAGCCGAACGACGGGACCTCACCGAGACGGCGCGACGTACTGAAGGCGTCCGGGGCGGCGGGCCTCGCGGGGCTCGCGGGCCTGGCTGGCTGTAGCACCACCGACACCGGGACGACCGAGACCGACACCGGGACGCCTGCCGGCGGCGACGGCGGCGAGGAGACGACCACCGACGGCGGCGGCGACGGTGACGACGGGGGGTCCGGACCGTACACCATCGGGATGGTCGACTCGCTGACGGGGTCGCTGTCGGCGTTCGGCCAGCGCAACCAGCGCGGGAAGGACCTCGCGCTCGCGGACGTCAACGAGGTCGGCATCGGCGGGCGCGACCTGGAGATCATCGTCGAGGACTCCGAGAGCCAGTCGCAGGCCGGCGTCTCGGCCGCTCAGAAGCTCGTCAACCAGGACGGCGTGCCGTTCCTCATCGGCGCGGTCGGCTCGGGCGTGTCGCTGGCCATCTACGAGTCGGTGATCCAGGGGACCGACGTGGTGCAGCTGAGCCAGAACTCCACCAGCCCGGACCTCACCGACTTCCCGGGCCTCCTGCGGATGTCGCCGACGGGGAGCACCCAGTCGACGGCGCTGGCGAACATCATCGCGGAGGACGGCTACGACTCCGTCGCGATGGCGTGGGTGAACAACGACTACGGCCAGGGGCTGGCCGAGACGTTCCGCGAGGAGTGGGGCGGCGACATCGCCTACGACGAGCCCCACGACCAGGGACAGTCGTCGTACTCCTCGACGGTGTCCGGGATGGCCAACTCCGGCGCGGACGCGTGGCTGTTCATCACCTACCAGCCGGAGTTCACCTCGATGGCCCAGGAGGCGTACTCCAACGGCTACGAGGCGCAGTTCTACGGCGCCGACTCCGTCCAGGGGTCGGACGTGCTGGCGAACACGCCCGAGGGGAGCCTCGACGGCATGAAGATCGTCGTCCCGTCGGCGGCGGTCACCCAGGACAACTACAAGGCGTTCGCCTCGGAGTTCGAGTCCGAGTACGGCGAGACCCCCACCTCCTGGTCGGCGTTCGCCTACGACTGCGTGATCACCGCGGCGCTGTCGATCGCGACCGCCGACGAGTTCACCGGCGCGGCCCTCCAGGAGACCGTCCGCGAGGTGACCCGGCCGGAGGGCCAGGAGGTGTTCACCTTCGCGGAGGCGATGGACGTGCTCGGCGACGACGGCTCCCCCTCGGACATCGACTACCAGGGCGTCTCGGGGCCGATCGACCTCGACGAGAACGGCGACCCGGTCGGCTTCCTGCAGATCCTCACCGTGGAGGACCACGAGTACGTCCAGACCGGCACGATCGAAGGCTGACCGGATGTCCGTCCTCGAGTACCTGGCGAACGGGCTGGTGTTCTCCAGCATCATCGTGCTCGCGAGCATCGGCCTGTCGCTCGTGTACAGCATCGCCGACTTCGCCAACTTCGCCCACGGGGACACGATGACCGTCGGCGCCTACACCGCGCTGGTGACGTTCGGCTTCGTCGGCACGCTCGGCGCGCAGGTGCTCGGGCTCCCGCTCGGGTTCTTCCTCGCGCTGGCCGTCGGCGTCGCCGTCGCCGCGGTCGTCGCGGTGGCGACCCACCTCCTCGTGTACGAGCCGCTGGACGTGGACTCGATCGGCCTGCTCATCACCTCGATCGGGGTGGCGTTCGTCTACCGGGCGGTCATCCAACTGGGCTTCGGGACCGACTTCACGGAGTTCCAGATCCCGCTGTTGCGGCCGATCGACGCGCTGCTCCCGTACGGGATCCGGATGACGCTCCACGACGTGGCCATCGTCGCCAGCGCGGTCGTGCTCGTCGCGGGGCTGCACGCGCTGCTGCAGTACACCGACCTCGGGCGGAAGATGCGCGCGACCGCGGACAACCCCTCGCTGGCGCGCGTCTCCGGCATCCGGACCGACCGGATCGAGATCTGGACGTGGGTCATCGGCGCGGGGCTGGCGGGCGCCGGCGGCGTCTTCCTCGGCCTGTACAGCAACGTCTCGCCGCGGATGGGGTTCAACATCCTCCTGGTCGTGTTCGCGGCGGTCATCCTCGGCGGCATCGGCTCGGTGTACGGCGCGATGGCCGGGGGATTCCTCATCGGGATGATCAACCAGCTCACCCCGATCCTCCCGCGGCTCGGCCAGGAGCTCCCGCTGGTCCCCGAGGGCTTCGGCATCCCCATCGGCATCGAGTACGCCAACGCCATCGCGTTCCTCATCATGGTCGCCGTGTTGCTCGTGCGGCCGTCCGGCATCGCCGGGGAGGAGGCGACGTGAGCGTCGCCGACGCGGTCCGCGGGCGGTTCGCGGCGCTCACCCGCGCGGAACGGGGCGTCGTCGGCTTCGTCCTCGCGCTGGCGGCGCTGCTGTCGTTCGGGCTCGTCACCGGCGGGCTCGCGCCGACGTACTTCCTGTACCTCGTCGGCCTCGTCGGGATGTACGTCCTGCTGTCGTTCGGGCTCAACGTGCAGTGGGGGTACACCGGGCTGATCAACTTCTCGGTCGCGGCGTTCTTCGGTATCGGCGCGTACGGCACGGCGCTGCTGACCGCCGGCAACTCGCCCGTCGGCGTCGCGGGGGCGCGGCTGTTCGGCGTCCTCCCGCTCACCGTCCTCGGCCTGCTGCTGGCGGTGGCGTTCGCGGCCGCGGTCGCCGTCGCCATCGGGGTCCCGACGCTGCGGCTGCGCGCGGACTACCTCGCCATCGCCTCGCTGGGGCTCGCGGAGGTCGTCCGCCTGCTGTTCCTGAACCAGCGGGACGTGACGAACGGGAGCGCCGGGCTGCGGGGCATCCCGGGCTTCTTCGACGGCTGGCCGGTGCTCGGCACGCTCCCGCAGACGTTGCCCGGGATCCGGGTCCACGAGCTGTCGGTCGCGCTCCCCGGGCTCGGCTCCACCAGTCTGCTCGGGTACACGCTCGGGGCGCCGTTCTGGCAGGCGCTGTTGAACGTCGCGTTCGTGCTCGCGATGGCCGGGGCCGTGTACGCGGTGTTGCGGCGCGTCCACCGCTCGCCGTGGGGGCGCGTGCTCGCGACGATCCGCTCGGACGAGGACCTCGCGGAGGCGCTGGGCAAGGACACCTACGCGTTCAAGATGCAGTCGTTCGTGCTCGGGAGCGTGATCATGGCGCTGGCGGGCGTGTTCTACGCGCACCTGAACCTCTTCGTCAGCCCGGGCGACCTGGAGCCGATCAACACGTTCTACGTGTGGATCGCGGTGATCCTCGGCGGGAGCGGGTCGAACCGCGGGGCCATCTTCGGCGGCTTCGTCGTCATCGCCATCCGCGAGGGGACTCGCTTCCTCGGGGAGGTGCTGCCGGCGTCGTTTCCGCTCGATCTCCCGCTCGTGACGAGCACGTACGCGACCGTCGTGAACAACTTCGCGTCGACGCGGCTGCTCGCGGTCGGCCTGCTCATCATCGTCGTGATGCGGTTCCGGCCCCAGGGCGTGCTCCCGCCGCAGCGGGAACTCATCTGGCCGTCGTCGGTCGCCGCCTCCGCGGGGCCGGGCGAGACGAACCCCCGCGAGACGATCGAGGAGGACGCCGCCGCCGGCGCACACGCGGCGGACGCCGACGCGGACCCGACGGAGGCGGACGCGGAGGCTGAGCCCGGGGACCCGGACACCGACGCGGACCCGACCGACCCCGCGGTGCGCGACGGGGGTGGGACCGATGAGTGAGGCGGGCGAGGCCGAGGGGAGGCGGGCGCTGTACGACGGCCCGAACCTCGACAAGGAGGACGTCGTGTTGCGCGTCGACGGCCTCCGCAAGGCGTTCGGGGGGCTCGTCGCCGTCGACGACGCTTCCTTCGCGGTCGAGCGCGGGAGCGTCACGGGCCTCATCGGCCCGAACGGCGCCGGCAAGTCGACGATCTTCAACCTCGTCTCCGGCTTCTACGAGCCCGACGCGGGGACCGTCACCGTCAACGGGGTCGACGTGACCGGCGCCGAACCCCACGAGGTCGCCGACGAGGGACTGGTCCGGACGTTCCAGACGCCCCGCAAACTGGAGGGGATGACCGTCCGCGAGGCGATGCTCGTCGGGCCGCGGCGCCAGCCCGGGGAGTCGTTCGTGAAGCTGTTCACGAACCCCGAGGAGGTCGAAGCCGCGGAGACGCGAAACATCGAGGACGCACAGCGCATGCTGGAGCGGTTCGAGATCGACCACCTCGCCACCCAGCCGGCGACGGACCTCTCCGGGGGACAGCTGAAGCTCGTCGAGCTCGCGCGGGCGATGCTCGCCGAGCCCGAACTGCTCCTGCTGGACGAGCCGGTCGCCGGGGTGAACCCGACGCTCGCGAACAAGCTGCGCGAGCACATCGCCCGCCTCAACCGGGAGGGCGTCACGCTGTGTATCATCGAACACGACATGGAGTTCATCATGAACCTCGCGGACCCGATCGTCGTCCTGAACCAGGGCAGCGTCCTCGTCGAGGGGACGCCCGAGGCGGTCCGGAACGACGACCGCGTCGTCGACGCCTACCTCGGGGGGCCGGGCGAATGAGCGGCGACGACGGCCGCGGGACGGACCCCGCGGGGGCGGGAGATGTGGCGGCGGAGGCGACGGCGTCGGACGGCGCGGTGTCGGCCGCGGCCGACGCCCCCGCCGACGACACCGTCCTCTCGGTGGAGCACGTCGACAGCGGCTACGGCGACGTGCAGGTGCTCGACGACCTCTCGCTGTCGCTGTCGGCCGGGGAGGTCGCGTGCCTGATCGGCCCGAACGGCGCCGGCAAGTCGACGGTGCTGAAGACGGTGTTCGGGCTGTTGACGCCGTGGTCGGGGCGGATCCGCTACCGCGGCGACGACATCGGCGGCATGGCCCCCGAGGCCATCGTCCGGGAGGGGATCGGCTACGTCCCCCAGACGGAGAACGTGTTCGGGAGCCTCACGATCGAGGAGAACCTCCGCATGGGCGGTGTCGCCCGCGACGACGACCTCGGGCCGGTGATCGACGAGCTGTACGACCGGTTCCCGATCCTGACGGAGAAGCGCGACGCGAAGGCCCGCACCCTCTCGGGCGGCCAGCGGCAGGTGCTGGCGTTCGCCCGCGCGCTCGTGATGGAGCCGGACGTCCTGCTGATCGACGAGCCGTCGGCCGGGCTCGCGCCCAACACGGCCGACGAGGTGTTCGACGACGTGCTCGCGGTCAACGACCTCGGGACGGCGATCCTGATGGTCGAGCAGAACGCCCGTAAGGGGCTGTCCATCTCCGACTCGGGGTACGTGCTCGACCAGGGCAGCGTCGCCTACGCCGACGAGGCGGCCGCCCTGCTGGACAACCCCGAGGTGTCGCGGCTGTATCTGGGCGGGTAGGCGGCGCCGCCGGCGGCGCCGGCCTCCGATCGTCGCCGGGCCGCCGGGTCTCCCGAGGCCGCCTCGACGGGTCGGGGTCACGGTCGCGTCCGCCGGGCCCGCGGGCCCGTCGCGGCGGCCACGTGCGGCATCGAAACCCTTAGTGTACGAGTGCGCCAAGCCGGGCGCATGAAGAAGCTCATCGTCCACGGCGACCCCGGCCTCCGCAAGGACGGGATCATCGACTACGACGGCGAGGAGATGCGCGTCTTCTCGGTCCAGCGGCAGGGCGAGTACCACGGCCCCGACGAGCCGCAGTTGTGGTGCACCATCGGCACCGACGACGAGCAGGAGCGCTTCGAGAAGAAGGAGTACGTCCCCCACTGGCTGGAGGTCGACACCATCGAGGCAGAGGCGCTCGACATCGTCAAGCGCGGCGGCGACCTCACCGTCTGAGGCGGCGCTCGGTTCCCGCTCCCGTTCCCGCCCCCGCTCGGTCCCGCTCAGTCTCAGTTCCCGTTCTCCCCGTCGCCGTTCCCGCCGTCAGCGTCGCGTAGCTCCGACGCCGGCGGCAGCTCCGACTCCGTCACCCGGTACACCGTCACCGTCGGGGTCGAGGCGTCCTCGACGCGTTCGATCCCCCGGATCGACCCGAAGTCGATCAGGCCCCGCCCCTCGTAGCGCTCGCGCTCGGCCGGGCCGACCCAGACGTAGCGCACGTCGTACGCGCGCAGCACCTCGACGGCCCGCGCCCGGGAGGTGTAGGCGTCGTCGACCTGGCGCACCCGCGAGAAGTACGCCTCCGCGCCGCGGTAGCCGACCTCGTGGTGCCAGCCGGCGACGGTGGGCAGGCCGGTGAGGCTGGCGGCCGGGTTCGCGTTCCAGCGGTACATCCGCGGCGAGTGTCCGGTCGGCGGGTCGGCGCCGGGGTACCTCCCCGTCGCGGGCGCCGAGAGGATGGCCGGCTGGCCCTCGCGGGCGTCGAGCCAGTCGATGGCGCGCTCCTCGCTCGGGTGGAACGTCGCCACGAAGTCCGTCCCGTCCAGCGTCGGTTCGTCAGGGTACCCCCCGTCCAGGTGCGTGGGGACGGCGATGGCGGCGTACAGCCCGGTCGTGACGAGCAGCGCGGCGACGAACACCGAGGCGGCCACGTCGCGGGTGCCGGCGCTCGGCCACAGCGCCGAGGCGTCGGGGCGCGGCGGCGCCGACAGCAGCCCCGCGAGGACGGCGCCCGCGGCGGCGGCCCACAGCGGCCACACCTGCGCGTACGTCTTGAACACGGTGTTCATCCGGCCGGGGCCGGCCTGCTCGTTCAGGAAGACCAGCTCCACGAGCAGCGCGAGCCCCGCCCCGCCGACGATCAGCACCGTCTCGAAGCCCGCGCGGTCGGTGCGGAGCGCGACCCAGCCGACGACCAGCAGGGCGCCGAAGGGCCCCAGCGCCGGCAGCCCGATCGCGACGCCGGCGACCCCGAGCGCGACGACGCCCGCGAGCAGCGACAGCGGGCGCCCGCGGCCGACCGCGCCGAACAGCCCCGCGAGGAACGTCGCGAGGAACGCGCCGTGGACGAGGAGGAGACCGCCGAGCGACGACCGCATCCCGGTCGGGAGGACGGCGAGGCTCCGCTCGCCTCCGCCGCCGGCGACCGCGCCGAGCAGGAACGGCGCGGCGACGAGGGCCGCCAGCGCTCCCGCGCCGGCGACGAGGCCGGCGGCGACGACGGGCCGGGCGAGTTCGTCCGCGAGCCCTCGGCCGCCGTCCGGGACGGCCTCGGGGTCGCCCTCGTCGTCCCCGTATCCGTCCCCGGTCCCGGCCGCTCCCGCCCCGCCGAGCGCGGCGTCGACGCGCGCCGCCAGCGACGCGGGCAGCAGCGTCCGCGGCGCGGCCGGGGCGGCCGCGAGCGCCAGCCACGCGAGGCCGAAGACGCTCGGGAAGCTCCAGGTGTCGAGCACCGCCTGGAAGCCGCCCACGAGCGGCACCGCCCCGAACAGGAGGAGCCGCCGGCGGCGCGTCTCCGTCCCCGGCGTGCGGTACAGCGCGAACGCGAGCGTCGCCCCGAGCACGAGGAACGGCGTCATCGTCATGTGGGCGTGGAGGTCGCCGTTGAGCCACGCGAACAGCGGGAACTCGTTGATGGTCCCCGGGATGACCCGGCTCGCGCTCCAGTAGGAGAACTCCCGGGAGACGACCGCTCCCGCGTCGAGGCCGAGCGCGCCGGCGACGGCCCCGCGCGGGCCGGGCGGAAGGGCGCGCAGGAGCACCCACCCGGCGGTGTGGAGGTTCGCGGCGAAGCCCGCGAGGAACGCCCCCAGCAGGCCCGCGGTCCGGCGCGACCGGCCGCGGCTCGCGGCGATCGCCCCCGCGAGGTCGTAGACGGCCGCGACGAGCATCCCGAAGAAGCCCGCGAGCGCGAGGTTGTAGCCGAAGCGCGCGGGCGTCGCCGTCAGCGTCGCGAACAGCGCCGACAGCAGGTGGCCGCCGTAGTAGTAGCGGACGGGCTCGCCCGCGAACCACATGTCCTCCGGGGGGAGCGCGTCCGCCCGAAGCAGCGACTTGAGGAGGCCGTAATCGAGGAACTTCTCGCCGGCGCTCGGGTCGACGCCGGGGTCGAACGCCCGGATCAGGACGACGAACAGGAAGCCGAGCGCGAACACGGCGGCCGTCTCCGCGAGCACCGTCCGGTCCGGCAGGCGGTCGCGGGCGTCGCCGTCGACGCGGACGTCGCCGTCGCGGAGGGCGTCGCGGTCGACGAGCGCCAGGGCCGCGAGCACGAGCAGGACGAGCAGGCCGGCCGCGAGCGCGACCGGGCCGAAGGCCACCCGGCCGACCCAGAAGGCGACCAGTCCGAGCGTCAGCGCCGACACGGGGAGCGCGAGGCCGGCGCCGCGGGTGGCCGACCGGGGGAACAGGCGGGCGGCAAGCGGGACGCCGACGGCGCCGAGCGCCAGGAGGGCGACGAGCCAGCGGACGACGAGGCCGTACTCCATTCGGTTCCCAGGGGTCGCCCGCGGGGTAAGTCCCTTTCCCTCCACGGCGGCGGCTGCCCCGAACGCCCCCGGCGCGAGCGGACTGCGGCGACGGCCGCGGCGACAACCGTTTTCTTCGGGGCGCCCGTTCGGTTCTCCGTGCCACGAGCGGACGACCTCGACGGCGTCGACGGCGCGGACCGGAGCGCGGCCGCGGGCGGTCCCCGCGGCGACAGACGGCTGGTGGTCGCCGGCGGGGTCGCGCTGCTGGCCGCGCTGCTGGGGTATCTCGCGGTGCGCACCCTCGTGGCCGCCGGGACGCTCCCCGGCCGGAGCGAGGTGCTCGCGCTCCCCGTGTTCGGCCTGCTCGGGGTGACCGGGTTCGTCCTGTTCGTCGCCTCGTTCCTCACGGAGTAGCCCGCGGGACCGTCCGCGTCGCCCCCGTCCGCGACCGTCGCCCGTTTCACACCGTTTTTACCCGGCCACACGGAACCGTCCCCCATGCAGCCGACCGTCGGCGTCGTCGTCCCGGCGTACGACCCGGACCCCGGTCGGCTCCGGTCGTACCTGCGCGCCCTCCGCGGGACGATCGACCCGGCCGAGATCCGGGTCGAACTCGACGCGCCGCCGGGCGCCGCCGGAGCCCCGACCGACCGCGGATCCCTCCGCCTCCCCGAGGGCGTCGACCTGCGTGTCGTCCGCCGCCGTCGCGGGAAGGGGGCGGCCGTCACCGCGGGCTTCGAGGCGCTCTCGACCGACGTGTACGCCTTCGCCGACGCCGACGGCGCGACGCCCGCGGACTCGCTGGCGGACGTGATCGCGCCGGTGATCGCCGACGAGGCGGACCTCGCGGCGGGGTCGCGCCGACACCCCGACGCGGACGTGCGCTCGCACCAGACGTTCGCGCGACGCTTCCTCGGCGACGGCTTCGCGTGGATCGCCCGCCGCCTGCTCGACGCGGAGCTGTACGACTACCAGTGCGGCGCGAAGGCGCTCTCGGCGGACGCGTGGGCCCGCGTCCGCGACCACCTGTACGAGCCGGGGTTCGCGTGGGACATCGAGCTCGTCGCCGTCGCGGCCGCGCTCGACTGCCGCATCGCCGAGGTGCCGGTGACGTGGGAGGACCAGCCCGGCTCGACCGTCTCGCCGATCGGCGACGCCATCGACATGGGGCGGGGGCTGCTCGTCGCGCGCCACCGCGCGCGGCTCATCCGCGACGACCGGCTCCACCGCCTGTTCGACCGCGAGGACGGCGTCGCGCTGGTCGACCGCGGCGACCGCGGCGACGACGGGTCCTCTCGGGGACCGACCGACCCCGACGGTGAGCCGCGATGAGCGACGACGCCGCGGGGTCGGGAGCCGCCGGCACCGAGGCCGCCGCCCCCGACAGCGGGACCGACACCGGGGACGACGCCCCCGCAGGCGGCGACGCCGGGGCGCTGGCGACGCTTGCGTCGGGCACGCGCTTCGGCCAGTTCGTCTCCGTCGGCGTCGTCGGCTTCTGCTTCGACATCGTCACCTCGACGGCCCTGCGCGAGGTCGGCGTGTTCCCGGAGGTCGCGGCGTTCGTCGGCATCGAGGTCGCCGTCGTCGTGATGTTCCTGCTCAACGACCGCGTCACGTTCGCCGACGAGGGGCTGGCGGGACTGGCGCCGACGCTGCGCCGGCTCGCGAAGTCGAACCTCGTGCGCGCCGGCGGCATCGCGGTCCAGCTGCTCGTGTTCACCGCGCTGTACCGCGGGCTGGCGCTGCCGCTGTCGCTCGCCGGCGTCGACCTCTGGTTCGTCGTCTCCCGGGCCGGCGGCATCGGCGTCGGGATGGTGGTCAACTACGTCGCGGAGTCGGTGTTCACCTGGCGGGTGCTGGAGTGACGGGCGCGCGGCGACGTGGGAGAAACCCACACACGGCGGCGGGATGTGAAACACAACCCTTACAAGCGACGGTCGTGTTCGTTCTGGTAGCGGGATGGGATAGCCAGGAGATTCCGCCGGGCTCATAACCCGGAGATCGGTAGTTCAAATCTACCTCCCGCTACTTTTCTCGAATTGACACTTCGTTCTCGGAGGCCCGCCCGTCACCGCGGGACGCCGTTCGATCCCACCGACAGAACGACTATCTGACACGATCTCCGGCTGACCGACGTTATTTTTACACCCCTGCCGCAAGTCGGTGCCATGTCAGGGGGTGACGAGGTCGTCTCGTTCGACGTCGACGCCGCGACGGCGGCCATCAGGGACGCGCTCGACGACGGCTCCGACCTCCACGTCGTCGCCGCGTTCACGCCGGACGCGTACGGGATCGCCTACTGCGACGAGTTCACGCGGTCGTTCTACGCCGACGACGAGGAGATGACGGGACACTTCGACCGGATCCACCGGTACGCGGGGATCGACTTCTCGGAGATCGGGCTGTTCGTCGACGAACTGTTCCCCGTCGCCGGCGGCGTCGAGTACGTCGCCACCGGGATGGAACACCTCACGATCGTTCGCGTGTACACCGAAAGCGAGGGGCTGCTGCTCACGCTCGACCCCGGCGCCGACGTGACGACGGCCGTCGAGGCGGTCCGCGGGGCGATCGACCCGGACCTGGGCGCGACGGGCGACGCGCTCTCGTCGTCCGGCCCGGACCTCTGAGCGGGGTCGCCGTCCCGGCGCGCCCGGGCGGCCTCGGCCTCACGAGCCGGTGAAGTCGATCCGGCTGCCGCCGCCGTCCCCATCGTCGACCCCGCCGGGACCGAGATGCTCGAAGGCGTACTCCCCGTCGTCGACGTAGACGCCGCCGTCCTCGACCGTCACCCCGACCGTCTCCAGCACCGAGCCCTCGCAGGGGCCGAAGTCGCAGTAGCCGGAGTCGAGTTGGAACGTCGCGCCGTGCTTCTGACACCACACCTCGCCGTCCGTGACGCGCGCGCCGTCGCCCTTGTCCAGGCGCACGTCCGTCCAGTGCTGGCAGTAGTTGCGGTACGCGACGACCGACCCGTCCGACAGGCGGGTGAGGAACGCCTCGCCGAGGTCGCCCTCGTCGTCGCGGACGGTGAACAACAGCGTCTCGCCCTCGACGACCTCGTCGGCGTCGGCGACGCGCGCGGCCTCGTCCATACCGCGGCGCAGGGCGTGCTCGCTTGTATGCCTCCCTATTCGGGGGCGCCGGCGTAGCACTCCGCCTCCACGCGCTCGTCGTACAGGCGCGACAGCAGGGTGGTCACCGGGCCGCCCCCCACGTCGACGCCGTCATAGGTCCCGACGGGCCGGATCTCCCGGATCGAGGAGGCGAGGAACGCCTCGTCCGCGTCGCGCACGTCGTCGGGCGCGTACGCGCCCTCCTCGACGGGGAACCCTTCCCCGCGGGCGATGTCGAGCACCTCCGCGCGGGTGACGCCCGGGAGCACCGGCCCGTCGAGGGAGGGGGTCCGGACGGCGTCGTCGGCGACGAAGAAGAGGTTCGCCGTGGCGCACTCGGCGACGTGGCCCTCGGCGTCGAGCATGACCGCCTCGTCGGCGCCCGTCACGCGGGTCTCGACGCGGGCGAGGACGTTGTTGAGGTAGTTGTGGGTCTTCGCGTCGCTCGGGATCGCGCGGTCGGGCACCCGCCGGGTCTTCACCGTCTGGAGCGTCGCCGGCCCATCCCAGATGGACTCGCCGCCGGCGTCGGGACTTCCGCCCCGTGGGAGCGGGGCGACGGTCACGACCACCGTCGGGTCGGTGTCCGTCGCCGGCGGCGGCGCGAACCCCTCCGTCTCGCCGCGCGTGACCGACAGGCGCACGCGGGCGTCGGCGAGGCCGTTCGCGCGGAGCGTGTCGCGGACGCGCGCCTCCAGGTCCAGCGACGAGAGGCCGAGGCCGTCGGCCGGCATGCCGAGCGCGTCGAGCGTCCCGCACAGGCGGTCGACGTGGGCGTCCCACCGCCAGAGGGTGCCCCCGTACGCGCGCACCGTCTCGAAGGCGGCGTCGCCGTACCGGAACCCACGGTCGCGGACCGACACGGCCGCCTCGTCGGCGGGGACGAGGTCGCCGTCGACGTGGTAGACTAGGTCGGCGGCCTCCCCGTGGCCGGAGTCGTCGCCGTGGGCTCGTCCGGGTTCGTCGCCGTCGCGGTCCGCCGCTCCGCCGCCGCGGTCGTCGCTCATCGGATCCCACCCCGTTCGCAGATCCCCAGGAAGTTGCGGATCATGTCCTTGCCCGCGTCCGTGAGGATGCTCTCGGGGTGGAACTGGACGCCGACGTGGGGCCGCTCGGCGTGGCGGACGCCCATCACCACCTCGCGCTCGTCGTCGGTCCGGGCGGTCTCGGTCAGGTCCGCCGGGACCGCGTCGTGCTCGACGCACAGCGAGTGGTACCGGCCCACCCGAACGCGCTCCGGGAGGCCGGCGAACACGCCGGCGCCGTCGTGGCGGACGTCCGAGGGCTTCCCGTGGACCACCTCGGGCGCGAGCGTCACCTCCGCGCCGTTGGCCGCACACAGCGCCTGGTGGCCCAGACAGACGCCGAGGGTCGGGTACGACAGGTCGCGGAACACCGGGACCGACACGCCCGCCTCCGCGGGGGTGCCCGGCCCCGGCGAGACGACGATCCCGTCGGGGTCGAGCGCGCGGATCCCGTCCACGTCGACCCGGTCGTTGCGGCGCACGAGCACCTCGTCCGCGAGCTCGCCCACGTACTGGACGAGGTTGTACGCGAACGAGTCGTAGTTGTCGACGACGAGGACCCGCAGGCCGTCGTCGTCGGCCCGACGCTCCGCGCCGCTCACTCCTCCACCTCCATGCGCGCGTCGAGGGCGTCGTCCACGGACCTGACGAGCGCCCGGGCCTTCGCCAGCGTCTCCTCGTACTCGGCTCCGGGGTCGGAATCGTGGACGATCCCCGCGCCGACGCGGAGGTGGTACCGGTCGCCCGTGCGCACGAGCGTCCGGATGACGATGTTGGCGACGAGGCGGCCGTCGAAGCCGGCGGCGAACATCGACCCGGTGTAGGGTCCGCGCCGCGTCCCCTCCAGCGAGTCGATTATGCGCATGGTCTCCGGCTTCGGCGCGCCCGTGATGGTGCCGCCCGGGAAGACGGCCGCGAGCGTGTCGGCGACGGAGCGGTCCGGGCGCTCCTCGCCCTCGACGAGCGAGACGAGGTGCATCACCTCCGAGTAGCGGTCGACCCGGCGGTACTCGGGGACCGAGACCGAGCCGTACTCGCCGACCTTCCCGAGGTCGTTGCGCTCCAGGTCGACGAGCATCGCGTGCTCGGCGCGCTCCTTCTCGTCGCCGGTCAACTCGGCTTCGAGGGCGGCGTCGGCCTCCGGGGTTTCGCCCCGCGGCCGGGTCCCCGCGATGGGCTCCGTTTCGAGTCGAACGCCGTCGTCGTCGGCCCCGGACGCGGGGTCGTCCGCGCGGTCGCCGTCGGCCGCGGCGTCCCCGCCGGTTCCGGCGGGCTCCCGTCGGAGGAGGAGTTCGGGGCTCGCGCTCACGAGGTCGACGCCGGGGAACTCCACGAGCCCGGAGTACGGCGCGGGGTTGCGTGTTCGAAGGGCCGCGTACGCCGTCACGGGGTGGACCGCCGCGGGCGCCGCGAGCCGCTGGCTCACGTTCGCCTGGAAGGTGTCGCCCGCGCGGATCCGCTCCTTCACGCGGCGGACGCGCCCGGCGTACGCCTCGCGCCCGCAGTCGCTCTCGAACGTCGCCGCCGCGTCGCCCCCGCCGTCACCGTCGGCTGGCGCGGGACCGACGGACGGGTCGCCGCCCGTCGCCCGCTCGGCGAGGTCGCGCGCGGCCGCGAGGCCGGCGTCGTAGGCGGCGCCGGCGTCCGCGTGGTCGCCGAGCCGGGGGCACGACGTGATCCGAAGCGTCACCTCGCCGTCGTCCGGTCGGGGCTCCTCCCACGCCGCGAGCGTGGCGTACACGCCGGCCTGGAGGCGCGGGAGGCCGCGGTCGTCGACGGCGCCGTCGGCGGGGAACGACGCCGGCTCCAGCTCGCGGGCGGCGTCGTAGGAGAGCCACCCGAACGCGCCGCAGGGGTACGGCACCGCGCAGTCGCCGCGGACGAGCGTCGCCGAGTCGAGCAGCCCCGCGAGCGCCGAGAGCGTCGGCGACGGGTCGGCGTAGTCGCCGTGGCCCGGGTGGTCCGGGTCGCGGACGACGGCGTTCGCGCCGACGGTCAGCGTCCCGACGGGGTCGACGCCGAAGTAGCCCCACCCCGGCTGGCCGCCGGTCGTCTCGTAGTAGACGCCGGGGCGGTCCGGGCGGCGGGCACGGCGGTAGGCGTCGAAGGGATCCCCGACGGACGCGCGGAACTCGACGGGGATCCGGGCGTCCGCGGGGGCGTCGGCCGCGAGCCGTCGGAACGCCTCGCGGTCGGTCACCGGCTCCATACGGTGGGGTTCGACGGGAGGGAGAAAGCGGGTTCGGTTCGGGGGCTCCGTTCCGCTCGACTCGGCCCGGCTACGCCTCGTAGTCGGCCGCGCGGTCGATCCAGCGGTTCACGCGCTTCTCGGAGACGCTGGTCCGATCGGCCACCTCGGCGGCGTCGGCGTCGGCCAGGTCCGCCACCGTCTCGATCCCGATCTCGCCCAGCCGCTCGGCGTACGCCGGGCCGATCCCCTTGATCTCGTCGACGGGGACGCCGTCGCCGGCGTCGGCCCCGGACTCGCCGGCCGACTCGTCCGCGTCGCTCTCGTCGTCCGCGTCGCCGAGTTCCTCGTCGTCGTCGACCTCGACGTCGTCCACGTCGGTGGTCACGTCCTCGGACTCCGGCCCGGCGGCCTCGGCCGGCTCGGCCGCGGTCGCCGGGTCCTCGTTCGCCTCCGCCTCGTCGACAAGCGCCTCCGTCGAGGCGTCGGCGTCCGTGCCCGCGGCGACGGGCTCGGCGTCGCCGTCGTCGACCTCGTCGCTCCCGGCGTCGTCGACTTCCTCCTCGTCGGTCGCGTCGCTATCGGCCGGCTCTGCCCCGTCGCTATCGGCCGGCTCCGCGCCGTCGTCCTCGACGGCCGCCGCGGCCTCAGCCGGCTCCGCGGCCGTCCCTTCGTCCGTATCCACCACCGACCCGGTCGAGGCGGCGGCGTCCCCCCCGGCGGCGGCCGCCTCGTCGGTTCCCTTGACTGCGGCCTCCGTCCCCGCGTCGGCCTCGTCGCGCTCCCGCTCGACCGTCACGGCCGCCTCCCCGGTCCGGTCGCTCTCCTGCTCGCGCCCGATTCCCAGCAGGCGCTTGATCTGACGAAGTAGTCCCATTCCCTCGAAACCACGCCGGCGCCTTTTAAAAAACCAGCGCCGGATTCCGCGGAAACCCACGGACGAGCCGGCGATCCCCGGCGATCACGCCAGTTCCGCGCGGAGCGCCTCGTTCATCGCCCCGACCGGGGCGTCCTCGCCGGTCCACCGCTCGAACGCCTCGACGCCCTGAAACAGCAGCATCCAGGCGCCGTCGACGGTCGTCGCGCCGGCGGCGCGGGCGTCCCGGAGGAGTCGCGTCTCCAGCGGGGCGTACACCGCGTCCAGCACCGCCAGGTCGGCGTGGAGGTGTTCGGCGGGAACGGGCGTCTCGTCGGACTCCATGCCGACGGTCGTCGCGTTCACCAGCAGGTCCGCCTCCGGAACCGTCTCCGCGAGCGTCCCGAGGCCGCCGGCGGTCACGGTCGCGGTTCCGTCGGCGACGGCGGTCCCCGCACCGTCCCCGGTCCCGCCGTCCGGGGTTCCCGCTCCCCCGAACGCCTCGCGCACGTCCGCGACCAGGGCCTCGGCCCGCTCGACGGTCCGGTTGGCGACGTGGACCGTCGCCGCCTCCCCGGCGAGCGCGAACGCGGCGGCCCGCCCGGCGCCGCCGGCGCCGACGACGACGGCGTCGGCCCCCTCGCGGGGGGCGCCGTGGCGGTCGAACGCCCGACGGACGCCCGCCACGTCGGTGTTGTACCCGCGCGGGGGGTCCGTCGAGAAGTCAACCGTGTTCACCGCCCCGACCGCCGCCGCGAGGTCGTCGGGCTCGACCGCCGACAGCACGTCCCGCTTGAACGGGACCGTCACGTTCAGGCCGGCGACGCCGAGCGTCGCGGCCGACTCCACCGCCGCGGCGCCCGCGTCGGCGTCCGGCTCGAAGGTGACGTAGCGGGCGTCCAGCCCGAGCGCGTCGTAGGCCGCCTCGTGCATCGGCGGCGACAGCGAGTGCCCCACCGGGTTGCCGACGAGTCCGTACACGTCCATGCGCCCGGCTCCGTCCCCGCCGGGGATAAATCACCGTGGGGCGGTTGCTATCGAAGTTGATATTTCGACGCGACAGTTCAAGTCGGAGAGCGAGGACCGGCCGAACGATGCTACTCCAACTGGCGGACGTCCTCCTCACCCAGCACGGGCTGTTCCTGGCGCTGGGGGTCGTCCTGTTGTATCTCGGCGCCGAGTCGCTGGTGAAGGGCGCGACGGGGCTCGCGCTCGGGGTCGGCCTACACGCGGCGCTCGTGGGCGTGACCGTCGTCGCGTTCGCCACCACGGCCCCGGAGCTGTTCGTCGGCGTGGTCGCCGGGCTCGGCGGCGAGGCCGCCCTCGGCCTCGGCGCGATCGTCGGCTCGAACATCGCCAACATCGGGCTGGTGCTCGGCGTCTCCGCGCTGATCCGGCCGCTGTCGGTGTCGCGCGAGATGACCCGCCGGCACCTCCCGTTCATGGCGCTGGCGGCGCTGCTCGTGGTCGCGTTCGGCGTCGACGGGAGGATCCGCCGGATCGAGGGCGCGGCCTTCCTCCTCGTTCTCGCGGGGTTCACCTACGTGCTGTACCGCGGCGCGAGCGCCGACGCGGGGGCGGTCGACGACGCCGGGGCCGTCGCCGACGGCGGCGCGGTCGTCGAGGAGCTGCCGGAGGTCGACCCCGACGCGGGCCCCCTCGGGTCGCTTCGACACGTCGCGTACGTGGTCGTCGGGCTGGCGCTGCTGTTGCTCGGCTCCCGGTGGCTCATCTCGAACTCCCAGGCGGTGCTGTTCCGGCTCGGCTTCTCCCGGCGGCTCATCGGGCTGACGGTGCTCGCGCTCGGCACGTCGCTCCCGGAGCTCGCCGCCTCGGTCGTCGCGTCGGCCCGCGGGCGGGCCGACTTCTCGGTGGGCAACGTCGTCGGGTCCAACATCTACAACGTCCTCGCGGTGCTGGGCGTGCTCGCGGTGATCGTCCCCGTGTTCGTCTCGCCGGGCGTCGTCTCGTTCGACCTCCCCGCGCTGATCGCGTTCACCGTCGCCGCGGCGGTCGTGATGCTTCGCGACGGCGTGATCGGACGGCTCGACGGCGCGGGGCTCCTCGGGGGCTACCTCGTGTTCTTCTACCTCCTCCTGCCGTAGCCCGTCCGGCCCCCATCCCGTCCCGTCCGCTCGTGTGTCATCCGTCGCCACACTGAGTCCGCGCGTCGGCGCCGAAGCACAAGAGTAAGGGGGACTCACTGGCTCGGTGGAGGTAATGAGCTCGCGCCTTCGCCACCCCCTCACGGCGCTGTTCGGGGGGGTGTTGTTGACCCTCCCGTGGATCGTCTCCTGGCTGACCGGCGTCAACGAGTCCTTCGGGACGCTGACGACGGTCGCCGTGAGCGGGGTCGCGGTGCTCGGCGCGTCGTTCCTGCTCGCGTGGGGGGCCGAGACCGCCGAGAAGGACGTCCCCCGGGCGTTCGCCATCGCCGTGCTGGCGGTGCTGGCGGTCGCGCCCGAGTACGCCGTCGACGCGCTGTACGCCTGGCAGGCCGGCCAGGGCGACGCGCAGGCGGCCAACCTCGCCGTCGCCAACATGACCGGCGCCAACAGGATCCTCATCGGGATCGGGTGGTCCGGGATCGCGCTGTTCTCCATCTACCAGGCGTACGTCGGCAGCGACGACGCCAGCGTCGTGACGAACCAGGGCCTGCTCGGCGACTACGTCTCGCTCGACCGCGACATCGCCCTCGAGGTCGCGTTCCTGTTCGTCGCGACCGTGTACGCGTTCTTCGTCCCGCTCGGCGGCGGCATCGGCGCGATCGACACGATCTTCCTCGTCGGCCTGTACGTCGCCTACATCCTCGTCATCGTCCGCGGGGACGTCGAGGAGGTGGAAGAGCAGGTGGGCGTCCCCGCCTACCTCCAGTCGAAGCGGTTCTCCGTCCGCGCGCCCGCGGTCGTCGCCCTGTTCGCCTACTCCGGGCTGCTCATCTTCACCGCCGTCGAGCCGTTCGCCCACGGCCTCGAGGAGCTGGGCGTCCAGTTCGGCATCCCCGAGTTCTTCATGATCCAGTGGATAGCGCCGCTGGCCAGCGAGAGCCCGGAGCTGATCGTCACCGCCTACCTCGTGAACAAGGCGCGCGCGACGGCGGCGTTCAACGCCCTCATCTCCTCGAAGCTGAACCAGTGGACGCTGCTCATCGGGACGCTCGCGGTCGTCTACAGCATCTCGCTGGGCGAGTACGGCGTGCTCATGTTCGATCAGAAGCAGGCGGCCGAGATCTGGATCACCGCCGCACAGAGCTTCTTCGCGCTCGCCATCCTGATCAACTTCCGCATCTCCGTCGGCGAGTCGGTCACGCTGCTCGTGTTGTTCCTCTCGCAGGTCCTCGCGGAGTTCTACCTCATCCGGACGCTCCCGCCGGCGCCCGCGGAACACTTCTCGATCCTCCTGCTGTACGCCTACACCGTCGTCTACGTCGTCCTCACGGTCGGCCTGCTCGTCCGGCGCCGCGAGGAGATCCAGACGGTCGCGTCGCTGACGGGGTCGACCGTCCGCGACGCGGTCGGCGGCGAGGCCGAACAGCCCGCGGACTGACCCCGGATCCGGTCCGGGTCCCCGCGCTCGCCCCGTCGGAAACCGACGCGTATTCCAGCCCCAGGCCGCTACACGCCGCCAGTGATCGGCATCGTCGCCTCCCGCGCGGACCGCGCCTCGACCCACGTCGCCGAGCGCCTGCTGGATCGCGCCGACTGGACCGAGCGGACGGACGACGCCCGCGCCGACGCCGACGGCGGGGGGACCTACCACACGCTCGACCGCGCGGGCGAGCGGCTCGAACTGCGGTCGTTCGACGGCCTCCACATCCGCCTCGACGACCCGACGCCGGCCTTCTCGGAGCGCCCCGACTACCTCGTGTTCGTCTCGCGCCACTCCGGCGACACCGGCCCCCTCCTGACGTGCCACTTCACGGGCAACTTCGGCGACGCCGAGTACGGCGGCGACCCCCGGTCGTTCGCGCCCGCCTGTCCGGGCGTCCAGCGCGCCCTCGTCGCCGGCTTCGACGAACACGCGCCCGAGGGGTACGACGTGGCCATCGAGGGCACCCACCACGGCCCGACCGAACTGGCCGTGCCGGGCGTGTTCGCCGAGCTCGGCAGCGACGACGAGCAGTGGGACGACCCCGCCGGCGCCGAGGCGGTCGCGCGTGCGGTGCTGGACCTCCCCGCCCGGGGCGCGCGCGTCGCCGTCGGCGACCCGGCCCGCCCGCGCCACCTCGTCGGCTTCGGCGGCGGCCACTACGCCCCCCGCTTCGAGCGGGTGATCCGCGAGACCGCGTGGGGCGTCGGCCACGTCGCATCCGACTGGCAACTGGAGGAACTCGGCCACCCCGGGGAGCACGGCGACGTGCTCGACGCCGCGATCCGCGCCAGCGACGCCGACTACGCGCTCGTGGAGGGGGAGTACCCCGTGCTCCGGGAGGCGCTGGCCGACCGGGACGTCCGGGTCGTGAGCGAGACGTGGGTCCGCGCGGTCGGCGACCGCCCGCTGGACCTGGTCGCGGCGCTGGAGGCCGACCTGCGTCCGGTCGACGAGGGCCTCCGGTTCGGCGAGCGCGCGGCGGGGGGCGACCGCGAGGGCGACGCCCGGGGGGCCGCCGTCGGAGGCGACACCGGCGTCGCCGGGTCGGGCGGATACCGGATCGTCGACCTCCCGAGCGACCTGCTGGCGGAGGCGCAGGGGGTCGACGCCGACGCCGCGCGCGCGGCCGTCGAGCGCCACGCCGTCGCCTTCGAGACCGAGCAGGCCGGGTCGCGGGCGGCGGGCCGGGTCGCGCTGCCGGTCGACCCCGCTCCCGACGCGGCGGCGGACGGGGACGTGCCCGCCGCCGGCGACGAGGCCGGCGCCGACGGCGCGGCGGCCCCCTACCACGCGCTGGTCGCGGACCTGGCGGCGGTGCTGCGGGGGAAGTACGACGAGGTCGAGGTCGGGACGGACGCGGTGGTGGCGCGGGTGGAGTCGTTCGACCCGTCGCTGGCGGCCACGCTCGGCGTCCCCGAGGGGCCGAAGTTCGGCGCGCTCTCGGCCGGCGAGGCCGTCGAGGTGGACGGCGAGACGATCCGGCCGGAGACCGTCTCCAGCGAGCGCGAGGAGCGGTTCGAGGTCTGACCGTCGCCGCGGCGGTCGGTCGGGTGGCGACTCCGTCCCGTCCGACCCGGACCGGAACCCGCGTAGCCCTCGTGTAGAGCGTCTGACGGGCGCAAGACGCGAGGGGAAGGATAATAACTCTCCGTCGGCAACGGCCCCTCATACCTATGGACTCCATCGTTGAGGACGCGATCAACGAGGCCGAGGACGAGGCGGGGGACCCCGGAGACAACGGCGCTCCGGGGGACGCCGCCCCCGTCGAGGCCGAGGGCGGGTCGGGCGACGCCGGGGACGACTCCCCGCGGTCGGGGAAGATGACCGACGAGGAACTCCAGGACGTCCTGAAGGACCTCCAGACCAACATCACCGTCGTCGGTTGCGGGGGCGCCGGCGGCAACACCGTCAACCGGATGCACGAGGAGGGCATCCACGGCGCGACGCTCGTGGCGGCCAACACCGACGTGCAGCACCTCGTCAACATCGAGGCGGACACGAAGATCCTGATGGGCCAGGAGAAGACCCAGGGCCGCGGCGCCGGGTCGCTCCCGCAGGTCGGCGAGGAGGCGGCCATCGAGTCCCAAAGCGAGATCCGCGAGTCGCTGGAGGGGTCGGACATGGTGTTCGTCACCGCCGGCCTCGGCGGCGGCA
Source organism: Halobaculum sp. EA56 (assembly GCF_051195075.1). Lineage (NCBI taxonomy): Archaea > Methanobacteriati > Methanobacteriota > Halobacteria > Halobacteriales > Haloferacaceae > Halobaculum > Halobaculum sp. EA56. The sequence goes on from NZ_JBNTJX010000003.1 coordinate 283,142, forward strand.
CCGGCACCGGCTCGGCGCCCGTCGTCGCGAAGGCGGCCCGCGAGATCGGCGCGCTCACCATCGCCATCGTCACGACCCCCTTCACCGCCGAGGGCGAGGTGCGCCGCACGAACGCCGAGGCCGGCCTCGAACGCCTCCGCGACGTGGCCGACACCGTGATCGTCGTCCCCAACGACCGCCTGCTCGACGCCGTCGGGAAGCTCCCGGTCCGGCAGGCGTTCAAGATCTCCGACGAGGTTCTGATGCGCAGCGTCAAGGGCATCACCGAGCTGATCACCAAGCCCGGCCTCGTCAACCTCGACTTCGCCGACGTCCGCACCGTGATGGAGAAGGGCGGCGTCGCGATGATCGGCTTGGGCGAGTCCGACTCGGACACGAAGGCCCAGGAGTCCGTCCAGTCGGCCCTCCGCTCGCCGCTGCTCGACGTGGACATCTCCGGCGCCAACTCCGCGCTGGTGAACGTCACCGGCGGATCGGACATGTCCATCGAGGAGGCAGAGGGCGTCGTCGAGGAGATCTACGACCGGATCGACCCCGACGCGCGCATCATCTGGGGCACCTCCATCGACGAGGAACTGGAGGGGCAGATGCGCACGATGATCGTCGTCACCGGCGTCGACTCCCCGCAGATCTACGGCCGCAACGAGGCGGCCCAGGCCGCCGCCGGCGACCGCCTCGAGGACATCGACTACGTCGAATAACGGGCCCGCTTCCGTCTCCGACCCGCGGTCGCCGCCCCGCGGCCGACCCGGCCCGGTCCCCCGCACGGAGTCCATCTCCCCTCCGATCGGCATCCGTCAGTAGCGGCCACGCCGCCCGCGACGGGCGGACCCGAGCCACGCCGCCGTCGCGTGACGACGCAGCCGCCCCTCCCGACCCGCCCCGGCGCGTGTCCGGCGCGTGTCGGCCGCACGGCCCCGGAGCAACAGATATAGAAGGTGCGACGGAGTACGACCGATCGATATGGACGTCAAGTACGACCTGACAAGCTACGTCAGGGTGCTCAAGCTGGCGAGCACGCCCTCCTGGGAGGAGTTCTCCCAGATCTCCAAGATCGCCGGCGCGGGCATCTTCCTCGTCGGGTTCCTCGGCTTCGTCATCTTCGCTATCATGACGGTGTTCACCGGGGGGATCTGACCCGTGCCGATCTACTCGGTGAAGACGACGGCCAGCCAGGAGCGCACCGTCGCCGACATGATCGCGAGCAAGGAGATGGCGGAGATCCACGCCGTGCTCGCGCCCGACCAGCTCACCAGCTACGTGATGGTCGAGGCGGACGACGACGCGATCATCCGCCGCGTCCTGGAGGAGGTGCCCCACGCCCGCGGGCTCGTCGAGGGCCCCGGCGGCGAGGCCGGCCAGTCGTCGATGTCGGAGGTCGAGCACTTCCTCTCGCCGACCCCCGACGTGGAGGGGATCGCCGAGGGCGACATCGTCGAGCTCATCGCCGGCCCGTTCAAGGGCGAGAAGGCGCAGGTGCAGCGCATCGACGAGGGCAAGGACCAGGTGACGGTGGAACTGTACGAGGCGACCGTCCCCATCCCGGTGACGGTACGAGGCGACCAGATCCGCGTGCTGGATAGCGACGAACGGTAGTTCGTCGTACCATGCGAGCGGGCCTCCGGCCCGCGAGCAGCCTCCGACGAGCGCTGACGCGCTCGCCCGCGTCGTCCGATCTCTCTTCCTCTCGACGCATCGGACTCTCGACGTGCCCCCCGGAGCTGCGGCTCCGCTGTGATCTCACGTCGTCCCGCCGTCCGTCCGCCGTCTCACACCGTGCCGTCGATCCGTTCGACGACGCTGTCGAGGTCGGCGGTCTCCTCGATCTCCGCCTTGATCGACTCGCGCTCGCGGACGTCGTCGGAGTCGGCGTCGTAGGCCCGCACGAACTCCGCGCGGGTGTGCTCGTCGAAGGCGTGGCGGATGGCGAAGTAGCCGTCGGGCACGACGGTGCCGCACACCCGGCACTGGTGGCGCTCGTGTGCGGTCGTCTGGTGGACGATGGCGTCCTCGACGGCGTCGAACGCCGCGTCGCACCCCTCGAGCCCGCAGGCCCACCGTGGCATGTCCGGACCCACAGGAGGATCCCGCATAAGCGTTCCCGTGGGGCGATCCCGCCCCCGAAACGGAATCCATAACCCGGATCCGGGCCACCTCCGCGTGTGACCGCAGGACGGACCCGGGTGGACCCGCACGTGAAGGTGCTCGACGAGCGCGTCGTCGAGCGCGCCCGCGAGTCCGGCGTCGACACGCTCGTGTACGCGCCGCACTTCACACGCCTGCCCGAGATCCGCGAGCGCGCCGAGCGGTTCTCGACCGACGAGGTGACGGTGGTGCCGGCGCGGGAGGTGTTCACCGGCGACTGGGGGAACCGCCGCCACCTGCTCGCGGTCGGCCTCTCGGAGCCGGTCCCGGACTTCATCACCTTCGAGGCGGCGCTGGCGGAGTTCGAGCGTCAGGGCGCCGCCGTGCTCGTCCCCCACCCCGAGTTCATGAACGTGAGCCTGACCCGCGCGGAGGTCGGGGCGTACCGCGACCGCATCGACGCCGTCGAGACGTACAACGCGAAGCTGTTCGACCGGCAGAACGACCGCGGCGCCCGCGTCGCCGAGGCGTTCGACCTCCCGACGTTCGGGTCGTCGTACGCGCACCTCCACGGCACCGTCGGGGCCGCCTGGACGGAGTTCGATGGCGACGTGACCGGCGAGGAGGCACTCGTGCGGGCGCTGAAGGAACGTACCCCGCGATCGGTGGTGAAGCGCGACGACCCGGCCACCCGGCTGCGGCGGCTGGTCGAGTTCGCCCACCTCGGCTACGAGAACTCCTGGGGGAAGCTCGACCGGCTGTTCCTCTCGGGGATGGAGGCGACCCACCCGCGACACATCGCATACGACGGCCGGTTCGACGACGTTGCGGTGTACTGACCTCAGACCGGCAGCCCGGCCAGGACCGTCGCGACCGCGTCCCGGGGGGTCCCGGTGGCGAGGTCTACGAGGAAGACCTGCACCAGCGCGAGCGCCGCGAGCTCCGCGAGCGTGATGACGACGGTGAGCGTGTCAGCCCACCGGCTGGAGGTGGTGACGCCGATCGGAAGGCCGTACTCGGTGTCGAGCAGCGGGTAGAACAGCGCGATGCCGCGCTTGCTCCCGAGCACGTCCAGCAGGTAGTGGGTGGCGACTCCGATCCAGACGTACTGGAGGTTTCCGAAGTAGATCGGGTACGCGAGGACGACCGCCAGCACCGGGAGGTTGTGCAGCGTCTTGCGGTGTCTGCCGAAGGCGGTGTCCACGTCGGGGAACAGCGCGCCGAGCACGAGCGGCACGAACAGCTCGGCCATCGTCACGAACGTCTCCACGTCGCCGGACGGCCGGAGGATGTACGCTAACCCGATCGCCAGGAGGATCGCGTTCAGCACGTGGCCCTTCTTGTTCACGCCCGTCCCTGTTCGCGGGAGGGACCAAACCGTTTCGGCATCGGGCGGACGGGCACGGACGGCCGTACGCCGGGCTACTCCCGCCGTTCGGCCGCCTCAAGCAAGTCCGTCAGGGCCCGGCGGGCGATCTGCTCTTTGATCTCCGTTCGCGTTCCGCCGAACTCGTAGCGCTCGACGGTCGCGCCGCTCCCGCCGCTCCCCCACTCGCCCGCGTACGCGACGCCGACGTACACGGTTCCGACGGGCTTCTCGTCGGTGCCGCCGTCCGGCCCCGCGATGCCGGTCGTCGAGACGCCCCAGTCCGTGCCGGCGGTGTCGCGGACCCCGCGGGCCATCGCGCGCGCGACCGGCTCGGAGACCGCTCCCTCGGCGTCCAGGCACTCGCGGGGAACCGCGAGTTCGGTCAGTTTCGCGTCGTAGCTGTAGGTGACGACCGACCGGTCGAAGTAGTCGCTGGACCCGGGCACGTCCGTGAGAAGCGACCCGATCAGCCCGCCGGTGCACGACTCGGCGACCGCGACCGTCGCGCCGGCGTCGCGGAGCGCCTCGCCGACGCGCGCCTCGACCGGGGGATCGGAAGCGAACTCGCGCATACGTGTCCGTCGGCGGCCGCCGGCTTAACACCGGGGGAGTGAAGGGGAGACGGCCCGCAGTACCGCAGAGAAGCCGTGCACTACGAGCGCCCGCAGTTCTTTCACGTGATGCAGTACGCCGCGTCCGCCGACCGCGACGTGGTGGACATGGTGTCGGGCAACCCCGACTGGGAGCCGCCCGCCGCGCTGCGGGACGGCCTCCGCGAGTACGCCGACGCCGACCCGGACGAGTTCCAGTACCCCCCGAGCGAGGGACTGGTCGACCTCCGCGAGGAGATCGCCGCCCGCCGTTCCGTCGCCCCCGACCGGATCGTCGTCACCAACGGCACCGGCGAGGCGAACTACCTCGCGATGGCGGCCGCGCTGGACCGGAACGCCGGCTCGGAGGTGCTCCTCACCGATCCCGTCTACCCGTACTATCCCGGGAAGGTCGAACTGCTCGACGCGGAGGCGACGCTCGTGCCCGCCGAGCGCGACGGCTCGCTGGATCCGGCGCGCTTCCGCGAGGCGGCCGGCGAGGAGACGGGCCTGATCGTCGTGAACACGCCGAACAACCCCACCGGCGCGGTGTACTCCCGCGAGACGATGCGCGAGCTGGCCGCGCTCGCCGAGGAGGTGGACGCGACGCTCGTCGCCGACGAGGTGTACGACCACTTCGACTTCACCGGCGCGTTCGAGTCGGCGCTGACGCTCGATTCCGACCGGGTGGCCGTCACCAGCGGCTACTCGAAGTCGATGGCGATCACGGGGTTCAGGGTGGGGTACGCGGTGCTCCCCGAGCGCCTCGTCGACGCCGCGAAGACCCGACACATGCTCGTGAACGTCGCCACCTCCCGCCCGCCGCAGGTCGCGGTGTTGCGCGCGCTCCGGGAGACCGACCCGGACTACTACGCCGACGTGCGGGCGATGCTCCGCGGGCGGGTCGAGACGTTCACCGACGCGCTCGACGCCGCGGGCGCCGAGTACACCACCCCGGACGGCGCCTTCTACGTCCTCGCGCGCTTCGACGGCTTCCCGGGAACCATGGCGAACGCCAAGCGCCTGATCGACGAGGCCGGCGTCGCGGGCATGCCCGGCGAGACCTTCGGCTCGGCGCGCGAGGAGTGGCTCCGCTTCGCGCTCGTGACGCCCCGCGTCGAGGAGGCGGCGACGCGGCTGACGGACTACTTCGCGTAGCCGACGGCCGGCGTGGCGGGCGACGGCGGCCGCTCGCTCGATGCTCGGCCCCGGGCGCTCCGGCGGCACGCGAGGGGCGACGCGGACTGGTGGTCGAGAGGGGGGAACGACCCGAGACGTCCGGCGGTGTTGGCCCCGGCATCGTATTTCAACTCTCGCATCCAGACGCCGCCCGAGCGACGGATAGACAAGCGTCCCGGACCCACCGCCGGTAATGAGCGACATCGACGTGGAGGCCGTCGACGAGATCGACGACGAGGGCGACGAGGGAGAACCGGACGCCGACGTGCCGGAGTCGGAGCCCTCCCGGATGGGCGCCGAGATCGACATGAGCGACGCGGCGGGCCTCGTCGATCCGGACGCCCCCGAATACGTCCTCTACGGCGGCAAGGGCGGCGTCGGGAAGACGACCTGCGCGGCCGCGACGGCGCTGGCGAGCGCGAGCGACGGCGTTTCCACGCTCGTCGTCTCGACGGACCCCGCCCACTCGCTGTCGGACACGCTCGACACCGAGATCCCCGCGCACCCCTCCCGGATCCGCGACGACGTCCCGCTGTACGCCGCCGAGATCGACCCCGACGCCGCGATGGAGGAGGGCGTCTTCGGCGCCGGGATGGCCGGAGCCGGGGACGTCGACGGCGAGGGCGACGAGGCGGGAGCGGCCGGCGGCGCGGGCGGCCCGGGCGCCGCGGGCGAGAACCCCCTCGGCGGCCTCGGCGGGATGGGCGAGGCGATGGGCGACTCGCCGCTGGGGGGGATGCTCGGCGGGACGATGCCCGGCGCCGACGAGGCGGCGGCGATGCGCCAGCTGCTCGAACACCTCGACGACCCCCGCTTCGACCGCGTGATCGTCGACACCGCGCCGACGGGCCACACCCTCCGGCTGCTGCAGCTTCCGGAGATGCTGGACTCGATGGTCGGCCGGATCATGAAGCTGCGCCAGCAGTTCTCCGGGATGATGGAGGGGATGAAGGGCATGTTCGGAATGGGCGAGGACGGCGCCGCCGGGGAGCCCGACCTGGACGAACTGAAGGAACGCATCACCCGCCTGCGCGAGACGCTGCAGGACCCCGCGCGGACGGACTTCCGGGTCGTGATGGTGCCCGAGGAGATGAGCGTCGTCGAGTCCGAGCGGCTAGTGTCGCGTCTCGACGAGTTCTCCATCCCGGTGAACACGCTCGTCGTCAACCGCGTGATGGAGGACCCGCGGGAGGTGGCGGAGTTCGGGCCGGACGTGGACCCCTCGTGGGTCGTCACGCCGAACTTGGAGGACTGCGAGTTCTGTCAGCGCCGCTGGGAGGTCCAGCAGAACGCGCTCGCGGAGGCGACCGACCTCTACCGCGGCCGCGACGTGAAGCGGGTGCCGCTCCTCGCCGACGAGGTGCGTGGGGAAGCCGCGTTGCGGGTCGTCGCCGCCTGCCTCGCGTGAATTAGCTCCCGCCGCCGGCGCCGCCGTCGTCGGTTCCGTCGTCACCGTCCCCGCCGACCCCGTCGCCCTCGGCCAGTTCCTCCGCCAGATCGAGCGCCGCGGCGACGTGGCGGTCGGCCGCCTCGTCCTCGGTGTCGCCGGCCTCCCGGAGCAGCCGGAGGACGTGGCCGGCGCGCTCGCGGACGGTGTCGGGGTCGGCAGGTCGCTCGGCCAGGTCGCGGGCGACGGCCTCCGCCTCCCCGAGGTGGGCGCTCGCGGCGCGTGCGACGGGACGCTCGGCCGTCGCGGCGAGGTGCTCGTGGAGGGCGTCGAGGCGGTCCTCGGTGTTCGAGCCCGGGCCGCCGCCGTCGTCCCGGCCGCCGTCGTCGCTCACGGTCAGGAGAGCCGCGAGGCGAACGACCACAGGGAGTCGACGATCCGGGTCGGAACGAGACGGCCGACCTCGGCTACGGTCGCGAGCGGGCCGACGGGGTACCGCGCGGGCGGCTTGGTCGAACTGGCGGCGTCGACGACGTCCTCGGCGACGCGCTCGGGGGAGACGGCGGCGAACCCGCCGCCGCCGACGGCGTCGTAGTCCTCGATCAGGCCGTAGAACGACTCGTAGGCGCCCGAGCGTTCGAGCCCGTCGACCTCGTCCTCGACGCGGTCGTCGAAGCTCGTCTCGACGGGACCGGGTTCGACCAGCGAGACGCCGATGCCGTACTCGCGGACCTCGTTGCGGAGGGCGTCGCTCATCGCCTCCAGCGCGTGCTTCGACCCGCAGTAGACGCCGCCGCCGGGGAAGGAGACGCGTCCCGCGGCCGAGGAGACGTTCACGATGGCGCCGTCCTCGCGGCGGCGCATCGCTGGCAGCACCTCCCGGATCAGGCGGTGCGGGCCGTACACGTTCACCTCGAACTGGTCGCGGACGGCGTCGGTCGGCACGTCCTCGACGGGGCCCATCTGGCCGTAGCCCGCGTTGTTGACGAGCGCGTCGATCCGGCCCTCCTCGTCGAGCATCCGGCCGACGACGCGCTCGATGTCGTCCTCGTCGGTCACGTCGAGCGTGGCGATCCGGCAGCCGTCGCGCTCCCCCAGGGTCTCGACGTCGGCGGGGTTGCGCGCCGTCGCGTACACCGTCCACTCCTCCTCGAGGAACGCCTCGGCGCTCGCCCGGCCGATCCCGGACGAGCACCCCGTGATGAGCACGGTTCTCGTCATGGACCGTCCGTCGGCGGCCCGGAAGTTAACTCCCGCCGTCTCGCCGTCGGCGGATCGGTCGGCTTCGCCGGCGCCCGGGGGTCGCCGTCCACCCGAGTCGCTATGGGTCCTCTCCTTCCCCCTCGCTCTCCCCGTCCCCCGCGGCGACGACCTCGCGTTTCGCCTCGTCGGCGTACGCGTCCGCGAGGCGGGTCGGCTCGGGAAGCTTGTACCCGCACCCGAGGGCGGCCACCAGTTCCACGGCGGTCTCGGCGCTCACGCGGTGGCCGGGGCTCACGTACAGCGGGTTGATCGTCGGCGAGGAGTCGTACTGGCGCGACTGGTAGGCGTGGCCGATGACGGTCCCCGCGGGCGCCTCGACGTCGTCGTCGGCCAGGATCGGCGTCCGCCAGCCCGCCGGGCGGCCGTCCACGTCCTCGGCCGGCGCCCCGCACAGGAGGCTCTTTGCGACGCCGACGGCGGGCACGTCGAACAGGACGCCGACGTGGGTGGCGATGCCCGCCTGCCGGAAGTGGATCCGGCCGCTCCCGTCGAGGACGTACAGGTCCGGCTCCGAGTCGAGCGTCGCCAGCGCGTCCACGATGGGGCCGCCCTCGCGGAACGCGAGCAGACCCGGAACGTAGGGGATCGAGAGGTCCGTCACGGCGTACGTCCGTTCGATCACCTCGTCGCCGCGGGACACGACGACCGCCGACACGGCGCGGTCGTCGAGGAACGCCTGGTCGACGCCGGCGACCAGCGGCGGGTCGCCGGTCGGGGCCCGTCCCCCCGGGTCGCCGTCGGCGTCGCGGTCGGGCGCCCGGGCGTCGCCGCCGAAGTCGTCGAGCGCGGGAGCCTCGGCGTCGCTGTCGCCGTCCAGGCTCGCCGGGTCGAACGGCAGGTCGTCGGAGAAGCGGGCGGCGTCGGCGATGTCGCGCTGGAGCGCCTCCATCCCCTCGCGGTCGAGCGCGGGGTCGGGCAGGAACTCCGGACGGACGGGGTCGGGCATCGGGTCAGAACCGCCGGCGGCCGCCGCCGAGGCCCCCGCCGCCGCTGCCGATCTGGTTCGGGACGCTCCGGCGGCCGTCGGCGACGTTCGCGTAGAGGACGCCGAGCACGAGCCCCGAGAGGTGCGCGGCGTGGGCGATGCCGCCGGCGCCGCCGAGGACCGACCCGCTGGAGACGACCCCGAACAGCGAGAAGCCGGCGTACAGGAGCGTGATCGTCCGGATCTTCAGCGGGATCGGCGGGATGAGCAGCATCACCTTCAGGTTCGGGTTCACGATCGAGAGGAAGCCCATCACGGCCATGATCGCCCCCGAGGCGCCGAGGACGCCGCCGGCCGGGGGTGCCCCCAGCAGCATCCCCACCACGATCTGCGAGAGGCCGGCGACGGCGCCCGTCACGAGGAACATCCAGGTGAAGCGCTTCGAGCCGAGGTACCGCTCCACGAGCGGGCCGAAGAAGTAGAGCGCGATGGAGTTGCCCGCGATGTGGAAGAACACCGTCGGCGAGTGCGAGAAGATGGACGTGACGACCGTCCAGACGTACCCCTGGCGCAGGGCGCTCTCGCTGAGCACGAAGATGTCACGCCACGGCCCGCCCGTGAGGATCACCGCCCACTGGGCGGCGAAGGTGACCCACATCAGCGCGAGGAACACGTACGTCATGTTCCCGCGGAACGCCGCCAGGAGGCCGCCGGTGCCCGTCTCGCGGTCGATCCGCGACTTCACGCGGGCGCCGACGCCGCCGGAACCGGTGCCCCCCTCGACGGAGTCGTCGAAGCCGGAGTCGAACACCCCGCCCGGGTCGTCCCACTCGCCCAGTCCCGGGCAGTCGTGGTTCTCCGGGAGCCGGTGTTCCGCACAGAAGGACTGACCGCACCGCCGACACTGGTACGGGAGGTTCTCGTACTCGCCGCACTCCGAGCACTTCGCCATTACCCGCCCTTACCGTGGCCGCGTTAAATGCCTGCCCCTCGTGAGTGCGCGGGCGCACGAGCGACCCCGCCGGAGGGGCGACGGGGCACCGCGGGAGGCGGGGCCCGGCGGCGCCGCTCGCTCGCGGTCGCCCGCTACTCGTCGTCGGACCCGTCGCGGTCGGCCTCGCCGGCGCTGTCGGACTCGGTCGCCTCCCCGTCGTCCGCTCGCGGGGCGTTCGTCGGGACGACGGTCGGGTGGTCGATGCCGACGGCGGGTCGTTTCGCGGCCATGCTCGGACGATACTTGCCGGCGCTCCCACTAAAGATTACTCATACGCATAACGCATCCCCCGCGCCAGGGCCATGTCCACGGCTAATCGGGCGTGCGGAACCGGCCGAGAACCGGAGCGTCGAACCGCGTTACGCGAAGTGCTCGTCGTAGAGGTCCTGTGCGTGCTCGATGGCGTCCATCGCGGCCCGTTTGTCCTCCCAGCCCAGCGTCTCGACCTCCTTGCCCTCCTCGAGGTTCTTGTAGGTCTCGAAGAACTCGTCGATCTCGTCGAGCCGCTGCTGCGGGATGTCCTCCAGGTCCTCGATGTGGTCGAAGCGGGGGTCCTCCGTGGGGACGGCGATGACCTTGTCGTCCTGCTCGCCGTCGTCGTCCATCTTCATCAGCGCGACCGGTCGGGCCTCGATGACGCAGCCCGGGAACGTCGCGTCCTCGACGAGCACGAGCACGTCGAATGGGTCCTCGTCGTCGTAGTACGACTGCGGGATGAAGCCGTAGTCCGAGGGGTAGTGGACGTTCGAGTGCAGGACGCGGTCGAGCATCACGCCGGGGATGTCCTTGTCGTACTCGTACTTGTTGCGCTCGCCCTTCAGACACTCCACGACGGCGTAGATCTCCTCGGGCGGATTCGGGCCCGTCTCGAGGTCTTCCCAGAGGTTCGTCATGCGCCCGACGGTTCCGCCAACGCGAGCAAAGGCCTTTCGGCACGCGACGAGGCTCCCGGGCGGACGCGACCTCCGTGAGCCGTGGTTCTTCCCGAGGGATTCTCCGGAGATGATGCAACAGCCCTAGACCGAATATTGTAGGGAGAGACTTTTTACACTCCACCGTCCTACGCGTGCCAACACAGGAGGGTACGCTGGGGGCGGGAATTCGAGTATCGTCCGTTTAGACCCGTCTCCGTGACTATTTCGGACGAATCGGTAATCTGCTTGGCAACAATTAAATACACCCGTGACCTCTCACCCAGTGACCATGTCAGAGGCACAGACCGAGACGGAACTGGTCAGTATCGCGCGGGACCTCACCGCGTTCCAACAGAATATTCTCGTCATCCTCTCCGAGGAGGCGATGTACGGGCTCGCGATCAAGCGGGAGCTCGAGAGCTACTACGACGCCGAGGTGAACCACGGCCGCCTGTACCCCAACCTCGACGACCTCGTCGAACTCGGGCTGGTCGAGAAGAGCGAGCTCGACAAGCGGACGAACCAGTACGAGCTCACCGAAAAGGGCCGCAAGGCCGTCCTCGACCGGCTGGACTGGGTCGTCGGCAAGTACGTGACCGACGAGGACCGCGCCGCCGACGTCCGCGGGCTCGTCGACGACGCGCTCGACGCGTAGACCGACCGAACACACACGGCGGGACGTCGCCGCCCGGACGGCTCACAGGGGAGTCCGCCCGTCCGCGGCCTCGAAGACGTACCGCACCGACGCCATCACGGCGTCGCGCTGTTCTTCCGACGGCCAGGCGTTGCGCGGGAAGTACTCCTCGAGGAACTCCCGTACCTCGTCGGCGCTCGCCGAGTCCATCGGCCGCGCGTAGTGGTTCCCCATGAAGTCCGCGAACGCCCGCGCGTTCGCGGCGTGGGGCTCGCCGTGCTCCTCGGCGACCGCCTCGACCAGCGCCGCGTTGTGCTCCTCGACGGCCGCCCAGTCGTCGGGGTCGCCGGCGCCCGACAGCGACACCTCGACCGCGCGGTCGGTGTCCTCGATCCGGTCGACCCGGACGGTGCCGTCCTCCAGCCACTCGTCGGGGTGGAGCACGAGCGTGTCGTCGTCCTCGCGGACCCGCGCGGTGAAGCCGTGCTCGTCCAGTCGGTCGGCCCGGTCCGCGCGGTAGGCGTCGGCCTCCGCGTCGTCGACGGCCTCTCGTGCGAGCCGGGTGAGCCGCTCGGCGGCCTCGACCGTGGACCGCGGAAGCTCCCCGTCCCACTCGTCCGTCGCTTCCCCCGTCCGGTCCGGTTCCTCGGCAGTCATGCCTCGAACGCCTCGTTGGCCAGTTCGTTGGCGCGCTCGTTTATCTCTCTCGGGACGTGCTCGATGCTCCAGCGGTCGAACCGCTCCAGCAGCTCCCGCGCCCGGACCCGCTGCTCGCGGAGGTCGGGGTCGTTGGCGTCCCACTCGCCGCGCACCTGCTTCACGATCAGCTGCGAGTCGCCGCGGACGTCCACCTCGTCGAGGCCGTAGTCGACGGCGGCCTCCAGCGCCCGGATCAGCGCGGCGTACTCCGCCCTGTTGTTCGTGGTGTCGGGGATCCGCTCGCCGCCCTCCGAGACGATGCCGTCGCCGGTGACGACGGCCCACCCGATGGCCGCCGGTCCGGGGTTGCCCCGCGAGGCGCCGTCGAAGTAGACGTGTCCCCGTCCCCCGCCGTCGCGCACGAGCGCGGCGAGGCGTTCCGGGTCCTCCCCCTGGACGACCACCTTGTCGTCGTACGCGACCGCGACGGCGCCGTCCCGCTCGGCGCGCCAGCGCTCGTGGTCCGTGTTGCCCGCGACCGTCCCGACGCCCGCCGCCTCGATCCGCTCGCGGGCCGCCTCGGGGTCGCAGTCGATGACCGGCATACCGATCCCTCGCCGGCCGCCGGGCGAAAGGGTTGTCATCGGGACGAACGCTTAACTGTCCCGCGAGGGACAGATTACCAGTACGATGTCAGGCCCCACCCGTCAGCGGGACGAGCGCGAGCGACGGCAGTGGACCGGCGACGCGCGCGCCGGGGAGTCCGAGACGACCGGCGCGGACGAGCGAACCGGGGAGGGCGACGAGGACGAGCTCGATATCGACGACCTCGACGAGGAGGACTTGGTCCGCACGGCCGACGGCGAGCTGATGCACGAGCCGACGGGGCTCATCGTCGAGGAGGACCACGTCGACCGCGGCCCGGAGTGGCGGGCGTTCAATCACTCCGAGCGCCAGGAGAAGTCCAGGGTCGGCGCCCCGGTGACCGAGACGATGCACGACAAGGGGCTGACGACCACCATCGACTGGAAGGACAAGGACGCCTACGGCCGGTCGATCAGCTCGGAGAAGCGGTCGCAGATGCACCGCCTGCGCAAGTGGCAAGAGCGCATCAGGACCAAGGACGCCGGCGAGCGCAACCTCCAGTTCGCCCTCTCGGAGATCGACCGCATGGCGAGCGCCCTCGGCGTCCCCCGCTCGGTACGGGAGGTCGCCTCCGTCATCTACCGCCGCGCGCTCGACGAGGACCTCATCCGGGGGCGCTCCATCGAGGGCGTCGCCACCGCGACGCTGTATGCGGCCTGTCGAAAGGAGGGCATCCCCCGATCGCTGGAGGAGATATCCGAGGTCTCCCGGGTGGAGCGCAAGGAGATCGGCCGGACGTACCGCTACGTCTCCCAGGAACTGGGCCTGGAGATGAAGCCAGTCGACCCGAAGAAGTACGTCCCGCGCTTCGCCTCCGAACTGGAACTCAGCGAGGAGGTCAAATCGAAGGCCAACGAGATCATCGAGACGACCGCCGAGCAGGGGCTGCTGTCGGGGAAGTCGCCGACGGGCTTTGCGGCCGCCGCCATCTACGCCGCCTCCCTGCTGTGCAACGAGAAGAAGACCCAGCGCGAGGTCGCCGACGTCGCCCAGGTTACCGAGGTCACCATCCGCAACCGCTACCAGGAGCAGATCGAGGCGATGGGCATCCACGGGTAGGCCGCTCGAGAACTCACTCGGCTTACGAGCGGTCGGTTATGCACCGTCATGCGATTTCCTCCGCGTCTGCTCTTCGGTAGGCTTACCTCAAACGCTGGGGGACTCATACTGTCGGACGTACCTTCGTGAAGATATTCGCCACCTCGGGGTGGCGACATTCTTGAACTGCTTACGTCCGACAGTAGCAGGGCGCATATGTTCCGATTCCCTGGGATCCTTTCTGGTGTTATGCCGCGATGGGGACGATCTCGATCTCCCCATTTTCGGTCAGATCGATCGACAGTGCAGTATCGGGGTCTCGGGACCCGATATCCCACTCGTACGTACTTTTCTTCCCCTCCGACGAGACGGTGACGAGGTACGTACCGGATCTCGGGAACGTGTAATCGATACCGATCCTCACGTCGGGTTCGAGTCGTACGTCCATCCCGAACAACCTCGTCCCGTTAGACTCATATTTCAATGATACGGATACGTTCGTTGCGGTATCCGCTGGCCCGGAGAGTTCGAGTTCCGCAGGGAGGTTCGCCCGACGCTGCGAGGTCGTGCGTGACATGGTCGATGTTGCATCTGATGTCGAGGGGACCGATGTCCCGGTACTATTTGCCGTCGATACGGCATTCGTATCGGTTTTCGTAACGTTCGGTTGGTTCGAGGCCTGGTCTCCGATCCCCGCGCATCCGGTTATGAGAACTATCGCTATGAGGAATATACTGCTGATTGGTTGGCGCATACACCAATGTGTGACGACTAATGTATGTGCCTTGTGGCAGCCTCCAACATCAGTAATAAAGTAAATTCCGGACTGGAGCATAAAATTCTCTCTCTCTGATCGTATTTTATTAATATCTGTAAGAATTTACTAGAAGCATTTTTGTACTCATAGTGAAATTAACTGATGGAGATGTCGAAAAAAGACCACTCCCCTTCGTTAAGTCGTCGACGGGTATTGTCAGCAGTTGGAGCCGCGGGAGTTTCTCTCGGGGCGGCACAACCAGTCGCAGCCAGCTCAATATCCAGTTCAGTGACCAATAGTCATACGGAGAGCTACGGCGGACTCTCACTCGGTCAGACGTTCGTTCTGAACGATTTCGTGTACACTCGAAGTGTGGATACGTTCAGTACGAGACACAACAAGTTGTCGCAGTACCTCTTCGCTAATCTCTCGTACGATCGCGCGTCAGACGCAGTTCGGCCTCCAATTGATTCAATCGTCGCCATCGTGGGAGACAAGCTGTATAGAGCCTCCAAATTCGTTGATGGGGTCCGGCTCGCAGCCATTGCGTCCGCTCCAATGGCTGATCTCGCGAGAGAGTATCAGCAGGAACCACTAAAAGTACCGAGTGATGCTGTACGACTCCCTCCAGATTATATTAGTCCAGTATTCTCGGTAGGATTCGCGGTGCCGTTA
The DNA here is from genome assembly GCF_051195075.1 of Halobaculum sp. EA56. Taxonomy (NCBI): domain Archaea; kingdom Methanobacteriati; phylum Methanobacteriota; class Halobacteria; order Halobacteriales; family Haloferacaceae; genus Halobaculum; species Halobaculum sp. EA56. The sequence continues at coordinate 298,236 of NZ_JBNTJX010000003.1, forward strand.
CAGATTTCCGCCACAGATCTGAAACTCGGCTTTACGAAGCCGGGAACGGATCAGGTTGTATTCGCTTGGGAACTACCCTCTAAAGCACAATCGCGACTCGCGGTCTCGCCTAATATCTCCGTCACGAAATTCAGTCTTCCTAAGACTGCCGTCTTTGGAGAATCATTTATGGCTGAAATTGAGGTAGAGAACACAGGCGACAGGAGCGGGACTTTCGTGAGTATCGTCGGTGCTAAAAACGATCCTCACAAAGATGTTATCAAATTCGAGGTACCGACAAATGAAGTCGTAACTGAGAAAGTAAAAATGAGATACCCGAGTCCGACGCTCTTCGGCTATGGAGAGCCGGATACGACCGTTACATACGAACTTACGCGCGGAACGGAAGTCGTGTCGACGGCCTCTGTGGAGGTAATCCAATGACATACGACATCACGATCTACACATCTCAGGATCTATCCAGCCACTGCTGGTACTACTATGATGACGAACAGAAGGCAGCCAAAGTTGTGCGTGCGCATCTAGACAACTCGCTCAGTCATCAGAATCTCGATCACAACATTACGCTGAGCGACGATTACAGCTTCGATGTAAACGACAGCTGGTCAGGCAGTGAATTTCTCGATGAGTTTGACACTTGGAAGGAGGGACATACAGACGAATCAACCGACGCGAATCTAATCCTCTCGAAGGACAAGCCGTCTGGCGCATATTCTGGCCTCGGCGAGGTAGAAACGTCGTCCACCGACGGGGCAGCCGATGCCTGTTATAAAAAACAAGGAGACGAGATCGCCGAACATAGCCTCGGAGTGGATCGATACGGTGATAGAGGTGATCCCACTGAAGGTGCTATTCGTGGAGCGATTCATGAAGTCGGCCACAACATTGGTATCAATCACGACGACGGACTCAGGTACGACGAGTCAGGAACGACATACGCCACACCTATGGGTTGTGACGCAGGTTCAAGCAACGCATGTTCTGTAACTTGCTCTTCGAATTCGACCGACAAATGGGATCATTACTGGGGAGAATGTGAAGCGGGCAGTACTATCGACGAACCAGACAGTCTGAAGTAATACTGTCAGACGTACCTTCGTGAAGAGATTCGCCACCCCGAGGTGGCGAAATTCTTGAAGCGCTTGCGTCAGACAATATAACTCATACCTGGCCTATTTCACTAATTGAAGATTCGTCCGTAGACGTTTTTCCGCGTATCCTCTCCCGACCTGCGTGCCACGCACGGGTAACGTTCATACGGCCGTGTCGGCTACGCTACCCCGTGAAGCTGGACGACTACGTCGAGTTCGAGGAGAACGAGCGCGCCGAGCGCCGGCGCCTCGCGCGCGAGAAGTCCTACGAGCTGATGGACCACCTCGAGTCGTTCCAGCACCGCTTCGAGGAGGCGACCGGCGGCGACTCCGTGTTCGGTTCCGTCTCCCCGTCCATCTTCGTCGGCTCCTCGAACTACCCGGACCTGTCGACGGGCCTGCTGTCGCCCGTGGGCCACGAGCGCGAGGCCGAGAAGTTCGAGACCAGCGGCGCGTGGTACGAGGAGGGCGTCTCCATCTCGGACGTGTTCGAGCGGCGCACCTCCCTCCTCAACTCGACGCAGGGCGTCGACGCCAGGAACGTCAGCGACGCGTGGGACGGCTTCCTCGGCGTCCAGCGCGAGGTCGCCATCGCGGACCGTCCGGTCGACGTGGAGGTGTTCCTCGACGACGGGCCGGACCTCGACTTCGACGTGACCGCCGACGACGTGGCGACGCCGACGGGGCCGCGCGCCCGCGCGGCCGACGCGGACCTGGCGGAGAACCCCCACGTCCCGCGCCCGGTGAAGAAGACGCTGGAGGACGACGACTGGCGCGCCGAGGGCGCGATGACGTACCTCTACCGGCGGGGCTTCGACGTGTACGACATCAACACCGTCCTCTCGGCGGGCGCGCTGGGCCGGGACGACCAGCGACGCCTCGTGCCGACGCGGTGGTCCATCACCGCCGTCGACGACACCGTCGGGAAGTACCTCCGCGGGACGATCCGCGACCGTCGGAGCGTCGACACCGTGCAGGTGTGGCGCAACGAGTACCTCGGCAACGCCTTCTGGGTGATCCTCGCGCCCGGCGACTGGGAGTTCGAGCTGGTCGAGATCAAGTCGCCGGGGAGCATCTGGCACCCCGACCCCGAGGGCGACACGTACCTCTCGGCCGCCCACGAGAACCGCGAGGGCCGAACGGGGTACGTCGACGAGACGGCGGGCGCGTACTACGCCTCGCGGTTCGGCGTGCTCGAACACCTCTCCGAGCGCGGGCGGCAGGCGAAGGTACTCGTCCTCCGGCACGTCTCCGACGACTACTGGGGTCCCGTCGGCGTCTGGCAGGTGCGCGAGAGCGTCCGCAACGCCTTCGAGGGCGAGCACGGCGAGGCCGAGACGTTCGAGGCGGCCGTCAGGGAGGTCGCGGAGCACCTCCCGGTGTCGCTGGCGCGCCTGCGCAAGAAGTCGACGATGGTCGCCGGCCTCCAGTCGAGCCTCGCGGACTGGACGACGTAGCCGGGACCCGTCTACTCGCTCCGGCCGGTCGGCTCCGTGGGCGGAGCGGTCTCCGTGCCGCTCGGTCGCACACCTAGTGGCGAGCGAAGCGAGGCCGACCGCAGGGAGGCCTCGGAACGCGAACGGCGAACGGAGTGAGCCGTGAGCGAAGCGAGCGTCCCGCACCCCCGCCAGAGGTATGTGGTCGGGTACCGACGCCCCGATATGGCCCTCCCGATCGGACAGATCCCCGGCGGACCGGAACTGCTGATCGTCCTCCTCGTGCTCCTGCTCCTGTTCGGCGGCTCGGCGGTCGCGGTGATCGCGATCCTCGGGGGAGTGAAGCTCCTCCGCGGCGACGACCGCGAGGACGACCGCCTCGCTGCGGTCGAACGCGAACTGGAGGAGACCCGCGCGGAGCTTCGAGAGCTCCGCGAGGAGACGGGAGTCGCCGGGAGCGGTACCGCCGACGGCGACACCGACGGCGGCTCTGCAGGCCGCTCCGCGGACGACGCCGTTGGCGGCTCCGCGGGCGAGGCGGGCCATGACGACGCGAACTGACGCGGACGCGAGCGACGCCCCCGACTACGAGGAGTCGAGGTCGTCGTAGGCGGCGTCGACCATCTCGCCGGTCTCCTCGACGATCGCGTCCATCTCCTCCTCGTCGGTGTCGATCCCCAGCAGTCGGGCGATGCGCATGATGGAGACGTGATACACCGTCTGGACGCCGGGCTCCTCCTCCCAGATCACGACGTTGCAGGCGAACAGCGCGCCGATGCGGCCGTCGGTCGCGTCGAGCGCGCGGTCGGCCATCCGGGGGTTGCACGCGCCGAGCACGTAGTAGGGATCGCGGCCGGCGTCGACCTTCTCGTTGAGCAGGTCCGACGGCGAGAACTCGACGGGGACGCCGAAGCCGTGGTCGGTGAAGGTCTCCCGGACGTGTTCGACCGCGTCCTCGTGGTCCATCTCCAGCGTCGCGCGCTTCTCGCCGTAGTCGTCGCCCCGAACCGCGGCGGGGTCGATGGGGAGGTTCATACGCTCCGCTTCGTCGGGACCCGTAGAAAGCCTGGCGGGGCCTCGCTCACGGCCGCCGACGGGCGGCAGCCGACCGGGGACGCCGGATCGCGGGCGCTACTCGGCGGTCCGCACGGGACCGCGTCCGATCACGTCCTCGACCTCGTCGACGAACGTCTGCCGCCGGTCGAAGTAGGTGGTGTCGACCTCGCTCAGCACGTCCGCGAGGTCGCGCGGCCCGTCCGGCGTCCGGATCGTCGCGTCGCCCTCCTTGTCGAGCACCTTCGACTTCTCCTGGGGCCACGTGAGCCGCGAGGCGACGCGCGCCAGCGGCGCGCCCTCGACCGCGGGGCCGTCGCCGAGTTCGACGGCGGGCTCCTCCTCCTCGGATTCCTCGTCGTCAGCCATGTCCCAGGGTTCGCCCAGGGTCGGCCTAATCCTTTCGGAGCGGCGCTATCCGGTCGACGGCGGCGTCGGCCGACGGCGGTCGATCCGTCGCTCACGTCGATCCCGTCCCCGCCGCCGTCCCCCGTGTGGGTGCGCGTCATGCCGGCGTCTGACGCATCGTTTTAAGTGATGCTGTTATAACACGGTGTATGAGCAGTCTCGCCGAGGTGTACGAGGGCCGGGTCGGCGAGTACGCCAGTCTCAGGCGCCTGTACCTCGGGATCGGCTCGTTCTCGCTCGGGGCGTTCCTCGTCGTCGCCGCCATCGTCGTCGCGGCGACCGACGTCACGGCGGTCGCGCTCGGCTGGAACCTCGCGCAGGCGCGGGAGGCGGCCGGCATCCTCGCCGGGCTCGGCACCCCCGCGACGTTCCTCGGCGTGCTCGCGATCATGCCGACGAGCCCCCGGACGAAGGCGGCGGCCGTCATCGGCGCCGGCGTCGCGGTGCTCGGGGTCGCGCTGTTCGCGCACGCGTACCCCTGCCACTGGTCCGGCGCGCGGTGCGTCGGGGAGTACTCCGACCTGACGCTCCCGACGGCCGGCGTCTACTTCCTCGGGGCGTTCACGACGTTCTGGTGCCTGTTCACCGGCGTCGCGAACTTCAAGGCGCGGAACAACCCCGGCGGCACCGTCTCGCTGGAGGTCACCCGCGGCGGCGAGACGAAGGTGATCGAGGTGCCGAAGTCGACCGCCGAGGAGATACGCGGCGCGAAGGGCGAGACGGCGACCGTCGGCGGCGTCGGCCTTCTCGGGAACACCCCGGACGGGAGCGTCGAGACGCAGACGAACCGGCCCGAGGTCGAACGGAAGCGACAGCGGGAACGGACGCGGTCCGCCGCCGGCGACTCGGGGAGCCGCTCGCGGCCCGCGACGGACGCCGGCCCCGGGACGGTGAGCGACGGCGGCGCCTCCTCCGCGGACATCACGCCGCTGGCCGACGACGCCGGCGGCGGCGCCGACACTCGGTCCCCCCGTTCGACGACGACGGGTTCGTCGGCGGGCGGACCGTCCGGCCCCGCGGCCGCCGCCGACGGGCCCTCCGAGCGGGCGGACTCGCCGGGCGACTCCTACTGCGGCTCCTGCGGCCACTTCCAGTACGTCCGCACGGACCAGGGGATGCAGCCGTACTGCGGCCTCCACGACGACCTCATGGACGACATGGAGGCGTGCGACGACTGGAGCCCCCGCTGATTCGGTTCCCGCCGCCGTTCTCGGAACTCGGCTTCGACGCGGATCCGTTCCCCGGCCGTCGGTCGGTCGTCCCGTCGCGGCTCACAGAGACGCGAGCGTCTCGCGCACGTCCTCCCAGTGGCTCCCCTTCCAGAAGCGTCGCCCGCAGTCGCGGCACCGCCACAGCGTCCCCGTCTCGGGCGCGTAGTCGGGTCGGTCGGCGTCCGGGTCGACCGCCTCCAGCGGCCCGTTGCACGCGCCGCATCGGGCGGGCGCCTCCGCGAGCCTGAGCCGGACGCCGGCCTCGCGGAGTTCGCGCAGTTGGTCGACCACGTCCCGCTCCGTCAGGAGGAGCGCGCCCGGGGTCGCCGCCGCCAGGTCGCGATCACGGGTGAGTACTCGTCGCCCCTCGGCCGCCGCGAGGCGCCGGACCGCCTCGTCGTCCTCGACGCCCCTGTCGAGCGCGTACGCGGCGTCGTAGCCGCACATCCGGAGGTAGCTCGCGAGGCCGCCGAGCATGGCGTCGAGCAGGAGCGGGTCGCGTTCGGGGACGACGACGGGCTCGCCGCCGTCGCTGTCGCCGTCGCCGTCGCCGTCGCGAGCGCCGCCGTCGTCGCCGTCGGTATCGGCGCCGTCGCGGGCTCCCATCCTCACCCGTCGAGGAACGCGCGCAGGCCGTCGGCGTCGCGGGCGTTCAGCACGTCCGCGGTCTCGGCCCACCCGCGGCGGGCGGTGTGGACGCCGTAGCGGACGTTGTCGAACTCGGCCGGGGTGTGGGCGTCGGTGTTCACCGCGACCGCCGCGCCGGCCTCGACGGCCGCGCGGACCGCGTCGCCGTCGAGGTCGAGGCGAGCGGGGTTGGCGTTCACCTCCAGCGCGGTGCCCGCGTCGGCGGCGGCCTCGGCGAGGCGCTCGTAGTCGACGTCGAGCCCCGCGCGCTCGTTGATCAGCCGGCCCGTCGGGTGGCCGAGCACGTCCACCTCGGGGTGCTCGACCGCGCGGACCAGCCGGTCGGTGGCGTCCCCTTGGTCGAGGGCGGCGTGCGGGGAGGCGATCACGATGTCGAGGTCGGAGAGCAGGTCGTCGCTCGTCGTCACGTCGCCGTCGGCGTCGACGTTGGCCTCGACGCCGTGGAACACCTCGATGTCCGCGTCCGCGCGGACGGCACCGACCTCCTCCGCCTGTTCGCGCACGTCGGCGTCCGAGAGGCCCGTGTCGCCGAAGACGCCCGGCCCCTCGGCGTGGTCGGTGACGCAGTGGTAGTCGTAGCCGCGGTCGGCCGCGGCCTCGACCATCTCCGCGACCGTGTTGCCGCCGTCGGACCACTCGGTGTGGGTGTGGAGGTCGCCGCGGATCTCGTCCTCGGCGATCAGGTCCGGAAGCCCGCCGGCGGCGGCGGCGTCGATCTCGCCGGTGTCCTCGCGTAGCTCCGGCGGGATGACCGGGAGGTCGAGCGCGCCGTACATCTCCGACTCCTCGGCGCCGCCGAGGCGCTCGCCGACGCGCTGTCCCGCGTCCGGGTCGTCCACGTCGCGGATATCGAACACGCCGTACTCGTTGAGCTTCAGCCCGCGGTCGATCGCGCGGTTGCGCAGCGCGACGTTGTGGTCCTTCGACCCGGTGAAGTACTGGAGCGCGGCGCCGAACTCCTCGGGGACGACCACGCGGAGGTCGACCCGGACGTCGTCGGCGCGGACGCTCGCCTTCTGCTCGCCCGCCTCGATCACCGTGTCGGCGCCGGGCCAGTCGACGAAGGCGTCGACGACCGCCTCGCCGACCTCGCTGGCGACGAGCACGTCAACGTCGCCGATGGTGTCCTTCCACCGCCGGATCGACCCGGCCACGTCGATCCGCTCGACGGCGTCCTCGTCGCCGAGGTATTCCACCACCCCGTCCGCGAGCGGCCGCGCGTCGCCCAGGCGCTGGCGCTCGCCCGCCTGCCGCGCGAACGCGACGTTGTCGAGGATGTTCTGCTCGGTCTTCGCGCCGAACCCCTCGACCTCCCGTATCTCCCCGGCCTCCGCGGCCGCCTCCAGTTCGTCGAGGGTCGTGATCCCGAGCTCCTCGTACAGCGTGCCGACGGTCTTGGGGCCGACGCCCTCGACGCGCGTCAGGGCGGCCATGTCGACGGGCAGCTCCTCGCGGAGTTCCTCCAGCTCCCCGATCTCGCCGGTCTCCAGGTACTCGACGACCTTCGCCGCGATCGCGTCGCCGACGCGGTCGATCTCCGCGACGGCGTCCTCGCCGCCCTCGGCGGCCAGGTCCTCGATCGCGCGCGGGTGGTCGCGGACGTTCTCGGCGGCCCGGCGGTAGGCGTTCGGCTTGTACTCGACGCCCTGCGCCTCCAGCAGGTCCGCGAACTCCTCCAGCAGGCCGGCGACCTCGGCGTTTCGCATTGCTACGTGTCCATCGGGACGGACGCGACTTAGAACGACGGGGCGCGATCTGGTGTCGTCCGTCGCGCTGTCGGTGTGGAGGCGGCGACGACGACCGCGAAGTCCCCCGCCGAGGGGGACTTCGCGGACATCTCACCCGTCACCTCGCCACCGCCCCGACCGATCCGTCACCTCGCCACCCCGCTAACCTAGTACCCGCCGCGCTTGCTCCCGCTCGCGTCCTCGTGGCCCAGCGCCTTCTTCAGGAAGCTCATCCAGCGTTTCCGGTCCATCGTCTCCTGCTTGCGGACTTCGGTCTCCACGCCCGGCGACCGGAGGGAGTCCAGCGCGTCCAGCGCGCGGTCGATGCCGATGATCGACGCCGCGAGTTCCTCGCCGGTCTCGAAGTCCACGCGGTTCTCCTCGATCCGTTCGAGCCGTTCGAGGCGCTCGCGACGGAGGTTCCGCTTCGCCCGCTCGACGCGCTCGCGTTCGCCCTCGGGGACCGTGTCGCGGCGTTTGATCTCGAAGACGAACTCCCGGAGGTCGATCTCCTCGCCCTGCACCTCGATGCGGTCGGGGATGTCCGCGCCGATCGTGGCGCCCTCCTTGTTCACGCGTTCGAGGAGCTGTTTGCGCTGGTATTCCCGCACGGTGGTCGACGGGGATTGGGGCGCCGTCGTGTTTCGTGTTTCGCTCCGCGGGGGCCGGGGGACGGCCCGGCTCCGTTCGCCATGGCACGCTCCGATCGCGAACGCGATCCACGGCGACGAGGCGGCAGGGGTGTCGGCGCGATCGTTCGCGGTGTCGCGGCGACGCGTTCCCGCCACCCGAATCGTTAATGGTCCTTCCGGCAGTCTGTGCGTCCATGTACGACGAGGACGACCTCGCGGAGATACGCGAGTCCCGCGAGGAGTGGGAGGAGGAGACCCGTGACCCGGTTCTGGACGCACACGGCGAGCGCAAGGACCGCTTCGCGACGGTCTCGAACCTGGAGATACAGGATCTCTACGGCCCGAACGACGTTGCCGACATCGACTACGAGGAGGACATCGGCTTCCCCGGCGAGGAGCCGTACACCCGCGGGCCGTACCCGACGATGTACCGCGGACGGACGTGGACGATGCGCCAGTTCGCCGGCTTCGGTACCGCCGAGGAGACGAACGAGCGGTTCCACTACCTCATCGAGAACGGTCAGACGGGCCTCTCGACGGCGTTCGACATGCCGAGCCTGATGGGCAAGGACTCCGACGACCCGCTCTCGGACGGCGAGGTCGGAAAGGAGGGCGTCGCCGTCGACACGCTCCGCGACATGGAGATCCTCTTCGACGGCATCGACATCGGCGAGGTGTCCACCTCGTTCACGATCAACCCCAGCGCGCCCGTCATCTTCGCGATGTACGTCGCGCTCGCCGACAGGAAGGGGGTCCCGCGCGAACAGCTCCGGGGCACCTTCCAGAACGACATGCTCAAGGAGTTCATCGCCCAGAAGGAGTGGGTGATACCCCCGGAGCCGTCCCTCGATCTGGTCACCGACACCGTCGAGTTCGCCATCGAGGAGACGCCGGGCATCTACCCCATCTCGGTGTCGGGGTACCACATCCGCGAGGCCGGGTCGACGGCGATCCAGGAGCTGGCGTTCACGCTCGCGGACGGCTTCGCGTACGTCGAGGACGCACAGGAGCGCGGGCTGGACGTGGACGAGGTGGCGCCGCAGCTGTCGTTCTTCTTCAACTCCCACAACTCCATCTTCGAGGAGGTGGCGAAGTTCCGCGCCGGCCGGCGCATCTACGCGCGGGTCATGGACGAGTGGTACGGCGCCGAGGACGAGGCGTCCAAGCGCCTGAAGTTCCACACGCAGACGGCGGGCCAGTCGCTGACGGCCCAGCAGCCGCTCAACAACATCGTCCGCGTGACGATCCAGGCGCTCGCGGGCGTGCTGGGCGGGACACAGAGCCTGCACACGAACTCCTTCGACGAGGCGCTGGCGCTCCCCTCCGAGCAGGCGGTCCGGGTCGCCCTGCGGACCCAGCAGATCATCGCCGAGGAGTCGGGCGCGGCCGACTCGGTCGACCCGCTCGCCGGCTCGTTCATGGTCGAGAGCCTCACCGACGAGATCGAGGAGAAGACGATGGCGTACATCGAGGAGCTCAAGGAGATGGGCGACGGCTCCGTCCGCGACGGCGTCCTCGAGGGGATCGAGCAGGGCTACTTCCACCGCGAGATCCAGGAGGCCAGCTACGAGTACCAGGAGCGCGTGGACGAGGGCGAGGAGGTCGTCGTCGGCGTCAACAAGTACACCGTCGAGGACGACCCCGAACCCGACCTGCTCCACGTCGACGAGGAGGTGCAGGAGCGGCAACTGGAGCGGCTCGCCGACGTGAAGGCCGAACGCGACGACGACGCCGTCGAGGGGACGCTCGCGGCGCTGGACGAGGCGATCGGGAACGACGAGAACGTGATGCCGTACATCGTCGACGCGGTGAAGGCGTACGCCACGATGGGCGAGATCATGGACGTGTTCGAGACGCACTACGGCTCCTACCGGGAGACCATCGGCCTGGCGTCGTAGGCGCCGGAGGATTCCGGCTCGTCGGCTGCGCCCCGGACCGCCGGTCCGCCCCACGGGCCGTCGGTCGACCTGCGGTCGTCGGTCGCGTCTGACGCCCTCGCCCGGTTCGGTGGACTTACTTCGACGGTGGACGAGGGGAACGAACGATGGACGGCGTTCTGTGGTACGTGCTCACCGGAACCCGGGGCGGCGAGAACCGGGTCCGCATCCTCAAGGCGCTCGACGAGCGGCCGCGGAACGCCAACAAGCTCGCCGAGGCCCTGGAGCTGGACTACACGACGGTCCGCCACCACCTCGACGTGCTGTGTGACAACGACGTCCTCCGGAAACAGGGCGGGGACTACGGCGCGGTGTACCTCCCGACCGACCGCGCACGACGGCACTGGGACACGGTCGAGCAGATCATGGAGCAGGTAGAATGACCGGACACGCATTCGGGACGGAGTTTGGAAAGAGTATAAACGCACCTGCGCGCAACTGGGGGCTGAGCCGATGAGCCTCTGGCTGCAGGTGATCTGGGGCGCCGCCGCGCTCAACGTCGTCCTCCTCCTCGGCCTGAGCTACGTCTGGGGCCGCAACTACAGGCGGTTCCGCTCGAAACACACGCTCGGGCTGGCGGCGTTCGCCCTCGTCCTGCTCGCCGAGAACGCGCTCGCGCTGTACATCTTCTACTTCCACCCGGTCCTGAGCGAGTGGATCGCCGCCCAGGCCCCCATCGCGCACCTCGCCGTCGGCGGCCTCCGCCTGCTGGAGCTCGTCGCGCTCGCGTTCCTCGCGTGGGTCACCTGGGACTGACTCGCCCCTCGCGCGCCGCGACCGGCCCGTCCCCTCGCCGCCCGTCGGTTCCGCCGCAACCGACTGATCGTCCCGCTCGGCACGTCTCGCCGCCGACACTGAGCGTTCCGGCGCTCGCGAAACCGGGAGACGACGGGACGATGTTGACGCGGTGAGGCAGTTTTATCACGGTCGATTCCGACGTATCGGGTGACTATGGCAGACGATGACGTGGAACTGGAGGCCCGGCTCGAGGAACAGGAGGTGTTCGAGCCCTCCGACGCGTTCGTCGAGCAGGCGAACGTGTCGGACGCGGGCATCTACGACGAGTTCGAGGAGAGCTGGCCGGAGTGTTGGGAGCAGGCCGCCGACCTCCTCGACTGGGAGGAGCCGTACGACCAGGTGCTCGACGACTCGAACCCGCCGTTCTACGAGTGGTTCACGGACGGCACGCTGAACGCCTCGGCGAACTGTCTCGACCGCCACCTCGACGAGCGCGGCGACGAGGCGGCCATCGAGTGGGTGGGCGAGCCCGTCGACGAGGACAACGTCACGCTCACCTACGCAGAGCTGCACGAGAAGGTGAACGAGGCGGCCGCGGCGCTGCGGGACCTGGGCGTCGGCGAGGACGACGTCGTCACGATGTACATGCCGATGATCCCGGAGCTCCCCATCGCCATGCTGGCGTGCGCCCGCATCGGCGCGCCGCACTCGGTCGTGTTCGCCGGCTTCTCGGCGGACGCGCTGGCGACCCGGATGAACTCGGCGGACTCGGAGTACCTCGTCACCTGCGACGGCTACTACCGCCGCGGCGACCCCCTCGACCACCTGGAGAAGGCCAACGAGGGGCTCGCGGGCGTCGACCACGACACCGAGACGGTCGTCGTCGACCGGCTCGGCCCCAACGGCGACGACTTCGGCCACGACCTCGGCGAGTCCCAGCACGACTGGGGCGAGCTGATGGCCGCCCACGAGGGCGCGACCGTCGAGCCGGTCGACCGCGACGCCGAGGACATGCTGTTCCTCATGTACACCTCGGGGACGACCGGCCAGCCGAAGGGCGTGAAACACACCACCGGCGGGTACCTCGCGTGGACCGCGTGGACCTCCCAGGCGGTGCTGGACATCAAGCCGGAGGACACGTACTTCTGCTCGGCCGACATCGGCTGGATCACCGGCCACAGCTACATCGTGTACGGGCCGCTCGCGCTCGGCACCACCACGATGATGTACGAGGGGACGCCCGACCACCCCGACCGGGACCGCCTCTGGCAGATCGTCGAGGACTACGGGGCGACCCAGCTGTACACGGCGCCCACCGCCATCCGCGCGTTCATGAAGTGGGGTCCCGAGTACCCCGACCGGCACGACCTCTCCAGCCTGCGCCTGCTGGGGACGGTCGGCGAGCCGATCAACCCGCGCGCGTGGAAGTGGTACTACAAGCACATCGGCGGCGAGGAGTGTCCCATCGTCGACACGTGGTGGCAGACCGAGACCGGCGGCATGATGGTCACGACGCTCCCGGGCGTCAAGGACATGAAGCCCGGCTCGGCGGGGCCGCCGCTGCCAGGCGTCGACGTGCAGATCGTCGACACGAACGGCGAGCAGGTCGAGCCCGGCCGCGCGGGCTATCTCACGGTGCAGAAGCCGTGGCCGGGGATGCTCCGCACGCTGTACAAGAACGACGAGCGGTTCATCGACGAGTACTGGGCCGAGTACTCCGACGTCGACTCCGACGACCCCGACGACTGGGTGTACTTCCCCGAGGACGGCGCCAAGATCGACGAGGACGGCTACATCACCGTGCTCGGCCGCGTCGACGACGTGATCAACGTCTCCGGCCACCGCCTCGGCACCATGGAGATCGAGTCGGCCATCGTCGGCGTCGAGGGCGTCGCCGAGGCCGCCGTCGTCGGCGGCGACCACGAGGTGAAAGGCGAGGCCGTCTACGCCTACGTCATCACCGAGGAGGGCCAGGACGAGACCGACGCGTTCCGCGACGAGATAATCGCCGCCGTCGAGGACGCCATCGGCCCGATCGCCCGCCCCGAGCGCGTGGTGTTCACGCCGGAGCTCCCGAAGACCCGCTCCGGGAAGATCATGCGGCGGCTGCTCGAGGACATCGCCAACGAGGAGGAACTGGGCGACACGTCCACGCTTCGGAACCCGGACGTCGTCGAGGACATCCGGCGGACCGTCCAGGGCGACTAACGACGCCGTCGCCTCGGTTCAGCGTCGCTTCGCGTTCCGTTCTTTCGCGCGCTACTCCCCCTCCAGCCACGCCGCCACGCAGGCCTCGTCGCAGAGGTGGCGGCGCTCGTCCTCGCCCGCCGGCCGCGAGAGCGTCACGAGCACGTGACGCTCGGACAGCTCCAGGTCCGCGCCGCAGTGCGGGCACCGTCCGTGCGTCCGGCCCCCGGGCGTCCACCGGTAGTGTGTCGCGGCGTGCGCGACGGTCGCCTCCCCGTCCGGGTGCGGGCGACCGACGTACTCCCTGAGCGTCATACCCGCCGACACGCCCGCCGATCACTTATCAATTATCTGGGTAGTGGTCGGTTCGGCTCCCCCGACTTCCCCACGGGCCCCGAGCGGTGGATAGCGCTCCGGAGCGCACCCTCGCGTGCGCCGCCGGACCGCGCGGGCCCCCTCCCTGTCGGGCGGTACCGCCCCGCAACGATTATCACGAACGTGCCTGAAGTTTCGCCCACTATGGAGAAACCGCTGCTGGTGACCGACTTCCTCGACCGGGCGCGTCGGAACTACGGGGACCACGAGGCCGTCCTCGGGGTCGACGGCGACCGGTTCACGTACGACGAACTGGGCGAACGCGCGGACGGGTTCGCGGCGGCCCTGCAGGCGCGCGGGATCGAGAAGGGCGACCGGGTGGCCGTGCTCGATCCGAACACGCACTACCACCTGGCGGCGGCGTACGGCTGTTTCCAGGCCGGCGCGGTGCACACGCCGCTGAACTACCGGCTCGTCGAGTCGGACTACGAGTACATCCTCTCGGACGCCGGCGTCGACGCCGTCTACGCCGACCACGCCTACGCCGACAAGATCGAGGCGATCCGCGACGACGTGCCGACGGAGACGTTCGTCACGAACGACGCGGACGCCGTCGAGGGCGACTGGGAGGAGTTCGACGAGGTGATCGCCGAGTCGACCGACTACGACCGCCCGGAGATGACCGAGGACGAGGTGATCACGATCAACTACACCTCCGGGACGACCGGCGACCCGAAGGGCGTCTGCCGGACTCACCGGACGGAGACGCTCCACGCGTACCTCATCACCGTCCACCAGGGGATCCGCGACGACGACACCTACCTGTGGACGCTCCCGATGTTCCACGTGAACGGCTGGGGCCACATCTACGCGGTCACCGGGATGGGCGCCCGGCACGTGTGCACCCGCGGCGTCGACGCGGAGTACGTCTTCGAGAAGCTCCGCACCGAGGACGTGACGTACTTCTGTGCGGCCCCCACGGTGCTGAAGATGCTCGGCGACCACCTCGACGAGCACGGCGGCGAGCCCGACGCCGGCCAGGACGTGCGCGTCGCCACCGCGGGCGCGGCGCCGCCGGAGGCGACGATCCGGACGGTGGAGGACGAGTTCGGCTGGTACCTCATGCACGTGTACGGGGCCACCGAGACGGGGCCGCTCATCACCACCAGCGACGCCCGGCGCTTCTTCGAGGACGACTCCGACGACCGCTTCGCGGTGAAGAAGACCCAGGGGCTCGGCTACCTCGGCACGGAGATCCGCGTCGTCGACGAGGACGGCGAGGACGTGCCCGAGGACGGCGAGACCATCGGCGAGGTCGTCGTCCGCGGCAACCAGGTGATGGACCGCTACTGGAACAAGCCGGAGGCGACCGAGGAGGCGTTCTCCGAGCGCGCCGAGGGGTACTACCACATGGGCGACCTCGCGGTCGTCGACGAGAACGGGATGATCTCCATCCAGGACCGCAAGAAGGACATCATCATCTCCGGCGGGGAGAACATCTCCTCCATCGAGGTGGAGGACACCCTGTTCAGCCACGACCGGGTGGACGACGTGGCCGTCATCCCCTCGCCGCACGACGACTGGGGCGAGACGCCGAAGGCGTTCGTCGTCCCCGCCGGCGGCGACCCGAGCGACCCGGGCGTCACGGCCGACGACCTCATCCAGTACGCCCGCGACAACATGGCCCACTACAAGGCGCCGACGCGCATCGAGTTCGTGAGACAGCTCCCGAAGACCTCCACCGGGAAGGTCCAGAAGTACGAACTCCGCCAGGAGGAGTGGGAGGACGAAGAGCGGATGGTCGGTCAGGGGTAGCGTCGCCGCGCCGCCGTGCCGTCGCCCCGTCGTCGCCCCCGGCCGGACCGACTCCGTCGTCCGGCCGCTCGCCCGTTCGCCCGTTCGACCCCCGCGGCTACCCGAACGGGCTCGTGAAGCCGTCGTCGGTCCCGCCGCGGGAGCCGTCCCCGCCCCCGCCGTCGGCGAACGCGTCGTCGCCGTCGCCGAAGCGGAAGCCGCCGGTGTTCGCGGTGACGGTCATCCCGAGCATGTCGGGGCGCTTCCGGAGGGCGGCGGCCACCTCGCGGTAGGCGTCGGCGGCGTCGCTGTGGGGGCGGTAGGAGACGGCGGGCTGCCCGGCGTCCTGGGCCCTCGGGATCGACTCGTCGTGGGGGACGTGCCCGAGCAGCTCCGTGTCGAGGAAGTCGGCGATGCGGTCGGCGGGGGGCGAGCGACCGGTCCCCGACTTCGTGAGGACGACGCCGCCGACCGGCGCGTCCGCGCGCTCGGCGACGGTCATCGTCTTGTCGGCGTCGCGGATGGAGGCGACCCGGGGCGTGGACACGAGCACCGAGGCGTCCGCGCCCCGCATCGGCACCACGGTCTCGCGGCTGACGCCGGCGGCGGTGTCGACGAGCACCGCGTCGTAGCGCGCCTTCAGCGCGTCCATCGCCGACGGGAACCGCTCCAGGTCCGACTCGATGAAGCCGTCGAGGTCGACGCCGCTGGGCACCACGTCGAAGCCGCCCGGGGCGGGGTAGGTGGCGTCGCCGACGCCGGCGCCGCCCGCGAGCACGTCGTGGAGGGTCCGCCCGCCGTTGACGCGGATGTCGAGGAAGTCGACCGCGTTCGCCATCGCCAGGTCCGCCTCGACGACGGCGACCGCGCGGCCGTCCTCGGCGAGCGCGGCCGCGAGGTTGAGGCTCGTCGTCGTCTTGCCGACGCCCCCCTTCGCGCCGACGACGGCGAGCACGCGTCCGTCCATGCGTCGAGTGGGTCGACGGCCCGACTTAACTGCCGCCCCGCGAGTATCGCGCGTGAGACTGGCCGGCTGGGACGCGACCGGCGGCGTCGCCGGCCCGGCCGGCGCCCGCCCTCACAGGTACGCGGCGTCCCAGCGGCTCGCCTTCCGCTTGTTGCCGCAGTCGCCGCACTGGACGCGGTCCATCGTGTCGACGCTGACGTTGTGTCCGTCGCAGTTGCCGCAGACGTAGCCGACCCGCTCGGTGCGCTCGCGGTCGGCGTACGTCGCGTAGAACGGCGCCATCGAGGCGCGCTCGGCCTCGTCGTAGGCGACGTACACCTGCTCGCCGTCCCCGGCGACGCGGGCCTCCGTCAGCACCTGCTCGCCCTCGCCGCTCGGGTAGCGGGCGTACACGCGCTCGAGGAACTCCTCGCCGCCGATCTCGACGGTCCGCTCCCCGATCTCGGAGAACCCCTCGCGCTCGTAGAACTCGGTGCCGGCCTCGTTGGCCTCGAGGACGCGTCCCTCGATGCGCTCGGCCCCCCGCTCCAGCAGCTCCGTCTCCGCGGCCCGGAGCAGGTCGTCGCCGAGCCCCTTCCCCCGGTGATCCGGGTGGACGTGGAGCCAGTCGAGTTCGCCCACCGGCTCCCGGCGCTCGACGAGGTAGCTCTGGACGAACCCGACCACCTCGCCGTCGTCGACGGCGACCACGAACACCGAGTCCTCGTCCTCGAGGGTCTCGGTCACCTCGTCGGCGTCGTACCAGGACTCGACGGCCTCCTCGATGAGGTCCGTCGAGAGCGCGTGCCCGTACGACGCCGACAGCGACGCCCGCGCGGTCTCGCGGATCCCGTCCACGTCCTCGGTCGTTGCGTCTCGCAGATCCATGCGGTACGATACCATGGACACGCACTTAACCCCGTGGGTCGGCGTCACGGATCGCCGCCCGCGGCGGGGTCCCACGATCGGCCGATCCGTGGGTCGGCCGGGGCCCGGGACCCGACAACTCGCCGCGTTCCGTGGTACTATGGCACATGAGCCGGATCCCCGGAGCATGCCCGAGACGCTGTGTTTCGACATGTACGGGACGCTGTGTGACACCAGTAGCGTGACCGAGACGCTCTCGGCGGAGCTGGACGCCCCCGACGCGCTCGTGGGGGAACTGGACGCGACCTGGCGGGCGAAACAGCTCCAGTACTCCTACCAGTCGGCGCTGATGGAGGAGTACGAGCCGTTCTGGGAGGTGACCGGCGACGCGCTGGCGTACGCGCTCGGCCAGTGGGGCATCGAGGTCGACGACGCGACCCGCGAGCGCCTGCTGGAGTCGTACAACCACCTCGACCCGTACCCGGACGCGGTCGAGACGCTGACGCGGCTCTCGGAGGCCGGCCACACCGTGACGGTGCTGTCGAACGGCAACCCCGAGATGCTGGAGACGCTCGCCGCGAACGCCGGGCTCGACGCCCACCTCGACGACGTGATCAGCGCCGACGAGGTGTCGACGTTCAAGCCGAACCCGGCGGTGTACGAGAACGCCGCCGACCGGACCGACACGCCGATCGGGAACTGCCGTCTGGTTTCCGGCAACGCCTGGGACGTCGCCGGCGCCGGCAGCGCCGGCATGGAGACCGCCTGGGTCAACCGGGCGAACGACCCCTTCGAGCGGATCGGTGTCGAGCCGTCCCTCGAAGTGACCGGCCTGTCGGAGGTCGCCGACGAGCTCGCCTGACAGTCGGGTACGGCGTTACGAACGCTAGAAAACGGACACGTCGTTTCTTGCCCGACCGCGGGACTGAAACGGCCTACGTTTGATAACCATTATCAATGTATATGTGGGTGTAACATATTACCCATATTAACACGATTTAAGGGAATATGGGGGGAACGTTCATTAAGGTCGCTTCCACGGATAGGGCTATGGCACGGGATACCACCACACTGAGTCGACGTGACGTGTTGAAGTCGTCCGGCGCCGCCGGGGCCGCGGGCCTCGCCGGGCTCGCCGGCTGTACGGGCGGCGGCGGGGGCGGGTCCGAGTACCCGGCGCTCGGCAACTACCCGGTCGAGGGCGACGAGGTCGTGTTCGGGTTCAACGTCCCGCAGTCGGGGTCGTACTCTCAGGAGGGCGCCGACGAACTCCGCGGGTACAACCTCGCGAAGAAGCACCTGAACAACGGCGGCGGTTGGGTCGACAGCTGGTCGGACCTGTCGGGCGACGGCGTCCTCGGCAAGACGGTCACATCGGTCGAGGGTGACACGGCGACGAACCCCGACACGGCCCGGCAGTCGGCCCAGCGGATGATCAACCGGGACAACGCGATCATGATCTCCGGTGGCTCGTCCTCGGCGGTCGCCATCGCGGTCCAGAAGTTGTGTCAGTCGGAGAAGGTGCAGTTCCAGTGCTGCATCACGCACTCGAACGACACGACCGGGCCGGAGTGCGTCCGCTACTCCTTCCGCGAGATGTTCAACGCGTACATGACCGGGCAGGCGCTCGCTCCGGTGCTCGCCGAGGAGTACGGCGAGAACCTCAACTTCTACCAGCTGTACGCCGACTACTCGTGGGGTCAGACACAGCAGGCCTCGATGAAGAAGTTCTTCACCGAGGTCGGCAACTGGACGCAGATCGACTCGGTGCCGACGCCGCTGGGCACCTCCGACTACTCGTCGTACCTCGCGGACGTCCCGCGCGACGAGACGGACGTGCTCGTGCTCAACCACTACGGCCTGGACGCCGCGAACTCCCTCCCGCAGGCGATCGAGCAGGGGCTCGACCAGGACATGGAGATCGTCGTCCCGCTGTACAACCGCCTGATGGCTGAGGCGGCGAGCGACTCCATCGGCGGCATCTTCGGCACGGCCGACTGGAACTGGAAGCTCGAGAACGACGCCTCGACGTCGTTCGTCGAGGCGTACCGGTCGGAACACAACCGCGCACCCAGCTACGCCGCGCGGCTGGCGTACACGCAGACGCTCCAGTACGCCGCCGCCGCCGAACGCGCCGGGACGTTCTATCCGCCGGAGGTCATCCGCGAGCTCGAGGGGCAGCAGTACGACAACGCGGGCCTCGGCTCGGAGAACATGCGCAAGTGCGACCACCAGGCCCAGCGGGACGTCCTCGTCATGCGCGGGCTCGAACCGTCCGAGCAGACGGAGGACAGCCTGCTGGAGATCGTCAACCAGACCTCCCGCGACAACCTCGGCTACGCCTGCGACGCGGGCCCGGCCGCGGAGTGCAACCTCGGCGAGTACGGCGACGAGAACAACTGACGACGGCGCCGCCGACGCCGATCCAGACCGGCACTTTCTTCGACCGAGGGACGAACCGCGTCAACGAATGACAACACCGACAACTACTCACAGGGGGACCACACGGTTCCTACACGAAGAATAATGATACCTCTACAGGTGGACATCGCATCGATACTCCTTAACGGCCTCCAACAGGGGGCGATCTTCGCGCTGTTGGGGATCGGGCTCACCATCATCCTCGGGACGATGGAGTTCCTGAACCTCGCACACGGCGCGCTGTACCTCGTCGGATCGTACGTCGGACTGCTCGTCTTCAGGGAGACGACGCTCTCGAACGGGCTGTTGTACAGCTCCGGCGTGACCACCCTCGGTTTCGACGGGGGGTTCCTCGTCGCGCTCGTCGTGGTGCCCGTCGTCGGCTTCCTCGTCGGCCTGCTCATGGAGCGGTTCGTCGCCGAGCCGTTCTACGACCGGCCGGAGACCGACCAACTGCTCGTGACGTTCGGCCTCGCGCTCATCGTCGAGGAGATCGTCAAGAACGTCATCGGCGGGAACACGTTCCAGTCGATCAGTCCGTCGACTATCTTCGGGATCAACGTCGCCCAGCCTGTCGACCTCCCGGTGGTCGGGCTGTTCCCCTCCTGGCGGCTGTTCATCATCGGGATCGCGTTCGTCGTCATCGGCGTGACGTACGTCGCCATCGAGCGCACCGACTTCGGGCTCGTCGTCCAGGCGGGCACGCGCGACTCCGAGATGGTGCGGCTGCTCGGCATCAAGATCAACCGCTCGTACAGCCTCGTGTTCGCGCTGGGCGCGGCGCTGGCGGCGTTCGCCGGCCTCATCGGGGCGTCGATCCAGACGATCAGCCCCCAGATAGGCACCGAACGGGCGCTGGTGCCCGCGTTCCTGACGATAGTCGTCGGGGGGGCGGGGTCGGTCCGCGGCGCGATCGCCGGCGGGCTGGTGCTGGGCGTCATCATCTCGGCGATGACTCAGACGTACAGTCAGTGGGCACAGATCGTCCTCTACCTCTTCGTCGCCGTGATGCTGATCGTGCGACCCGAGGGGCTGTTCGGCTCCGTGGGGGTGGACGAATGACCGCCGAGGACCCGACGGACGCCGCCAGCACGGACGGCGGCACCGTCACCGAGTCCGGATCGGAGCCGACGGCCGCCGCGGGCGGCTCCCGGCTGTCCGGGCTCCGCGAGCGCGACGACTTCGTCGTCATCGTGACGGCGGCCGCGCTCGTCGTGTTCCCGTTCCTGCTCGTCGACGTCCTCGGGGCCGTCGGCGAGGTGATCGGCCTCTCGATCGGCGGCTACACGGGTCTGGCGTCGCTGGTGCTCACCTACGGGATCGTCGTCATCGGCTTCAACCTCCTGCTCGGCTACACCGGACTGCTGTCGTTCGGGCACGCCGCCTTCTTCGGCTCGGCGGCCTACACCGCGGCGCTGTTCAGCCAGGTCGTCGCGAGCCCGATCCTGATGGTCGTCGCCGGCACAGTCGTCGCGACGCTGCTGGCGTGGCCGATCGGCTTCGTGTCGATCCGCCGCTCGGGCGTGTACTTCGCCGTCCTGACGCTGACGTTCGGCCAGGCGCTGTACTTCTACGCGCTGGGGCCGGGCGCGTGGCTCACGAACGGCGACAACGGCTTCTCCGAGGTCGCCGCTCACGGGCTGTTCCTCGGGGCGCTTCCGCTTGAGGCGCAGCTGATCCCGGTGTTCGACTCCTACACGGTGATGTACGGCTTCGCGGCGGTGATGATGCTGCTGGCCGTCTGGGTCGGCAACCGCGTGATCAACTCGCCGTACGGCCTCATCTTCGAGGCGCTCGGCGAGAACGAGGAACGCGTCGAGTTCGTGGGGCTGGACGTCTTCCGATACAAGCTGATGGCGTTCATCATCTCGGCGGTGTTCGCGGGGGTCGGCGGCTCGATGTTCCTCATCCACGAGCAGTACATCCACCCGACGACCGGGCTGTACTGGATCACCTCCGGCGACTTCGTCATCATGACGGTCCTCGGCGGGACGGGAAGCCTAGTGGGCCCGGTGCTCGGGGCGTTCGTCTTCGAGTACGTCGCGAACGTCGTCTCCGGGGTCAGCCTGCCGGTGATCGGCTCCATCGGGTCGCTGTGGCGGTTCGTCCTCGGCGCCGTGTTCGTGTTCATCGTGTGGGTGTTCCCGCGGGGCATCTACGGCGCCTTCTCGGATCTGGCGGCGATGCTGAGCGAACGGAGCGGCGGCGGCGGCGAGGAGCCGGCCGCGGCCGACGGGGGTGAGCGCGAGTGAGCCTCCTGCGCACCGACGGCCTCACGAAGCAGTTCGGCGGCCTCGTCGCCGTCGACGACGTGAGCTTCGAGGTCGACTCCGGGGAGACCCGGGCGGTCATCGGACCGAACGGCGCCGGCAAGTCGACGCTGATCAACTGCATCACCGGCGCGCTCGACCCGACCGCCGGGAGCGTCGAGTTCGCCGGCGCCGACATCACGGACCTGTCGCCCCACGAGACGGTGCAGTCGGGGATCTCGAAGTCGTTCCAGACGGCGTCGATCTTCCCGAGCATGACCGTCGAGGAGAACGTCCAGATCGCGGCGCTGGCGGCCGAACACGGGTCGTTCCGGTTCGACTTCCTCAAGCGGCTCTCGGGGTTCGACGCGGTCCACGACACGACCGACCGGATGCTCTCGGCGGTCGAGCTGCTCGGCGACGCCGACCTCGAGGCGGGGAGCCTCCCGTACGGCGACAAGCGTCGCCTGGAGATCGCGATCGCGCTGGCCTCCGAGCCGGACCTGCTGTTGATGGACGAACCGACCGCCGGGATGTCCCCGGACGAGACCGCCGCCACCGTGGACCTCGTGGAGGACCTCCAGGAGGACCTCGGGCTCACCATCCTCATCGTGGAACACGACATGGAAGTCATCTTCCGCATCTCCGACCGGATCCTCGTGTTGAACCGCGGGCAGGTCATCGCGGACGGCACGCCCGAACAGGTACAGGACAGCGAGGACGTTCAGGAGGCGTACCTCGGGGGGGTGGAGCTGTGAGCTCCGACGCCCCCGAAGCGAGCCCCGACGCCGAGAGCGCCGCCGAGGCGGACGCGGCCGCCGAGGAGGTGGCCGCGACGCACGCCGCCGCCGCCACCGAGGCCGCCGTCGAGGGGGATCACCTCCTCTCGGTCGAGGGGGTCGACGCCTACTACGGCCAGAGCCACATCCTCCGCGACCTCTCGCTGCACGTCGAGGAGGGCGAGGTGTGCACGCTGCTGGGGCGCAACGGCGCGGGCAAGACGACGACCCTGCGCTCGATCGCGGGCGCCCGGCCGCCCGAGGTTCGGGAGGGAACGATCCGGTTCAAGGACGAGGACATCACCGACCGGTCGACCGAGGACGTCTCCTCGTTGGGCATCTCGCTGGTGCCCGAGGAGCGACGGGTCTTCCCGAACCTCACCGTCGAGGAGAACCTCCACCTCTCGGACGTGGCCCGGAACTGGTCGAACGTCGTCGGGCGCGACGTGTCGATGGACCACCCGGGGATGTCCACCGAGGAGGTGTACGAGGTGTTCCCGCGCCTGAAGGAGCGCGCCTCCCAGAAGGCGGGGACCCTCTCGGGCGGCGAACAGCAGATGCTCGCCATCGCCCGCGCGCTCAAGCAGGACACGGACCTGCTCATGCTGGACGAGCCCTACGAGGGGCTGGCGCCGCAGATCATCCGCACGGTCGAGGACGCGATCCAACGCATCGCCGACGCGGGCACGACGATCCTGCTGGTCGAGCAGAACGCGGTCGCCGCGATGAACATCGCCGACCGGGCGTACGTGATCGACCAGGGGAGCGTCGTCTTCGCGGGCGACTCCGAGGAGCTTCGCGCCGACGAGTCTACCCGCGAGCGGTACCTGGGTGTCTGACAGTGAGCGCGAACCCCAACCCGGGCGCCCCGCCGGACCCGCCGGACACGGAGGCGCTGCTCGACCGACTGATCGAGGTCGGCGCGGTGCGCGAGGACGACGACGGGACGCTCCACGTCTCCTCGACCCTGCACGACGTGCTCGACCTGTACGGGCAGAGCTACGGCGACCTCCCCGAGCGGGAGTTCACCGAGGCCGTCGCCGACGCGTTCGGCCTCGACTACTCGGAGGCGGTCCGCCGCATCGACGAGGAGGGCGTCACCCGCGAGGAGTTCGTGGCGTACCTCGCGCTGCGCGCGCACTTCGAGGACGTCGACGAGCCGGTTCCCGACCCGGTCGAGCGGGCGACGATGGCGGCCGTCGTCACCGAGATCGAGCCGGCCACGCCCGTGCCGCAGGCGATGCCGGAACTGGCCGACGAGGACGTCGAGGCGTTCCTCTCGGAGCACGGGGAGGCGGTCGTGTTCGTCTGGCGGCTCCGCTGTGACCCGTGTGACCGCATGAAAGCCGAGATCGAGGAGACCCTCGACGCGCTCCCCGAGGGCGTCGCCGTCGCCGGTATCGACGGCGAGGCGGCGTCGGCGTTCCGGAGCCGCGTCGACGTGGACGCCGCGCCGGCGGTCGTGTGCCTCCGCGACGGCGAGGCCGTCGCGGTCGAGACGGGGTATCGGTCACCGGCGGCGGTCGCCGACCTGGTCGCGGACGCCCTCGGCGGCGACTGATACTGTCGGACGTCCCTTCGCGAAGATAGTCGCCACCCCCGGGGTGGCGAAACCCTCGAAGTGCGTACGTCCGATAGTGTGAGCCGGTCGGCGACCCGCGTCCCGACGACGGCGCCGGTCGGCGATCCGCCGCCGCGTGCGACCTCCTGTCCCGCGGCGCCGATTTTCGGTCGCCTACTCGCCGTACGACGTCCATTACTAAATACTATAACGATGATATGTTGCTGGTCATGCCACAGATCCGCGACGCGGTGACGTATCCCACGGAACACGACGACTGGATGAAGACCGTCCTGATCGGGGGCGTGCTGTCGGTCTTCGGCTTCCTGCTGCTCCCGCTGCTCCCGGTGTACGGGTACATCGTCCGGGTCATCCGACACAGCCTGGAGGGGGATCCGGAGCCGCCGACGTTCGACGACTGGGAGGAGCTCGTCGTCGACGGGGCGAAGGCGTTCGTCATCGGGGTCGTGTACATGCTGGTGCCCGGGATCGTGGGCGCGGTCGCTGTCGGGGGATCGGTCGTCGCCATCGCCACGGGGACCAGGGGCGGCGCCGCCACGGGGGTGGCCGGTCTCGTCGTCGGCACGCTGCTCACGTTCGTCCTCGCGCTCGTGTTCGGGTACGTCGCGGTGGCCGCGGTCGTCGCCTTCGCCGACGACCGGCGCGTCGGCGCGGCCTTCGACGTCGGGACGATCAGGCCGGTCGTCCTCAGCGGGGAGTACGCGACCGCGTGGGCGCTCTCGGTCGGCGTCTTCGTCGCCGCGGGCGTCCTCGTCGGCGTCCTCAACGGGATCCCGATCCTCGGCGCCGTCGTCGGCGCGTTCGTGTTCTTCTACGCGCAGATCGTGGCCGCCCGCCTCTGGGCCGGCGGCTACCACGACGCCCGCGCGGGCGGGAACGGGACCGGTCGCCCGGAGCTCGGCGAGTCGGCGGTCTGAGCCCGCACCCGACGCGGCCGCCGCGTCACCCCCGGACCCGTCCGTCGCGTCGACACTCCTCCTCGCCCGGACCCCCCGGCCGGCCGCGGTCGTTCGGGTCGTCGGGGGCGTCGCGTCCCTCGGGGTCGCCGCGTCCC
This sequence comes from Halobaculum sp. EA56, assembly GCF_051195075.1. Taxonomy (NCBI): domain Archaea; kingdom Methanobacteriati; phylum Methanobacteriota; class Halobacteria; order Halobacteriales; family Haloferacaceae; genus Halobaculum; species Halobaculum sp. EA56. Next base: position 323,311 of record NZ_JBNTJX010000003.1, read on the forward strand.
TCGCGCTCGCGCCGCGCCTCGTACCGCTCGGCGGCGCGGACGCTCGCGACCGCGAGCGCGCAGCCCACGACCACGTCCGTCGCCCAGTGGATCCCGAGGTACATCGTCGAGACGACGATCGACGCCGCGAGCGCGAGCGCGACCGCCGTCCACCGCGGATAGCGCTCGCGCGTGCGGTACGCGAGGAGCGCGACCGTGACCGACAGCGACGTGTGCAGCGACGGGAAGACGTTCGTGTTGACGTTCACCTGGCTCGTGAGCAGCTGCGACCGGGGCCAGCTCGTGAACAGCAGCGACTCGACCAGATCCGGCATGAGGTTCCGAGGGCCGTAGGCGACGAACAGGACGTAACAGGCGAGCCCGATCACGTAGTTCAGCCCGTAGGCGACGATCAGCGTCCGGAGCGCCCGGACGTCGCCCCGCAGCGCGTACGCGACCCCCGGGAACGTGAGCAGGTAGACGTAGCCGAACACGTAGACGAACGAGAAGTACGCCGTCGCCGCCGGCGTCGCGTACGACTGGAGGACGGCCACGAACGTCCCCTCGAGGGCGTAGATGGCGCCGGTGATGTTCACGCCGATCACCCACGATAGCTCGACGCCGATGTCGCGGACGACCCCGTTGAGCGCGAGCACCGCGAGCAGGGCCCCCAGCGGCGCTGCGACCGCCCGGACCGTCGGGCGGAGGCGGCGGGGGGCGGCGCGGAGGTCGTCGACCCCGAGGACCGCGACCGCCGAGAGGGCGTGCATCGCCCCGACGACGACGGCCACCTCGAGGACCAGTTCGAGGAGGCTCATCGCTCCCGGCGGACGAGCCGGTCCCCGTCGTAGCTGTACCCCGCCTCGCGGAACGCCTCCCGGGCGCGTTCGGCGTCGACCGAGCCGTCGGCCCCGAGGAACGGCGTCACGGGGTCCGAGCCGGCCCATCGGAGGTCCGCGGGGAGCCAGTCCGTGCCCGCGAGGGGGCTCACCGCCGGCCACGCGTAGCCGGAGAACACCTCCTCGACGAGGTACTTCCGGTCGAACAGTCGCGCGAGCGTGTGGCGGAACTGGGGGTTCGTCAGCGGCGGCGAGAAGGCGTCGTAGCCGACGACGTACGGCGCCGACCGCTCGTCGACGACCAGGTCGGTGTCGTCGGCGCGGCCGATCCGCGGGACGGTGTCCGCCCCGACGGCGGTGCCGGTGACGTCCGCGTCGCCGTCGGCGACGACGCCGACCGCGCTCACGTCCGACCCGACGACCCGCAGCGCGAGGCGGTCGAACGCGGGACCGCCCGCGAGGTCGGCGGGGAGGTCCTCGGACGGCCCGCCGACGAGGAAGTGCTCCTCGAACCGTTCGAGGACGAGCGACTCGCGGGGGTTGTTCCGGACGAACCGGAGCGGCCCGCTCCCCACGGGCGGGACGTTGTTCGTCACGAGCGCCTCCGTCGCCGGGCCGAACTCGATCCCGCCGAGCGACACCGGGCCCGTGCGGTCCGCCCAGACGTGCTTCGGCAGCACCGGGACGGTGAACGCCCGCACCGCGACGTCCGGGGCGCACTCGACGAACCGCACCTCGACCGTGTGCTCGTCGACCGGCCGGACCTCGTCGACGAGGCTGCTCCGGCCCTGGAACCGCGGGGCGGGGACTCTCCCGCCCCCGTCGGCCTCCGTCTCGGTGTTGCCGTCGTCCCCGCCGTCGGCTCCGTCCCCGTCGCGCTCGCCGAGCGCCGTGTCCGCGAGCAGGTCGTACGTGAACGCGACGTCCTCGGCCGTGAGCGGCTGGCCGTCGTGCCAGGTCGCGCCGGCCCGCAGCGTCACCTCGGCCCTGGGGGCGAGCCCCGCGTCGTCGACCGCCCACGACTCGGCCAGCCACGGCTCGACGGTCCCCCGGTCGGTCGCGTACCCGAGCGAGTCGTACAGCAGTCCGGTCAGCACGCCCGTCCCGCGGAACTCGACCGCCAGCGGGTTCAGGTTCGACGTGCCGCGGCGGTCGGTCACGGCGGTCCGGAGGGTCGCGGCGTCGCCGGCGTCGTCGTCCGACCCGCTCCCGTCGGCGCCGGACCCGTCCCCGCCGCCAGTTCCGTCGCCGCCCGTCCCGTCGTCGCCGGTCCCGTCGTCGTCCCCGCTCGTCCGGTCGAGGGGAGCGGCCGCCCGATCCAGCGAGAGGTAGCCGGTCGGCGACCGGAGGTCGGCGCCGCGCCACCCCTCGAAGCGGTCGGTGCGGGCGGCCCGGATGTCGTCGGGGAACGCGACGACGGTGAACGGCTGCGTCCGCGCGACCGTCCGCTGGAGCTGTGCGACCGCCTCCGCCCGTCGTTCGCCGGTCGCCCGCCGCTGCGTCTCCAGGAGCTCGTTCACCTCCAGGTTGGCGTACCCGAACGGGTTCTGCCACCCCGGCGTCTCGACGAACCGCGAGTGCAACAGCGAGTAGAGGCTGTCGGGCGTGCGGAACCGCCGCGGCAGCCGCGCGACGAACAGGTCGAACTCGCGGTCGAGCAGGACCCGCCTGAACAGTTCCTGCTCGGACATCGGCGTGACCTGCACGTCGATGCCGGCGGTCCGGAACCACTCGGCGGCCTGCCGGGCCACCCGGAGCGCGTACGGGTCCGCGTCGGCCGGCACGGTCTTGACCTCCAGGGAGACCTGCCGCTGTGACTCCCACCCGGACATCGTCCGGATCCGTCCGATACAGCCGCCGAGCGTACCGCTACCGACCGCGGCGGCTCCCGCGAGCGCGCGCCTTCGGCTGACGGCCGCCGTCGACGGTCGTCCCATCTCACGGACGTTCGGCCACCCGGCGCAATATCTCTTCGGACTTTCCCGGGGGCCTGCTGTAGGCGACCCGCGACCGCGGGCCGGCCCGCCGTGCCGGAACGGTCGCGGGGGTATTTGTGCGGGGGCGCCGGAGGGGTTCGCATGTCCCCGAGCCCGTCGACGCCGTCGGCGAGGGTCCTCCTCGCGGCCGTCGCGGTCGTCGCGGCCGCGGTGCTGGTCGTCGGCTACGTCGAGGCCGAGCGCGACAGCGAGGGCGTCGCCGGCGACCCCGCCGTCGAGCAGGCGCTGCGCACCGGCGACGACGCCGCGGTCGTCGGGCCCCGCGAGACCGTCACCGTGGTGGCGACCGACTCGAACGCGTTCGTCGCCGACGAGAACGACGGCCCGCGCGCCCGGGCGGAACTGGTCGCGTTCGCCCCCGACGGGAGCGTCTACTACCACCAGAACGGGCACACCCGATACTGGGACGTCGACCCCGTCAAGGGCACCGACGCGACCGTCGAGTTCGTGTACGCCGACCACCTCGCGGCCGACGAGTGCGGCGGGAGCGTCTGCACCCGCAACGGCGTCGAGCGGGTGAACCTGACGACCGGCGAGTCGACCGACGTGTACAGCCGGATCACTCCCGGCAAGCACTCCACCCGCTGGCACGACGTCGACCGGATCGACGACGAGCGCCTGCTCGTGGCCGACATCGCCCGCGACCGGGTGTTCGTCGTGAACACGACGACGGAGCTGATCACCTGGGAGTGGGACGCACAGGCGGCGTTCGACCCGACCGACAGCGGCGGGCCGTTCCCCGCGGACTGGACCCACCTCAACGACGTGGAGTACGTCGAGATCGACGGCCGCGAGGCGGTCATGGTGAGCCTCCGAAACCACGACCAGGTCGCCTTCGTCGACATGGAGCGCGGGCTCCGCGAGGACTGGACGCTCGGGAGCGACGGCGACCACGACACGCTGTACGAGCAGCACAACCCCGACTACATCCCGCCCGAGCGGGGCGGTCCCGCCCTCCTCGTCGCCGACTCCGAGAACGGTCGCGTCGTCGAGTACCAGCGCGAGGACGGCGAGTGGGTGCGCTCGTGGACGTGGAGCGACGACCGCGTGCAGTGGCCCCGCGACGCCGACCGCCTCCCGAACGGCCACACGCTGATCACCGACTCCAACGGCGACCGCGTCGTCGAGGTCGACCGCGAGGGGGAGGTCGTCTGGACGGCCTCGATCGGCTTCCCGTACGAGGCCGAGCGGCTCGGAACGGGCGAGGAGAGCGCCGGGGGCGAGTCGGCCGCGTCGCTGGGGCTCGACTCGCGGACGTTCGACCCCGAGCGGGAGGGCTCCGCGCTCGACCGCGTCGCGGCCGCGGCGCCGCCGACGCTCGTCAACGCCGTCGCGTACGTCCGCCCGCGGTGGGTCGGCCCCGTGGAGGCCGCCGCGGTCCTCGCGCTGCTCGTGTCGGTTCCCGCGCTGGCGCGGATCGAGTACCGGCGTCGCGGCGTCTCCGCGTCGCTGCGGTGGCCCGTCCGGTTCGAGCGCAAATGAGCGGGGGGGACGCCTCTGGCGGGGCGGCGACCGGCCCGTCCGGGACCCCCTCGCGCCTCGCCCGCGTCCGCGCCTCGCTTCCGGTCGACGCCCGCGACCGCCCCTGGCTCGCGCTGTCGCTGGTCCCCGCGGTCGTCGCCGTCGTCGTGTACCTCGCGACCAACCCCTACCCGGCGTACGGCGCCGGCCTGTACGCGCAGATCGCGGGCGAGCTCGCCGCGAACGGCTACCTGCCGCCGGCGCGGATCCCCGGCTACACCGCCGATGGCGTCCCGTTCGCGTATCCGCCGCTGCAGTTCTACCTGTTCGCCGTCCTGCTGGACCTGGGCGCCGACCCGGTCGCGGTCGCCCGACTCCTCCCGAGCGTCGCCGTCGTCGCCGTCGCGGTCCCCGTCTACCTCCTGGGTCGTGACCTCACCTCGTCGCGGCCGGGCGGCGCGGCGGCGGCGACGCTCGTCGCCGTGAACCCGCAGGTGCTGGAGTGGCACGTCTCCGCCGGGGGCGTCGTCCGGGCGTTCGCCTTCCTGTACGCCCTCTCGTCGATCTGCGCCGGCTACCGGGCGTACGCGACCGGGTCGCGCCGCGCGCTCGTCGCCGGGGCGGCCCTGTTCGGACTGACGGCGCTGTCGCACCCGACGTACGCGCTGTTCGTCGTCGCCAGCTACGTCGTCCTGTGGGCGGCGCTCGACCGGTCGCCGGCGGGGCTCCTCCGGGGGCTGGCCGTCGGCCTCGGCGGGACGGCGGTCGCCGCGCCGTGGCTGGTGTGGGCGGTCTCCACCCACGGCGTCTCGACCTTCGCGGCCGCCGCGGGCACCCACGGCGGCGTCGGCGGCGGCGCCGCCCTGCTCGCGGGGGAGATCTCCCCGTTCACGCTGGTGCCCCTCGCCGCGGCCGCCTACCTCCTGGTCCGCGGCGACCGGCTGCTGCCCGCCTGGGTCGTCGTCGCCGAGTTGCTGTTCAAACAGCCGCGGTTCGCCTACACGGTCGGCGCCCTCGCGCTCGCGGCCGTCGCGGTCGACCTCGCGGGCCGGGTCCCGGAGGACGCGCTCGCGCCCGCGACGGCGGCGCTCGCCCGGGTACGGCCGTTCGCCTCCGCTTCCGGGGCCGGATCCGGGTCCGCATCCGTCGCTCCCGAGGGCCGTGTCGTCCTCGCCGCGCTCGCGGTCCTCGTCGCCGCCGCGGGCGGTGGCGTCGCGCTCGGCTACGAGATGACGCGCCCGAGCGACCCGTCCACCCCCGAGTTCGTCGACGGCGACGACCGCGCGGCGATGGCGTGGATCGCGAGCGGGACGCCGCCGGACGCGACGTTCGTCGTCGTCGGCGACGCCGCCGAGTGGCTCCCCGCGCTGGCCGACCGGACGCTGCTCGTCGGGCCGTGGGGGGTGGAGTGGCGCGACCCCGCGGCCTACGAGCGCCACCTGGCGGCGTTCGAGACGCTGTCGCGGTGTCACAGCGCCGCCTGCGTCGAGCGGACGGCCGCCGCCGTCGGCGCCGACCCGGGGTACGTCTACCTCCCGAAGAGGCGGTACACGGTCCGCGGGGAGTCGACGGTCACCTTCGGCACGCTGAACCGCTCGTTCGCGCACGCCGACGGCTGGACGCGCGTGTACGAGAACGACGGCGTGGTGATCTACCGGGCGACGCGGAGCGACGACGGCTGAGCCGGCGGTCGGCGGGGCGCACACGTCACACGTAGCCCGCAAGCGGCGCCGCGAGCGCGAGCGCCCACGCGAGCAGGCCCGCCGCGGCCGTCCGCCGGTCGCCGCGGGCGACGCCGAGCGCGAACAGCCCGAGCGCACAGCAGAGGCCGAGCCGGTGGATCGCCATCCGGATCGGCACGACGCGCACGCCGACGCCCGCGAGGTCGAGCACGACGCCGGTCCCGAGCCCGCCGGCCGCGAGCAGCGCGACCCGTTCGGCCGGGCGCCCCCGCGCGAGCCACGCGACCAGCGCCGGCGGTCCGACCGCCAGCACCGGGTACAGCCCGGCCGCGAGGATCTGCGGGTTCGCCGCGGGGACGGCCTCCTCGACGGCCAGTCCGAGCGAACGCACGCCGAGGATCACCCCCGCGAGCGCGACCGGGAGAGCGACGTCGGCGAGGCTCCGTCGCGCCCGCGCCCGGCCGATCCCGACGCCGACCGCGCCGACGACCGCGAGCGGGCCGGCGAACTCGATGGTCGTCGTCCAGCCGTCGCTCCCGCCGCCCTGGTAGCCGTGATACTCGCGGGCGACCCGCTCGACGAACGGTTCCTCGCGGAGGTCGCGCTCGAGGAAGCGCGCCCCGGGTCGGATCCCGGTCACGGTGTGGCGCATCCGGAACCAGTCCCAGTACTCCGCGTGCGCCTGGATCGCGCTCCAGTCGCCCGAGGGCGCGGGGTACACCCGGATGTGGATCCGGCGGCCGAGGTACGTGCCGGTGCTCAGCTGGTAGTCGGCGCGCACCCACGTTCCCGTGGCGTTCCGGCTCGGCGCGACGTACGTGTACCGCGCGGCGCCGCGGGCGGGCCGCCACGGCGAGGAGTCGGCGGCGACGGACTGGTCTCCCTCGACCTCCGTCCAGTTGCCCTCGGAGCGGTCAACGAGCGCCGTCCTGAACTCCCCCGAGTCGGCCCGGACGACGACGTTGATCGCCAGGGTCCGCCCGTCGACCGACCGGGTCCGGCTGGTGTACGGCCAGAGGTGGTTGTCGGTCCCCTCCGGCGCGAAGAGCGTCTCCGGCGCCGGATCGCGACCCGTGTCGTCCGTCGAGGGGCCGACCGCGGCGCTCGCGAGCACCGCGACGGCCACCACGCCGATGACGACCGCGAGCCGCGTCCGCATGGACGGCAGTCGCTACCCGGTGCGCGCCAATACGTTTGGGGGTGGGGTGGGTGCTCCGTCCGGAGACGGGCGTCCCCCGTCTGGCCTCGGCGGCGCCGGCCGGAGGCCGACCCCGCCGCCCGCCGACCTACTCGTCGTCGACGACGCCGGTGACCATCACCGGGCGACCGCCGTTGAGGATGACCGTCTGCGTGACCGACCCGAACAGGGCCTTCCCCGCCGGCGAGCGCTTGCGCCCGCCGACGACGATGAGGTCCGCGTCCACCTCGTCGCCCACCTCGATGATGGCGTCGGCGGGGTCGCCGCTGGACTCGGTCACGTCGACCTCGACGCCGGCCTCCGTCAGCAGCTCCTCGGCCTCGCGGACCGACGCGACCTGCGTCGCGGAGGCGCCGCTGGGGTTGTCCTGGAAGACGTGAACGATCGTCACCTTCGTGTCGCTCCCGTCGCCCGGGAGCTTCGCGATCTCGCCGGCGGCCGCGCGCGCGTGTTCCTCGTCCTCGTCGACGCCGAGTACTACGTGGTACATAGACCGCACCACTCCCGCACGCGGATTAGTCCTTTCGCCGCCGGCGACTTCGCGGGTCGCGGCCGACGGTCGCTCCGCCGTTTCCCGAGGCCTCACTCACTCCGTTCGCTCGGCCTCGCCGGTTCCGTGGGCGGCTCGGCCCTCCGGACCTCGCCGCCGTCTCCCGAGGTCTCGTTCACTCACTCCGTTCGCTCACTCGACCTCGCCGTTTTGTGGGCGGAGCGGCACGAAGACCGCTCCGCCGTGTTCCCGAGGCCTCGCTCACTGCGTTCGCTCGCCCTCGCTTTCTACCCGCCGGGAGACGTAGATCACGAGCGCCAGCGGCACGCCCAACACCGCGGCGATGGTGACGCCGCCGTAGACGGCGAACCCGAGCGCCGTCGCCGGCAGCGGGATCACCGCGAACAGCGACGGGGCGCTCAGCCCGTCGACGAACGTCGCCACGAGCACGCCGGCGACGGCGCCGACGCCGACGAGGACGGCGTACAGCACGAGGACGATCCGGGGGCCGTCGCGGCGCGCCTGCCCGTCGGACTCCCCCTCGGCGTCGGTCGGGACGGTCACGGTCGTCGCTCCGGGCGGGGCGCGAATAGGGGTTGCGCTCGGCGCTCGCGGGTCGGACGGCGGGGCTTTTGTCCCCGCGTCCCGTGGCTCGGGTATGAGCGATAAGGACCTCCTCGGGATCGTGCTCGGCGGCATCGCCCTGCTCATGTTCGCCACCGGGCTGATCCTCGTGTTCCAGTAGCGACCGGGCGGCCGCCTGTCGGCCCGCTCCGCCGGTCGGGAGGGTCACCCTCGACCGGACACCCGACGCCGTTCTCGGTCCCGCGAGCCGCGGCCGTCGAAGGAGCGGCCGCTCGTCGGTCGAGCCACGACGCGAAACCACACCGGAGAAGCCGCCGCGAACAGCGAGTTCCGGAGCGCGTTACTCGTCGGCGCCGGCGTCGGACTCGGAGTCGACGGTCCCGCCGTCGGTCGCCGCCAGCGAGGTCTCCCGCTTCGCGTCGAACCAGTCCCACTCGGCGGTGTTGAGGTCAGTCGCCTCCAGCCGCCACGGGTCGCCCGACTCGACGCGCTTGCCCTCCATCCAGGAGACCGCGACGTTGTAGACCCAGATGATGCCGCCGACGAGCAGCAGGAACGCCCCGAGCGAGGCCACCTGGTGGAGCGTCGCGAACTGCGGGAGGTAGGTGGCGTACCGGCGCGGCATGCCGCCGTAGCCGAGCAGCACCATCGCGAAGAACGTGATGTTGGTGCCGACCATCCACAGCCAGAAGTGCGCCTTCGCGAGGCTGCGCTGGTACCAGCGCCCGGTGACGAGCGGGAACCAGTAGTAGATGCCCGCCATCCCGGCGAAGGTGATGGCGCCCATCACGATGTAGTGGAAGTGGCCGACGACGTAGTAGGTGTCGTGGAGCACGAGGTCGACGGGGATGGACGCGAGGAACACGCCCGTCACCCCGCCGATGATGAAGTTGCTCACGAAGCCGATGCAGAACAGCATCGGCGCCGTGAGGCGGAGCTTCCCGTTCCACATCGTGGTGATCCAGTTGAACGTCTTCACGGCGGACGGGATGGCGATGGCCAGCGAGACGGCCATGAACGAGGCGCGAAGCCGCGGGTCGATGCCCGTCGAGAACATGTGGTGGGCCCACACGCCGAACGAGAGCACGCCGATGGCCAGCGTGGAGTAGACGACGAACTTGAAGCCGAACAGCTTCCGGCCGGAGAACCGCGGGAGCACGTAGCTCACGATGCCCATCGGCGGGAGCACCAGGATGTAGACTTCGGGGTGGCCGAAGAACCAGAACAGGTGCTGCCAGAGGATGGGACCGCCGCCCTCCACCGCGAAGAACGTCGTCCCGAAGTTGCGGTCGAGCAGTAGCATGACGAGCGCAGAGCCCAGTAGCGGGAACGCGAACAGGATGAGCCCCGACTGGGTGAGGATCGTCCACGAGAAGATGTCGAGGTTGGCCCAGGTGACCTCCTCGGCGCGCTCGGTGAAGATGGTCGCGATGAAGTTGATCGCCCCCATCGTCGCCGAGACGCCGGTGAGGTGCAGGCCCAGCAGCATCAGGTCGACCCCGACGTTCGCCTGGTTGCCGTTGCCGACGCCCGCCGACAGCGGCGTGTACATCGTCCAGGCGGTCTGGGCCGGAATGACGTCCGGAAGCGGGAAGAAGCCCGCCCAGATGAGCAGCGCGCCCGGCGGCAGCAGCCAGAACGCGATGGCGTTGATCCGCGGGAACGCCATGTCGTCGGCGCCGATGACCAGCGGGATGAGGTAGTTCGAGAACGCCGCGATGATGGGCGTCCCGAACAGGAACAGCATGGTGATCCCGTGGCTCGTGAGCAGAGAGTTGTAGAACGTCGCCGAGCCGAGCACGTCAGTCTGCGGCGTGAGCAGTTCGGCGCGCATCAGCACCACCATCAGTCCGCCCACGACGAACGCCACCGTCGCGTACGCGCCGTACAACAGCCCGATGTCCTTGTGATCGACCGTGGTGAACCAGCGGATGAGTCCTGCGGGCTTCTCCGCGTGCCCGTAGCCGGACTCACCGACTGCGCCGCCGCCGGCACCCAGGGGCGTGTACGAGCGCCAGTCCTCGACCCGCGCGAGGAAGGCTGCCACGCCCAGGAGGAACGCCCCCATGAGCACCGTCAGCAGCAGTTGGCCGGTAGTCTCCATGGAAATGCCTCAGCGTCGGACGCACAAGAAAGATTCGGGTTCCCCGTCCGACGCCCCTCGGTTTTGCCGTCTCCGGAGGGGTCGACGCCGCCTACGATCCGTCCGTCGCCGACTCGTCGGCCGTCGCGTCCTCGTCGTCGCCGTCGTCGGCTTCGGCGTCCGCGTCGTCCCCCGCCGCGTCGTCCGCGAGTTCGGCCTCGATCTCCGCCTCGGCCTCGTGTTTCGTGGGGGCGTCGTCCATCGTCGCCTGGCCCTGGAAGTACACCTCCGCGCGCTTCTCGTCGCCGGCGATCGCCTTCCCGGAGACGTACGTCAGGATGGCGAGCGCCACGAACGGGAACGCGAGCAGGCCCATCTGGAGCACCCGCCCGTAGAAGTCGAGGCCCTCGAACGGGTCGATGAGGACGAACGCGACGACGAAGAACAGGATGATGCCCAGCGGGATGACGTTGACCGTCAGATCCAGCAGGGTCTCCCTGTCGAAGATCTCTGCCATGGACGGCCCTTGCACAGCGCGGCCTAATACCTTGTCCATTTCCGCGGGGTGTCGGCCCCGCTCGCTCCCCTCCGTGGGTGTACACGCGGGCAACGGCGCCTCCCGCTCCCCGCGATCCGGCCCCTACACTACAGCGCCGGGTCGGCGTCGCCGGCGAACAGTTCCCCGCCGATGCCCGCGGCGAGCATCAGCACGCCGGCGCCGACCATCGAGTACGCGCGGACGACCAGGTCCGACTCGGTCGTCGCGTCCCAGTACAACAGCGCGACCCCGCCGAGAACGACGAGCACGGCGAGCGCGGCCAGCGCCCGCCAGACGGAGGCGGCGTACTCGGCCTCCCGGAGCATCCCCGCGATGGAGCCGCAGAACAGCAGGAGGCCGCCGACCGCCAGCGGCACGAGGCCGAACAGGATGCCGATCTCCGCGATCGGAAGCCCCAGCGCGACGAACAGCGGCCACGGGCTGGCCCGCCGGTACTCCGCGCTCAGTCCCGGGTTCTCGTCCATACCGGCACGAGGGGCCTGCCCGTCCAAAGCCTGTCGGTCCCGTCGCCCGCCCGGCGCCGCCCCGGGCGGCTCGAACCGTTCAGGGCACGGAGACGCCGTGCCTGGTGAGGTACTCGGAGACGGCCTTGATCTCGACGGGGCTGCCGATGATCCGGCACCAGCCGTCGACGACGAACACCGAGACGGTGAACTCGGACTCGACCGCCGATCGGATCCCCTCCAGCTCGTCGCACGGGAGGACGATCTGCGTGCTGTCTCGGAGACGGGAGGGGTCCGGCATGCAGACTTGCTTGGGCTTCGGCGGTTCCGGAATATAGGCGTACCGAAGTCCGTATCGCCGGTGATACTCGCCGAGGCGAGCGATCTCGGGGGCCGTCCGGCGGATCGCGCCGTCGCCGTCGCCGCTGTCGCCGTCGCCGTCGAGGACAGCGGCCGTCGGTCGAAGGGAAGCGTTTAGGCGCGCGGACGGCGGACCGTCTAGCGATGGGACTGGAGGAGGAGATCGAGGAACTCCGCGAGGAGATCGCCGAAACCCCGTACAACAAGTCGACCGAGGCGCACATCGGTCGGCTGAAGGCGAAGCTCGCGGAGAAGAAGGAGAAGCTGGAGAACCAGTCCTCCGCCGGCGGCGGCCAGGGGTACGCCGTCGAGAAGACCGGCGACGCCACGGTCGCGCTCGTCGGCTTCCCCTCGGTCGGCAAGTCCACCCTGATCAACGCCCTCACGAACGCCGACAGCGAGACCGGCGAGTACGAGTTCACCACCCTCGACGTCAACCCCGGGATGCTCCAGTACCGCGGCGCGAACGTCCAGATCCTCGACGTGCCCGGGCTCATCGAGGGCGCCGCCGGCGGCCGCGGCGGCGGCAAGGAGGTCCTCTCGGTCGTCCGGACCGCCGACCTCGTGGTGTTCATGCTCTCGGTGTTCGAGATCGACCAGTACGAGCGCCTCCGTCACGAGCTGTACGAGAACAAGATCCGCCTCGACACCGACCCGCCGAACATCTCCGTGCGCAAGACGCACAAGGACGGCATCCAGGTGACGATGAGCGACGAGGTGTCGCTCGACGAGGAGACGGTCAAGGACGTCCTCCGGGCCCACGGCTTCGTCAACGCCGACGTGACCATCCCGCACGACCTCACGATCGACGAGCTCATCGACGGCGTGATGGACAACCGCGAGTACGTCCCCTCGCTCGTCACGGTCAACAAGGTCGACCTCATCGACGAGGACTACCTCCCCACCGTCCACGAGGACCTCCGCGAGCACGACATCGACCCCGAGGAGGCGGTGTTCATCTCCGCACAGGAGGAGAAGGGCCTCGACGCCCTGAAGGAGCGCATCTTCGACGAGCTCGGGCTCATCCGCATCTACATGGACAAGCCCGGCCGCGGCGTCGACTACGAGGAGCCGCTCGTGCTCCGCGAGGGCGACACCGTCGGCGACGCCTGCGAGAGACTCGGCGGGAGCTTCGACGAGCGCTTTAAGTTCGCCCGCGTCTCCGGCGACTCGGCCAAACACGACGACCAGCAGGTGGGGAAGGGCCACGAGCTCGCCGACGAGGACGTGCTCCGCATCGTCGCACGGAAGTAGCCGACGCGACGGATCGCGGCTCGCGCCGGCCGGTCCGCCATCGGGTCCGGTTCCCTCCTCGAACCCCCTCCGCTCTGTCCCGTTCCGCCCCCGTACCGTTCCGGTCCGACGACAGCCTCTTGTCGACGCCGGTCGATCGCCGGATTCGATGCCCTCCACACGGCTCGACCGCGGCCAGTGGCTGGTACTCGGACTCGTCTCCCTGATCGTCCTCGGCGCCGTCTGGGCCGGCCTGGGACCGACGGTCCGGTATCACCTTCGCCCCGACAGCGATCCGGCCGCGGTGGCGGCGGCCGACCGGGCGACCGCCGCCGTCGAGACCGTCGACGCCTACCGAGTCGTCGTCGATGGCGAGGCGACGGCGACGCGCGGCGACCGGACCGCGACCGCCACGCTCGACGGCACCGTGTCGGTGAATGCGACCGCCCGGCGGATGCGGATCCACACGACCGCCGACGACGACGACCCGTTCGGCGACGACGCCACGACGCTGACCCTCGACGGCTTCACCGCGTACCGACCCTGTCCGTACTCGCGGTACAGCAACGTCGCGAACGCCTCCTACGCCGTCGACCTCCCGCGGAACCGTTCGTGGCGTGCCTACACGTTCCTCGGCGGGCTCGGCGCGGCGTTCGACGCGGCCAAACTGTACGACGAGGGAGTCGAGTCCGTGGACGGTGAACCCGCCCGCGAGGTCCGGGTCGTGTTGCACCCCGGGCGGACCGACGACCTGGCCCAGCGGACGGCGTCGCTGCCGGGGGCCCACGACGGCTCGCGGATCTCGCCGCTGACGGCGCCCGGAAGCGCGGACGTTCGGGTATGGATCTCGACGGAGTCCGGGCTCCCGCTCCGGTTCGAGATCCGGATCGACCGCTCCCGGCTCGGCGGCGCGGACGTCACTGCGCGGTTCACCTACGACGTGACGTACGAGCCGGCGACGGTGTCGCTGCCGAACCGGACCGTCGCCGACGAGGACGACTGTCCCATGCCGTGAACCGGACCCGCAACCGGGGCGCTCTTTGTCACCGGTGCCCTCCCGAGACCATGCGCCCGCGCCGCGCCCTCGCCGCCGTCCTACTGTGCGGCGTGGTCCCGTGGTCGGTGCAGGTGTTCGCCGACAGCGGCGTCCCCTTCCTCCGGTTCGCGTGGGGCGGGCTCTCGCTCACGCCCGTGGTGTACGCCCGGACGCTCCCCGAGTACCTCGCGCTGTCGGGGTCGCCGCTCCTCGTCCCGTGGGTCCTCGCGGCCCTCTGCTGGCTCCTCGCGGTCGGCTCGGCCGGGCTCGGGTTCGCCGGCCGCGAGGACCCCCGCGTCACCGCCGGCCTGCTCGCGCTCGCGGGCGCGGTGAACCTCTCCGTCGCGCTCCGGTTCGGGGTGCAGCCCCTGCGCACGGGCTACCCGGTCGGGACGCTCGCGCTGTGGGCGGTCGCCGCGTGGCGCTACCGGGCGTGGTCCCGAGATGACCGAACCTCGCTTCCGTGACCGTGAGCGGGCTCTCGCCCGCTCACCCCGTCGTCAGATCGAACGCCGCGACGTGTGCGAGCACCCAGTCCGTCTCCGCCAGCGCTGCCCGAGCCGGGTCGTCGAGGTCGGCTACCGACGCCTCCGCGGGGTCCAGCTCCTCGGCCCACGACGCGAGCAGGTCGTCGACGACCCGCCGGGCCTCGTCGGGGAGCGGATCGAGCAGGAGGCGCGGGGCGTCCGTGGCCCCGTCGGTCGGCGTCGCGGTGCCGACGTACCACGCCTCCGTCGCGAAGAACGCGGCGTCGGTCTGCTCCAGTTCGCGTCCGCGGTACACCGTCCCCTCGTGGCGCACGTAGCCGCCGACGAACTCGGTCCTCGCCCACGTCCCCAGCGGCGTCTCCGGGTACGCGCGCGGCCGGCCGTCGTGGATCGCCTCCAGCGCGAGCGCTCGGCGGTCGGCCGGCAGGTCCGCCACCTCGACCACCTCGGCGTCGGCGGGGGGATCCTCCACCGACGTCGCGCCGAACAGCCACTCGTATCGCGGTCCGCCGTCGAAGTCGAGCGCGTACGCGCCGTCGTCGACAGCGTCGCCCGCGAGCCGGGCGGTCTCGACGTCCGGGAGGACGGGCGTCTTCCCCTCCAACGCCATCCCGTCGTGCGTTCGGACGGGACCGTCGCGTTCCGCGGCACGTTCGAGGAGGCGCGCGAGCGGCCCCGGGTGAACCCTGACGGGCCCGTCGATCGGCACCTCCTCCGCGACCGAGAGTCTGAGCGTCGGGGTGTCCGGTCGGTCTTCGCCGTCCGATCCGTCGTCCGTCGCGCCGTCGACGCTCGTCGCGTCCTCCGCGGTGCCGTCGTCGGTCTGCCCGTCGTCGCGGCCGCCGCCGGCGGAACACCCCGCGAGGGCGACGACGCCGAGGGAGGCCAGGAGGGATCTCCGGTCGTGGGGGACCATACGCGGGGGCTGTCGGCTCGGACGGGATGTGTCTTCTGCCGGTCGCGTCCCCGCTCGACCGCGTCTCCGGTCGGTCGGGCTCCCGCCGGTCAGGCCTCGGCGTCGCCGCCGCGGGGTCGGTCCGTTCGACGGGGTCGCCTCCGGCGTCCGGGTCGCCGTCGGCGGCGAGCCGGCGGACGTTCTCGAAGTAGCGGTCCTGGCGCCACACGTCCCACGCGAGGTCGGTCAGCACGTGGACGTACAGCACGACCGCCATGGAGAGTCCCGCGGCGGCGGCCGTGACGCCGAGGTCGGCGAGCATGCCGCCGGCCAGCCACGCCGCGAGGACCGCGACCGGCGCGAGGACGGCGTGACTCAGGAGGCGCTGGAGCGGCCACAGGTCGCCGGGATCGAACAGCTCCGACTGGTCGAGGACGGCCGCTCGGGGGCTCGCGAGCGCCCGTCGGGCGTTCCGCCAGTCGCCGCGGACGAGGCGGGCCACGAGGAAGTGGTCGAGGTCGATCAGGACGCCCGCGGCCGTCAGGAGGAGCCACGCGCCCGCCGCGACCGCGGGCGTCGCGCCGAGCGGCAGGGCGAGGACCAGGCCCGCGGCGACGACGGCCGAGACCGCCGCGTGGTGTCGGGAGTACACGGTCGACGGCGACGCGCCGGGGAACCAAAACCCTCCGGCTCGCTCCCCGGTCGGTCCCGTGACGCCGTCGCGACCGCCCGCCGAGAATCAATCGCGACATTCGGCGCCGAACCGTTTTGGTCGGGCGGCCGACTCCCCGGACACGAATGGACTCCGACGCGCTCGTGTGTTTCCAACAGGTCCGCCGCGGCTCCGGCGAGCGGTGGTTCAAGGTCTACCGCGTCGACGTGGACTCGCCAGACCCGTTCGTCGACCGCATGGGGACGTACGTCCGCCGGACGCACTTCGACGACGCGGTGACGCCGCCGCACTGGTTCGACACCGGCGGCGGTCCGGTGATGGAGGGACGCCTCGCCGAGCTCGGCGAGAAGCTCGTCCCGTTCTCGACGTTCGACCTGTTCGTCGTCACCCACAAGACCGTCCAGCCGTTCCTCGCGGTGCCGATGGCCGTCGACGTGGTGCCGGTGCTCTCCGACGCTGTCCGGATCCGGGAGTACGACGGCGCCGACTGCGACGTCGGCGGCGCGGACGCGACGCTCGCGCCCGCCGCCGGCGCCGAGCCGACGCGGACGGTCGACGGCGACGCCTTCGCGGCGCCGCTGTCGGGGGAGGCGGGCGAGGGCGGCCGGCTGGAGTGGTTCCACCTGCTCTCGCTGCGGGCGGCGTACCGCCTGCTCGTCGGACCCCGAACCGGCGTCGTCGACGCGGACGGCGACCACCCGACGATGCGCGTGCGGGACGGCGACGGCGTGCTCTGCGTCGACCTGCTCGACGCCGGCGCGCTGAAGCGGCTCAACCGCGACGTGCTGTTCCTCGATTACGCGCCCGACGAGGACGACGACGAGGGCGGCGCGGGAACGCTGGACGGCGCGCTCACCCGCGCGCTGCGAGACACCGCGCGCCTGCGCTGGCGCTTCGCGACCCACCTCTGGCACGTCCGCCACGACGAGACGGACGAGCGGTTCGCGTCGATCGCGCGCAACGAGACCGAGCCGACGTACGAGGACGAGCGCGCGACGACGCGCGCGACGTTCCTTGAGGCGCTGGCCGAGCGCTACGGCGCGGCGCTGGCGCCCTTCTCCGGCGGCTCCTACGGCGCGGCGCTGCGCTGGGAGACGGGCACCCGCGCGGACACCTTCTCGCTGAACGAGTCCCCGACGTTCGACCACGACGACCCGGCGGACGTGGTCGCGCGGGTCGGCCCCGACTTCGTCCCCGAGAAGCGACGGAAGCGGTTCTGAGGGGCCAGCCGGTGGGAGGAGATCGACCGGAACGCGTTTTATGCACGAGATAATATGATCGCGTGCATAATGATCGACCGGGACGACGAACGGGAGTGGCTGCGGTCACGGCTCGACGAGGAGACACGACAGCTCCTCGTGATCTACGGCCGGCGTCGCGTCGGAAAGACGACGCTCGTGACGACGGTCCTCGACGAGTTGTCCGTCCCGTCGGTGTATCACCTCTGCGACCAGCGCGGCCCCGAACGTAACGCGCGGGCGTTCGCACAGCGGTGTGCGGACGCGTTCGACGACGTCGCGCCCGCCGTCGACGGCTTCGTCGACGCGTTCCGGTACCTCGCCCGTCGCGCGGACGGACCGTTCGTCGTCGCGCTGGACGAGTTCTCGTATCTCGTCGAGGAGGACGACACGATCCCGTCGGTTTTCCAGACGATCGTCGACGAGACGCTCGACGGGACGGAGATCTCCATCGTGCTACTCGGCTCGTCTATCTCGATGATGGAGGAGGGCGTGTTGAGCTACGAGAGCCCGCTGTACGGACGGCGAACCGGTCAGTGGCGGCTGGAGCCGCTTACCCTCGGCGGCGTTCCGGGGTTCCTCCCCGAATACGGACCGACGGACCTCGTCCGCGCGTACAGCGTCGTCGGCGGGGTTCCGGCGTACCTCGAACAGTTCGACCCGTCGGCCGACCTCCTCGTGAACGTCGAGCGTCGGGTGCTCGCGAAGGGGTCGTTCCTGTACGAGGAGCCCGAGTTCCTCCTCAGACAGGAACTCCGCGAGCCGACGACGTACATGTCCGTGCTCGAGGCGATCGCCGCGGGGGCGACCAGAGTCACCGAGATCGCCAACGAGATAGACCGGGACGCGAGCACGCTCTCCCGGTATCTCAAGAACCTCGGAGAGTTGGCGCTCGTCGAGCGGGAGACGCCGGTCACCGACCCCGACGGACGCGGGGTGTACCGGATCCGGGACCAGTTCCTCCGCTTCTGGTTTCGATACGTCGCCCCGAACCGAAGCACGCTCGAACAGGGGCGCACCGAACCGGTCCGCGAGGCGATCGCCGAGACGCTCCCGACGCACGTCAGTTGGACGTTCGAGGACGTGTGCCGTCAGGCGATCGCCACGTCAGCGTTTCCCGTGACCTGCTCCCGTGTGGGGCGATGGTGGTACGGAGGCGACGAGATCGACGTCGTCGGGATCGACGAACGAAGCGAGACGCTGCTCCTCGGCGAGTGCAAGTGGACCGAAGATCCCGTCGGGACGGACGTCCTCGACGGACTGGAGGCGCTCGAACCCGAGGTTCGCTGGCACGGTTCGGACCGGACCGTCCAGTACGCCCTGTTCGCGAAGCGTGGGTTCACGCCGGATCTGAAGCGAACTGCGGCCGAACGTGGCGACCTCCACCTGTTCTCCACGGACGACGTCGTCGGGCTGTTTCGTGGACGGTGACTGTGACTCGGTCGCATCCCCCTCCGGTATCCTTTTCGACGGCGCGGGAGTTAGTGACGCGTATGGCGTACACGCTCGACCACGTGATGATGCGGGTGGAGGACGACGAGGAGGCGCTCGACTGGTACACGACCCACCTCGACTACGAGGTGAAAGGCGAGATGGACGGGGGCGACTTCACGAACTACTTCCTCGGCCCCGAGGACATGCACGAGGAGGGCGCGATCCTCGAACTCACCTACAATCACGGCGACCACACCTACGACATGGGCGACGCCTGGGGCCACATCGCCGTCCGCGTCGAGGACGTCGAGGAGGCCTACTACGAGCTGATGGACGAGGGCGTCGAGGACTACCGCCCGCCCGAGGAGAACCCCGGCTACGCGTTCGTGAAGGACCCCGACGGCCACGAGATCGAGATCGTCGAGCGCGACCACGGCGCCCGCTGGTCGATCGACCACACGATGATCCGCGTCGAGGACGCCACCGAGGCGCTCGGCTACTGGACCCGGACGTTCGAGTACGAACACACCGGCCGCTGGGAGGCCGACACGTTCGCGAACTACTTCATGAAGCCCGAGGACGCCGCCGAGGAGGCGATGGCGGTGGAGCTGACGTACAACTACGACGGGCGGACATACGATCTGGGGGACGCGTGGGGGCACCTCTGCGTTCGCGTGGACGACCTGGAGAACGACTGGGAGACGGTGCTGACGCGGGAGTCCGAAGACTATCGCGATCCGGAGTCGTGTGACTACAACTACGCGTTCACGAAGGACCAGGACGGGCACGAGATCGAGTTGATCGAGCGGTAGGGCTCCGTCCACTCCCGCCACCCTCTACCCTGAGCGACATCCTCCGTCCGGGACCGGACTCGACCGGACTGTCTACGCCGGGAACTGTGTCGGCGTGGACGCCGGGACGGAACACGGCTCATGAGGTGGTCGGGATCCCGCGGGGCTCACATGTACCCCAAGTCTTCCAGGTGCTGCTTCAGGTCGTCGTCCTCGATCTCCTCGTTCAGCGCCTCGTTCTCAAGCGGGGCCAAGTTCGAAGCGATCTGGTCCTCAAGCCGACTCACCACTGTCGGCTCCGACGCGGAGCGGTCGTTCTGCTCCGCCGGGTCCGTGCGCCACCGATACAGCTCACGCTCCCCGTCGGCACCGGCGATCAGTTTGTACTCGTCGGTTCGGACGACCTGAACGGGACGACCGCACCCGCTCGCGTCGAATTCAGGATGGTGGCGGGTGATGCCGGTCGGTGCCGTCTCGCCGAGCTCGGCGAATATCGGCCGTTCTTCTTCCGGGTCGTTCCCGTCGAACGGCGATAGCGAGCGCGCGTTCGGTCGATCGACCGACTCGCCGGCCAGATCGAGGAGGGTCGGGAACAGATCCACCAGGGACACCGGCCGGTCGACGGTGATCCCTTGACGCTCGGGTGTCCGTATGACGAGTGGGACGTGCAACACCGGTTCGTACAGCGAGTAGTAGTGTTTTTCCAACCCGTGCTCGCCGAAGTACTCCCCGTGGTCCGCGGTGATGATCACGTAGGTGTTCGACAGTTCGCCCCGCCTGTCGAGCGCGGACAGTAACTCGTCGATCCGGTCGTCCATGTATCGGATCGCTCCGTCGTACCAGGACCGTATCACCTCCCACTCCTCGTCGGTCGGATCCATCTCTCCGGAGATGACCGGGTACTGGTACGAGAGCCGTTGCAGCCGTTCGAAGTCCATCCCGGGCAGGGACTGCCGCTCGCCGAACTCGTCTCCGAACGCCTTCTCGACGAACTGGAACCTCGACCGACGGAGGTTCTCGCAGAACAGACGCTTGTACGGCCTCGGCGGGTTGTACGGGTGGTGAGCGGTCTTCGCGTTGATGAACCCGAAGAACGGGGCGTCCGTCTCACCGATCCACCGATCGAGGGAATCGAACTTGTACATGGTCTTGGTATCGCTCCCCCGCGTCACAGAGAACAGCGTCTGCCTGCGGAGAGATGGATCCCGAAGGAAGGCGGTCGCGAACTCCTTGTCCGGCGAGATTCGGTACGTCTCCTTGAACCGATCGAAGCCCCTGTCGTACCCCCGACTACCTCTGAGGTGTGCCCCGGCACTCACGCCGAACGTCGAGTATCCGGCCCTCTGGAGGGCCTCCGGGAGGGTCTCCACGTCTCTCGGGAGTGTCTGATTTCCCGCGTATACCCCCGATGTCGAGGGGAGTAACCCCGTGAAGAGTGCGGCGTGTGAGGTCCCTGTCCAGTTCGAGTTCGCGAACGCGTTCGTGAACCGGACTCCGTTGTTCGCCATCCGGTCGATGGCGGGCGTCGTTTCCCTTGAGTGCCCGTAACAGGAGAGGTGATCCGCTCTCGTCGCGTCCAGGACGAGAAGGAGAATGTTCGGACGATTCATTACACTACCTGTCGTTGTCGGTTTCTTCAACGTGGCGGTATTCTGGGC
The DNA here is from genome assembly GCF_051195075.1 of Halobaculum sp. EA56. Lineage (NCBI taxonomy): Archaea > Methanobacteriati > Methanobacteriota > Halobacteria > Halobacteriales > Haloferacaceae > Halobaculum > Halobaculum sp. EA56. Next base: position 344,433 of record NZ_JBNTJX010000003.1, read on the forward strand.
CGCCATCACGTTCGTCCTCGGGTTCGGCGATCGAAATCGTGCGGTACTATGGAGATAACTCGTCCAGTATCGACACCAGTTCCGGCTGAATATACGGGACGAACGTGACCACGAGCAACACCAACATCCGGGTGTCCGGACCGTGTTCTCGGAGGGAAGACAGGAACGTGCGTCTCGCACGGTTCGACTCCCGTCCGATGAGTAGCCGCTTTCCGAACCGATAATCTGCCTCCTGCAGCCGCGTATCACGATACCGTTCCAGTTCGGGAAATCGCTTCGCCAGATCGACGATCGCCTTTCGTTCGCTCCGCCAGACCAGTTCCTCGTCCGACGTGAGGGAGTTCCCTCGTTCGTGTTTCACCGCCAGCGGTTCCGATACCTTGACCGGGTCCGTTCTCCGGAGAATGCGGGTCCAGAGATGGGGGTCCTCTCTGGCTTCCAGTTCCTCGTCGAAGCGCTCGTCGAGGAGGAACTCCCGCCGAACGACCACCGTGCGTGACCCGATCCCCGTCCCCTTCTTGAAGTAGTACTCGTGAGGGGGCTCCCCCTTCGGGAACGAGATTCCGGACAACCTGACCTCGTTTCCGTCCTCGGTGATCACGTACTCCTCGGTGAACGAGAATCCGCTCCCCGTCTGTCGAAGTCGATCGACCTGCTTCGATATCTTCCCCTCCAACCACTCGTCGTCGGCATCGAGAAACGCGATAAACTCGCCGCTAGACGCCGAGATGCCCTCGTTTCTCGCCGCGCCCGGGCCTTCCGGTGGCGCGTGCACGTGTCGAACGTTCCGGTGATCCTCGGATAGCTGTGCGGCGACGTCGCTCTCGGCGCTATCGACGAGTACGATCTCTATCGGTGTGTAGTCTTGGAGTTCGACGACGCTCTCGACTGCCCTCGGGAGGTATTCGTCGTCGTCATAGGTCGGGATTATCACCGAAACCAAACCGGATTCGACGGCGGTTCGATCTGACCTCATGTCTCACTGACGGACTTCTCTGGCCGGTTCACATAAGTCCAGAGGGAGCAGCCCACGGCGCTACTGTGTCGGGGACGTCGTTTGTGTGATCTCGATCCGATGAGCAAACATACAAACGGGACCCCCGTGGATACCTCCGTCACGACGTATGGAGAAGCGTATCGCGATCCTGGTCAAGGAATTTCCCCCCGACGTGATCGGCGGGACAGAGACGCAGACCGAGCGGATGGCCCGCGAACTCGGGAAACGAGGGTACGACGTAACGGTGTACACGAAATCGTACGGCGGCTCTTCGAACAACGCGCCGGAGGAATACGACGTCGTTCGACTGTGGAATCTCCGATGGTCTCCTTTCGTAAGCACTCTCACGTTCGTGATCGCCGCGTTCCTCGTGCTTGTGCGTCACCGGAAGCGATACGACGTCCTCCAATGCATGATGATCTACCCGAATGGATACATCGGCTATCTGGTCTCCATCTTGACGAGCGTCCCGTATCTCGCCTGGGTCAGAGGTGGCGACTTCTACTTCATGAAGGAGAACCCGATCAAACGGTTCATGATATCCACCGTGTTGTCCGACACGCTCGTGCTCGTCCAGACCGAACAGGTGAAGCGGGATATTCGACGGGAGTTCGGATCGGGGGTGCTGGAAGTGGTGGGCAACGGCGTCTCGATACCGGACGCATGCGCCGATGGCGAGGCGATCACGTTCGTCGGACGTCTCAAAGAACAGAAAGGCGTCCACAACCTCATCAGGTCGTTGGACGGCCTCGACGAACGCCTCCGTGTCGTCGGTGACGGCCCGGAACGTGCCCGGCTCGAGGAGTTGGCCGCCAGTCTCGATGTCGACGTTCGATTCGTAGGGGAAGTTCCTCCCGACGAGGTCGAGCGGTATCTGCTCGACGCTGGCGTATTCGTCCTCCCCTCGGTCCGAGGGGAGGGGTTACCGAACGCGGTTCTGGAGGCGATGGCGGTCGGCCTGCCGGTGATCGCGACGGATACCGGTGGCGTCTCGGACGTCATCCGTGACGGCGAAAACGGATATCTGGTTCCACCCGACGATGTCGAGATACTCCGCGACCGGATCGAATCGTTCCAGTCTCCAGAGAAGAGGCGGTCGATGGGAGCAAGCGCCCGAACGTTCGTACAGCAGCACTACGCCTGGGATTCGATCGTCGACCAACTCGGCGATGTCTACGAGCGAGTGTAGCTGATCCGGTTCGTCCGTCGTCTCCTCCGACGTCCGGTCACGAGGTTCTCGTCAGGGTGGACCTTCTCCGGTCGGACCGACGATCAGCTGTTCGTCAGAGGTCTACTCCGATCACGGAGGCGGCCTTCTTGCGAACCGGGACCGAGATCGTGAGCAGGACCACGAAGTATACGACTCCCCCGAGGAACACCGTAAGCAAGAGTCCGTAGAATCCGCTGACGACGTTTGCCCGGTCCACCAGTTGGACACTCGCTCCCATTACGACCGCCGCTACTGCCTGGTGTCCGATCTCCCTGTACGGGAGTCTCGTATCGAGGATGCCGTTGAGCACCCACCATGAGTAAAGAAAGCTCACTGACATTGCGATCACGGAGGCTATCGCCGCCCCGATCGCTCCATACTGCCAGATCAACACTATGTTGGCGGCCGTGTTCGTCACGACGAAGACCGTGTTGATTCGAAACGTTCGCTCTGGATAATCCAGCGAGTCGATTACTGCCGTCACGTGCCGCTCGTAGGACCGCACGAACGCGAGCACTCCGAGAACGACCAGAACCGAATACCCCGCCGTGAACTCTTCTCCGTACACCTGCAGGACTTGCTGACCGACGAGCGCTGCGCCGACGATTCCAGGTATCGGGATCACACCAGCGTACACGAATCCCTCCGAAATCAGCGTCCGAATCCGAGCGAGGTCGTTCGCCGAGGACAGATCGGAGATCTCCGGAAATACGTTCGCCGAAATGGCCGTGGAGAGGAGTTCGAAGGTTCGGGTAACGGTCCATGCAACCTGGTATATTCCAACCTGGGAGGGCTGTACGAAGAATCCCAAAACGAAGATGTCCATCCACGAAATGGACTGAGATTTCACCCGACCGAGCCACGAGAACTTCGCGAAGTCGAAGAGGCGTCGAAAATGCTCCCAGGACGGTCGGACGGGCGAGAGGTTTGTTCTTAGGTACAAGTACACCGCCATCCCGATCGTCACTAGGATGATGCTGACGGTGTATCCGGTGTACAGCGCTGTCACGCCGAGCCCCAAGGCTACCAAGCCGGCCTGCGTACCCACTCGCATGACCCGCTCGACGACGTCGAACCAGTTCTTAACGTGAACGCGCTTCGTCCCGTTGAACCCGCTGGCGAGGTTGCTGTGTAACATCGCGAACGCGTAGATCGCCATCACGTATCCGACAGCCTCAACGCCGATGTACTCGTTGACCTCCCGACTAAAAACGGTGAACAGAACGAGAACGAGACCCCCCAGAAGGAAATGAATGACCGTCGAGGCACTCATGTACGCCGATTCCTCGTCGCTCTCGCTGATCCGCTTGATCGTCGCGATCCCGACTCCGAAGTCGGCGGTGATCGCCCACCTGACGAGGCTCACACCGAGTGCGAAGGTTCCTAGGGGACCTGGGCCCAGTTCCCTCGCGAAGTACCACGTACCGACGAACCCGACGACGGTGGTCGCCACGTACGCTAAGCCGGTCAGAAGGACGTTCTTCGTGACTCGCATTCTCAGACCTCCGAACGGAGAGTCCCGCTTCTGAGTACCGACAGTCCGATTCTCAGTAGCATACGTTGAGGGATACGACCGTGTGGAGGATATTACGGCGGTTCACCGGGCACATATTCATACTTGTGATAGACGCGGACGTGCTCATGCTCGCACCGGTGAACGATTAACCGAACATAGGGAAAGCCAACGTCGATTTGAGTTCAGCCGGGACGGATGGAGCATGACGACGGATATATTGGTGGGGAGTTGATTCTGTATGTTTAAATGAGGCCCCGCCCGACAGTTGTTATCGGTCTGGACGGAGCGACGTGGCGCCTGTTGGACTCGTGGATAGACGGCGGCGAGCTTCCGATGCTCGAAGAGATCAGGTCGGATAGTGTCTGGGCCGAACAGCGGTCCTGTCTACCACCGGTCACGTCTCCCAATTGGAAGTGCTATTCGACCGGAAAAAACCCCGGAAAGCTGGGCGTATATTGGTGGGAAATAGTCGACGTGGAGGCCCGAGAGATCACCATTCCGGACTCCAGCGCGTACGACTCAGCTGAGCTCTTCGACTACCTCGGTGACGAGGGTCAGACTTGGGCAGCCGTGAACATGCCGACGACGTTTCCCCCGCATGGGAAAGACAACAACGGGGTAATGATCTCCGGTGGGAGCGCGGCCGAGGGGCGGTCTTTCACCTCCCCTCCCGACCTCCAGAATGAACTCGAGTCGGAGTTCGAATATCGAGTCTCGCCGAGCAAGAGTATCGGAGAAGACGGCTCTATCGAAGAAATCTTGGAGCTGATCGATGCTCGATTCGAAGTAGCCAAGTGGCTCCTGCGCGATCGTGACCTCGATTTCCTCCACCTCACCGTGTTCCTCTGCAACAAACTCCATCACTACTTCTGGGACGGCGAGCCAACGCTCGAAGCGTGGAAACGGATCGACGATCATCTCCGATGGTTCGCCGACCGTGACCTCGATCTCGTTTTCATGTCCGACCACGGGTCGAACGAGATCGAGTCCGAGTTCCAGATCAACGTCTGGCTCGAGGAGGAGGGATACCTCGTTCGCGAAGACGACAAGAAGACCGCGAGTAAAGTCGGAACCGAACTCGGGATAACGCAACACCAACTCTCGGAATTCGCGGGGAAACTCGGGATCCGAGATTCGCTTAGCCGACTTCTTCCCGACCGACTCATCGATAAACTCCCGAAGCAAGGATATAAGAAAGAGTACAAACTGGACCCGATCGATTGGGAGAACACGGATGCGATCGCGAGCGGCCAGGGACTTGTCTATCTGACCGAGCCGAACGCTCCCGACGCTGACGACCTCCGAAACGAGATCGCGGAAGAACTATCCGAGCTCACCGACCCGATAACGGAACGACCGGTCGCCAGAGACGTATACCTCTCGGAAGACATCTACTCCGGCTCGTTAGAGTACGCACCCGACATCGTGTTTGATCAGGCTGAAGGGATCCACACGGAGGACAACGTTGGCGAGTACGACCTGTTCAGTAGACCCTCTGACTGGAGGGGCGAGAACGAGCCCGCCGGCATATTCATGGCCTACGGACCCTCGTTTCGCTCTACTGGCCAGATCGATGGCACGTCTATTCTGGACCTCGCCCCGACGATTCTTCATCTACGAGGGGTCGGAATTCCCCGGGATATCGATGGAGAGGTATTGGACGTATTCAACCCTGAAACCGAGCCTGCTATCGCTGACCCGACCTACCGCGACTCGCTTCCGAAACCGCGGCGCGACGGCAGGGTGGACGAGAACGACATGACCGACGTGAAAGATCAGCTACGGGAACTCGGCTACCTGAACTGAGACGCGAGTTCCCGAAACGTCGCAACGGAGATCTCTCCGGCGTCCCTACGCCGCGAAATCTCTTCGACGATCCGAGGGAACGTCCGTTTCAAATGCGGATCGTACAACAAATTGTGCGGGTGTGCCGTGAGGTGGACCACGCCGTCGCCTCCCCTGTCAATCGTGTTTCTGATACGCCTTGGATTCAGGAATCCCCATCGTTCATCGCTCAACTGACGAGACCGGGGAATCACGGTGAGGCCGTGCCTATCGTTGTCGGGAGTGACCGGAGGTGCGCCCCAGAATCGTGTGTTTCCGGTCAGGAACGGGAACAGTCCGCTTTTGATCGTCTCCGCGCTTTCTTCGACACCGAGGCTGTATGCAGTAAATCCATGCTCGGCGAGGATATCGCAGTGATCGATGCTGATGTACGGGTGGATGAAGGACGAGAGTTCCACCCCGTGGCTATCGAACACCTCACACATCTCGTCGATCTCGGCCGCCGCTGTGTTTCGATCCAATTCCCCAAACCGGGCGTGTGAAAACGAGTGACCTGCGATCTCGTGGCCTGTTTCCGATCCATCGATCATTTCGACAATCTCCGGCATATAATAATTGGGAGACTCCCGGGCGTTCGAGTGCGGGTCGACGAGGCGGGTACGTTCCGTCTCGTGATGGCTGTCGGGCGTACATTCGTCAAGAAGGAGGTGTCCAACGATACCCCACGTCGCGGGAACGTCGTATCGGTTGAGGGTTTCCAGTATAAACTCGATCGCCTCCCGCCCAGCGTGTTCGTCCTCGAACAGATGTCGACGCTTTCGTTCGGTGCCCGCTCCCCAGGCGAGTTCCGTATCCAAACTTAGAACGAATGTCAGCACTCTCGTCAACTACGGGTCAGACCGTAATAAGAACGGCTCTCTTCGACTCGGAGTCTCGCTCACCTCACTCAATTCACCTGTCCGACTTTCAACGACCCTACACTCCCGCTCTCTCGATAACAGTCGGATACATTCCCTCACGCCACCCTCCTCTATCTTGTTCGGATGGACCTCGCAAAACACGACGGCGTCGGAGTCCAGCACGTCCGACGCACCCCTGAGTGCGCTCAGCTCTCCCCCTTCGATGTCGATCTTGACCACGTCGGGCGTTCCGTACTCGTCGGCGATGCTGTCAAGCGAACGTGACGGAACGTCAACACACTTCGACCGACCGATACCCGCCCGCTCTAGGTGCTTCCATTCGCCTCTGTGTTCGAGTTTCATTTCTCCGTCACTTTCTCCCGCAGCGACAGTGAGCACCTCGCTCCTCGCGCCACTGTTGTTGTCCTCGACGAGTCGCCGGATGTGTTCCTCACGCTCTCTCGCCGGCTCGATCGACACGATCGTTCCGTCTCCATCTAGTTTCTTCGCGGCGAGCGCACCGAAATATCCCACGTGGGACCCGCAGTCGAACACAACGTCCCCCGGTCGGATCGCCCCGACGAAGTGTGAACTCAACGCGGGCTCGTGGGGTGTCCCGTCCGCGTATCGTGGATAGAACCAGTTGAGGGGATGGGCGGGCGGTAGGTCCTCGCCGTCCTCGTAGTCGAGGTCAACCGTTATCGTTAGCTCGTTCACGCGGATCTCCAACTCGCTTGGTCTGTTCGAGTCGACAACCGTGTTGTACAGCCTTCCCGAACCGGGGATCCTGCTGATCAGGTTCGCCGTCCACCGGCTGTCCCTGCTCGAAGCGAAGTCATATAGCCACCTCGACATTTGCCGCCCCAACGTCGTCATTAACGGAAAGGCAGCGTGTTCGATAATAGAAGCACCGAACAAATTATCAGACTTGATACGAACGCGCCTGTGACTATTTGTACCCCAAATGCTCGAGTCGCTCTATCACCTCCTCTTCGTCGTCGTACGTTACGTCCGAGACATCTATCTGAGTCGGTAACGAGTAGGCCTCAGCCATCGACTGGGCAGTCTCTCGTAGTTCCTGCGCCTCCTGCGGGTGTCGATCCGACAGATCGTTCCGCTCGTCCGGATCCGCATCCAGGTGGTACAGTTCCTCCAACGGCCAATGGGGCTCTCCGCAGTATCGACAAGTGACCTTGTCCGGGTGCTGGGAACCTTCTATCGCGAAAATATACTTGCGGTCCTTCGTGACGAGACCTCTCCGCCGTTGGCTGTTCGCCTCCTCCAGAAGGAGAGCTTCCCTGTCCTGCCATTCTTCATCGTGGCTGTCTCTCAACAGGGGTAGGAGACTCTGACCATGGAACCCCAACTCATCGGTCGACAATCCGAACACGTCGGCGACGGTGGGAGCGATGTCGATCGTCTGTACGAGTTTGGATAGTTCACGCCCCGCGGAGCCCGGAACCCGTATCAACAACGGAATGTTCACCACCGGCTCGTGGAGTCCGGTGTGAGCGAACAACAAGCCATGTTCCTCCAGAGACTCGCCGTGGTCGCTCATGACGACAACCAACGTCTCGTCTAGTGCGCCACGATCACGTAGCCCGTCTATCAGTCGGCCGATCTTTGTATCCGCCTCGGTGACACAGGCGTCGTATCGCGCGTACCATCGGGCGACGCCGACCTCGTAGTCACGCTCCGTATACCAGTCCTCGGCATACGGGACGTTCGCCACCGGTGAACACTCCGGCGGCTCGGGATCGGCGATCGCCTCCAACGGTCGGTTCGGGTAGTCGTGTTCAGCGAGGTACTTCTCGATCAGCTCGTCGTCCGCCTCGTACGGGCTGTGTGTCTCGATCAGGTGGGTGTATCCGTAAAACCGCTCGTCACTCGACCGGGCGACATCGAGTTGTGCGAGGAGCTGCTCGATCTCGTCGGTCTCAGTCTGGTCGTTCGCACGCACGGAATCGGTGAGATCCCCGACGGTCTGTTCGAACCGATAGTAGAGATCGCTCACCGTGTCTGCGAACCTCCCGCTGATCGCATTCAACGCCGCTCGGGCCCGTTCACGCTGCTCGTTGTGTTTGAATAGGATACGCTTCTCGTGCGACGGACGCTCCGAGGGGAAGTAGTCGAACCCGTTTCGATGCCAACGGCCCAGTACGTGGCCGGTCCAGGCCGAGTGGTATCCTGCACGATCGCTCAACAGTTCCGGAATCCGCGGGAGGGTCTCGGCACGCTGTTTCTCCTCCTTCGTGACCCTCCCACCCTGCCGGAGGACGCTGACCGTCGGATGAATCCCCGAATGGATCGCTGTGATGGATGGATCTGTGTTGTTTATGGGAACGTACGCGTTGTTGAACTGGAGACTTTCCCCGGCAAACTCGTCTATCCGAGGAGAAGTATCGTATTCGTAGCCGTAACACCCTAGATTCCCTGCACGTAACGCGTCCACAACCACAACAACGACATTCTCGATCTGTGGACTTCCACTCACGATCGCCTCTGGTCGGCACTCATAAAAGAAGGTATTGACACGGACTACACGTCGCTCACGACCCGGCGTACGGACCACTCTACCGTTCGATTTTTATCTGCCTCTGCCTCACATAACTGTGTGGAAATCCTCCTCGTCACCTCTCACTTCGGGGCGAGTCGGAACGTCGGATTCATGTCGATGGTCGGAACCGAACTCGCGAACCGTGGTCACGACGTTTCCGGGCTCCAGTACGAATCGGGCGAGGTGGTCGACTCGTTCCCGATCCGTCGAACCTCCGCCAGCGAGGTATACACGCCGTACTGGTTCGGGCAGTGGCTCTTCTATCGAGACTGGAAACCGACTATTCGGTCCTACCTGTCGAAGAACGCCCCCGACGTCGTCGTTACCGACCGTCGGTGTATGGTCCCAACGATAGCAGTCGCCGAGTCGCTGGACATCCCCGCAGTCGGGGTCGTGCCCGGTCTCGGGTTCACGCGCTTCGATCCGTACGACTTGGGCCCTGACAAGAGGCCTTCGTTCATCGGTGCGCCAAAGAGTGTGAAGCTCCAATATCCGTTCGTCAAAGCGCTGTTCAGGGAACACCGGACCGTACTACAGGAGGCGTCGCGTGTCGTTACGATCAGTGAGTTCCTCCGCGAAACTCTGACCAAAACGTTTCATTGCGAATCGGAACTCGTCCGAACTCCCGTGCGTTTGGACGAGGTACGGGCGAATTCCGTCGACCCCGAGTATCTCACCTTTGTCAACCCCCGAAGCGAATTGAAGGGTGCGGATATCGTTCTCGCGTTGGCCGCTGAACTCCCCGACGAGGAGTTCCTGATCGCCGGAAACTTCCCTGGTGAAACGTACGAACGGAGGGCCCAGTCGATGGATAACGTGACTCATCTGGGTTGGGTCGACGATATGCGGGACGTATATCGACGGACGAAACTCATCCTCGTTCCGTCTCTCGTCGAAGAGGGTGGTGGCCCTAGAGTTGTCCTCGAAGGATTCGCGAACGGCATCCCTTCAGTCGGTACTAACAGGGGTGCGATCCCGGAGCATATCGGGGAGGCGGGTGCCACTGTGTCCACGCCTCACGACATCGGCGAATGGAAAGGGCGGATCTCGACGGTACTTCAGGAGTACGACGAGTACGCCGATCGTGCATCGCAATCTGCCGGGGCGTACGCGGTAGAGGGCCGCATCACCGAATTCGAACAGGTCCTAGCTGAAGCCGTGGAGGGGTGAACATCCTCGAGATATCTGAGCAGATCGACCCCCTCGCCCGAAGCTGCTTCCGACCCTCGTACTCCTCGACGGCGCTGTTGGCGCTCGTGAACCTCTAACTTCCGTTCACTCCGACTAACTCGACCGCACAAGCGGCTCGTACCACTCCCGGTTCTCCTCGTACCACTCGATGAACGCGCCCACCCCCTCGCGGATGTCATACGTCGGCTCGTAGCCGATCAGCTCGCGTGCCTTCGACACGTCCGCATGCGTATGCTTCGCGTCCGCTTCCCTGGCCTCCTCGTACACCAGTTCCAACTCCGGGGCCAACTGGTCGCGGATCTCCTCCGCCAACCGGGTGATCGTGATGTTGTCGGTACTTCCGATGTTCATCACCTCTCCGTCGGCGGCATCCGACTCAAGCAGCGCACGGTTCGCCTCCACGACGTCCTCGATGTACGTGAAGTCGCGGGTCTGCTCGCCGTCGCCGTAGATCACGGGCGGCTCGCCGTTCAGACATCGCGACACGAAGTTGGAGATGGCCATGTTCGGGCGCATTCGCGGGCCGTATACCGTGAAGTACCGGAGACACACCGTCGGGAGCCCGTGGAGTTCGTTGTATACGCGGGCGAAGTGCTCCTTCGCGAGCTTCGTGACGCCGTACGGGCTCACCGGCTCGTTCGGGTGGTCCTCGTCGTACGGGAGGTACTCGGGCTTCCCGTACACCGAGGAGGAACTCGCGAGGATCACGCGCTCCACGTCGGCGTCGACGGCCGACTGGAGGACGTTCACGGTCCCGTCGACGTTGATCTCGGTCACCTTCCTGGGCTCGTCGACGCTCGTGCGGACGCCGGCCTGCGCGGCCTGGTGGACGATCGCGTCCGTCCCGTCGACGAGGTCGTCGACCAGGTCGGCGTCGCGGATGTCGTCCCGGACGAGCGCGTACGTCCCGTCGGTCTCGCCGGCGACCGCCTCGCATCGCTCGACGGTGTGCTCCTTGATGCCGAGGTCGTAGAACGGCTCGAAGTTGTCGACGACGGTCACGTCGTGGCCGTCACGGAGGAACGCCTCCGCGAGGTTCCCGCCGATGAACCCGGCGCCGCCAGTGACGAGTACTCTCATGAGAACCTCGTTTCGATCGTTTTCAAGTAAGCTTGGCGATCCAATGGATTCTCTTGCCTCACCTCAGGGTTCCTCTCGTCGTGGGTTCGTACATTTGTACGCTACGTGTCCCCAAACGGATTCGAATGCGCGCTCGATCGGGCCGAATCTCGTCGCCGCAGAGATCGCAGTTAGCGCGTTCCGAAACGCGCTGCTTGCCGGTCCTCCTGAGTATATCTCGGGGTGATCAGAAGAGATCGATATCGTCGCATATTCGACAGTCTCGAAGCACTTTTCCAGAATCTTTCTCGCCTCTCGTGGCGATACCGGATGTAGATGATTTTTGTAATACTCCAACCGCTCAGAGTCCAGTGTCCGTTTGAATACGTGTATGCCGACTCGTTTCGGTAGGATTGACGCGAATCGTGGGAGACCGTGTGGCTTGTTCAGTGTGAATCGGTTTGGAAACGCGACGAGCGCAGTTCCCTCGCGTGTGAGCACGCGGCTCATCTCACCGAGTAACGCGTCGTCGTCCTCGACGTGTTCGATCACCTGGTTACAGACGACGAAGTCGAACGTATTGGAATCGAACGGCAGCTGTCGTCCATCACACTGGACGTACTCGACCGGTTCGTTCGTCCGTTGGAACGCGATGTCGCTGGCCACCAATCGACCGGACGTGCCTCGGAGATGTTCACCCGTTTTGGTGCCAATATCTAAGATCGAGTCACCCGGTCCGGCGGCGGATCTGAGGTACTCATAGACGAGCATCTACGCTCTCCGCATGTTTGAGATCACGACCGTCGACTCGATATCTCTAGTCAGGCGTATGATATTAGGGGGTTCTCGACGTATATCTCTCACCGTTTCATAATCCGGTCGTTCGAACATCGACTGTGGGCCGGGAACTGTGCCGCCGGCTTATGTCTCTATCTCTTCGGCCCCGGCCTCCGACTCCACCTCGTCCTGCAGCCGCCGTTCGGCTTCGTCGCGGTCCTCGGGGTAGCCGATGTCCATCCGCCAGCCGTCCAGCGGGATCGCGTCGATGGTGCGGCCGCTCTCCAGCAGCAGCCCGATCGCGTCGCTGATCTCGTACTCGCCGCGGTCGCTCGGCTGCACCAGGTGGCAGGCGTGGAAGATCGCGGGCGTGAACGTGTAGAAGCCGGTCATCACGAGGTTCGACGGCGGGTCGTCGGGCTTCTCCACCACGTCGACGATCTCGCCGTACTTGTTGGTGTCACAGACGCCGTAGCGGGACGCCTCCTCCATCGGCACCTCCTCGACGAGGAACGCTGCGTCCGCGCGGTCCTCGGCCTGCCGGCGGACCACGTCCTGAAGGTTCGCCTCGAAGACGTTGTCGCCGAGGATGAGCATGAAGTCGTCGTCGATGTGGTCCTCGACGGTGAGGAGGGCGTGCGCGAGCCCCTTCTGCTCGCGCTGGTGGGCGTACGTGATGGGCACGCCCTCGTACTCGTCGCCGTAGTGCTGGATGATCTTCTCCTTCATGTACCCCACGACGACGATGAGTTCGCTCGCGCCGAGGTCGACGAGGTTGTCGAAACAGTGCGTGAGGATCGGCGCGCCGTCCACCTCGACCATCCCCTTGGGCTTGTCCTCGGTCAGCGGTCGGAGCCTGGTTCCCTCACCTGCGGCGAGGACGACTGCTTGCATGGGTAGCCGGTTCGGTCGCCACGGTATATAGTTCCGGTGTGCCTAGGTCGCGAACTCGCGCGGTCGTTCCCCGGTCGGCACGTTCGCGGGCGCGGGGCGACGGAATCGACGGGTCCGGATCCGGAGACGCGACGCCACCGCGGCGGTCCCGTAACCCCGGAGTACCTGCCGACGCCGCCCCCGCTCGGCTTCCGCTCCGCGTCCCGCCCGCCCCGTCGGAAACAAGGCAATACTGATATGAGCCCGTCCGCACCGACCCGACATGCGAATCAACGTCGTCGGCTCCGGCTACGTCGGCACGACGCTCGCGGCCTCGCTGGCCGACTTGGGCCACGAGGTGACCGCGATAGACATCGACGAGGCGGTCGTCGCGGCCCTCAACGACGGCCGCGCGCCGATCCACGAGCCCGGGCTCGACGAACTCGTCGCCGAGCACGCGGGCGGCCGGCTCCGGGCCACGACGTCCTACGACGACGTCCCGGCGGCCGACGTGACGTTCCTCGCGATCCAGACGCCCTCGCGCGAGGACGGGAGCATCGACACGGGCGCGCTCCGCGCGGCCGCCGAGACTACCGGCGAGGCGCTGGCCGGCGGCGACGACCGCCACCTCGTCGTAGTCAAGAGCACGGTCGCGCCCCCGTCGCTCCCCGGCGTCGCCGACGCGCTCGCGACGGGACTGGGCGAGCCGCTCGCCGGCGACGGGGCCGACCGCGTCGCCTTCGGCGCGAACCCGGAGTTCCTGCGCGAGGGGACGGCCGTGTCGGACTTCCGTGAGCCCGACAAGCTCGTCTTCGGGACCGACGTCGACTGGGCCGACGAACTCCTCGACGACGTGTTCGCGCCGCTGCTGGCCGAGCACGACGCGCCGGTCGTCCGCACCGACCCCGCGACCGCGATGACGATCAAGTACGCCAACAACGCGTTCCTTGCGGCGAAAGTGAGCCTGATCAACGACATCGGGAACGCCTGCAAGGCCTTCGGGGTCGACACCTACGAGGTCGCCGAGGCGATCGGCCTCGACGACCGGATCGGCGAGCGCTTCCTCCGGAGCGGGCTCGGATGGGGCGGTTCATGTTTCCCGAAAGACATATCAGCTCTCATATCATCCGCCGAGGGCGAGGGCTACTCCCCGCCGATGCTGCGTGCGGCCGTCGAGGTGAACGACGGCCAGCCCGCACGGCTCGTGGCCATGCTCGCCGACCACGTCGACCTCGACGGCGCCCGGATCGCGGTGCTGGGTCTGGCGTTCAAGCCGGGGACCGACGACGTCCGCAACTCCCGGGCGATCCCGGTGATCGAGGCGCTGCGCGAGCGCGGCGCGACGGTCGTCGCCTACGACCCCGTCGCGACCGAGAACATGCGCGAGCGCTTCCCCGACCTCGAGTACGCCGACTCGGCCGCGGACGCGCTCGACGGCGCCGACGGCGCCGCCGTCGTCACCGACTGGGACGAGTTCGCCGCGCTCGACTCCGAGTTCGACGCGATGGCGGACCCGGTCGTCGTCGACGGCCGCCGGGTGATCGAACGTCGGGAGGGGATCACCTACGAGGGGCTGACGTGGTGAATCGGCGACGCCACCGGTGGTCCCGATTCTGATCGGCCCTCGTTTCGATAGCGTATCGCGGCTGGTCGCTCCGCTTCCCTGACCCTCGCGACTACTCCGGCCGAGTGAGATCCCCGCGTCGTTCACGGTGCATGATCCCGGCCGCGAACCGCCGGAGTTTGGCGACGAGTTCTTCCTCGGTCTCGTAGGTCTCCACCCGCAGGTCCCACCTGACTGACGCCGAACGGATCATCGCACTCGTCACGCTGTCCTCGTGGACGAAGATCAGCCGCTCGCCGTGCGTGGCCGCGAGCCGTTCGAGGACGCTCCCTGCTTCCTCCCCCACGCCGAAGTTGTGCCCCAGGAACGGTACCACGAACGCCGTCGCGTTGCTCCGCCGTGCGTATTCGATACTTTGAGTTACTGCGTCCACCTCGTCGACAGCTACGTCGACATCGATCGCGAGAAACGCGTTCACTCCGGGGTCCGCTCTGAGTTCCCCTTGCACCCGACGTAGGAGGGCCTGTGCCGCGTCGATATCCGCTTTGTTCCGAAAAAGGCGCCGTAGCGGCCCGGGGAGGTCATCGATCTCGATTCGCCGACGCTCCTCCTCGTCGAGGACGTAGTTGAGGTTGAACGACTTGTACGGGCCCATCAAGTAGAACAGGAACCGGTCGTGTTTCACCTGCCCCAGCCGGCTGCGGATCAGATCCCGCGTGATCCCCTCGGACATGTACTCTCGTGCCCCGGTGTATATTTAAAACAGCTAGTTTTTAACGACTCTCGGCTCGACAACGACTAAGCGACTTCGGCTCGTAGCCGGACACACGATGGCTACCGATCGGACGCGGTCAGCCGTGGACGACGCTCCGGAGGATCCGGCGGACCTCCTTCCGGACGAGAGCGTCCTCGATCTCGACGACTACCTCTCGATGCACGCCGCCGTCGGGCATCGAACCCGATACGAGATCCTCTACCGACTCGTCCACAGCGGCGAGATGAGCCCGAAGGAACTCGAGGACGCGATCGAGATCGACGACAGCACGCTCTACTACCACCTCAACAGGCTCGTCGACGTCGGCCTCGTCGAGAAGCGACAGCGGACGGAGCGAGGACAGGACGGGCTATACACGTACTACCGAGCGACGGTGTTCGGCGAGGTCACGCTCTCGGAGGGAGTCGACGAACTGATCCGCGGTGAGCGGGCGTTCGAGGGGATGTACGACAGTTCGACCGCGTAGGTCGTGGCCACGCAGTGTCGGGACCTTCCTCGTTTCGATAGACGCCGGTGCCCTCCGCCCGGATCCGAACCGATTTAGCGTCCCCGACATCTCCCGGGACTGTGGACCGCGCTCTCGTCGTCGCGCTCGTCGTCGGCATCCTCCAGGGGATCTTCGAGTGGCTCCCGATCTCCAGCGAGGGGAACATCACGATCGCGCTGTCGGCGCTGGGCCGCTCGCCCGAGGAGGCAGTCGCGTTCGCGCTGTTCCTCCACCTCGGGACCGCCCTCTCGGCGACCGTCTACTACCGCGGGCAGATCCGCGAGGTGCTCGCCCTGCTCCCGCGCTGGCGACCCGGCACGGCCTTCGAGGGCGAACAGGCGCTCGTGTCGTTTCTCGCGATCGGGACGCTCGTCTCGGGCGTCGTCGGCGTCGCGGCGTACGCGACGCTGGAGGAGGTCGTCTCGGCGCTGACCGGCGGCGCGGTGGTCGTGCTCGTGGGCGTCCTGCTCGTCGTGACGGGGGCGTTCCAGCGGGTCTCGACGGGCCGCGTCGACTCCCCCGGCGCCGACCCGAACGCGGTCGACGCCGTCCTCGTCGGCGTCGCGCAGGGCGTCGCGATCCTCCCGGGCGTCTCCCGCTCGGGCATGACGACCGGGACGCTCCTCCTGCGCGGGCACGACGCGCCCGCCTCGTTCCGCTACTCGTTCCTCCTGTCGATCCCGGCGGCCGTCGGCGGGGGCCTGCTCGCGTCCCTCGACACGGGCCTCGGCGACGTGACGCCGACCGCGGCGGCCGTCTCGCTCGCGGCGGCGTTCCTCGTCGGCTACGCGACTATCGACGCGCTGATCCGGGTCGTCGAACGCGTCTCCTTCTGGGCGGTGTGCGTCGGACTCGGAGGAATCGCCGTCCTCGGCGGCCTGCTCGTCATCTGACTGAGGCTGCCGGTCGACGAACCGGACGCGCCGTCGGGGTTCGCTCCTAAATTATCCGTTCTGATGCTCGCGGGGGTATAATCAAATAGCGGGTCGCGATAGGGACGGGTAGCTCCGGAGAGGGAGCGATCCACCCAACCAATGTTCGAATTCATCACGGACGAGGAGGAGCGCGGGCAGGTGGGCATCGGGACGCTCATCGTGTTCATCGCGATGGTGCTGGTGGCGGCGATCGCCGCCGGCGTCCTGATCAACACCGCCGGCTTCCTCCAGAGCAAGTCACAGGAGACCGGCCAACAGAGCAGTAAACAGGTCAGCAACCGCCTGCAGGAGGTCGTCACCGTCGGGGAGGTCAACTCCAACAACAGGATCGAGAAGGTGAACGTGACGGTGACGCAGGCGCCGGGCGCCGGCGAGATCGACCTCGCGAACGCGACGATCAACTGGATCGGCCCGGACGGGACCGAGACGCTGACGCACACTAGTGCCGGCGAGGGCGGCTGGACCTTCCAGACGGAAGCAGTCAAGAACACGGACAACTCCGACACCGTGTTGAACGACCCGGACGACCGGTTCAACGTCGTCTTCAATACGACGACGGCGTACGGCGGCCCCGGCACGCTCAGCGAGGGTGAGGAGGTCACCATCAAGGTCAACACGATGTCGGGCGCGACAACGACCATCCGGTTCACCGTGCCCGAGTCGCTCGGGCAGAAGAGCGCCGTCGAACTGTAACCGGACACCGCTCTCGGTTCCGTTTTTTGGCGTCGGTCGCGTCGATAGCGGCGCCGCCGCTCGCGCGCGAGCGTCAGAAATCCGCACAAAAGCGGCCCGCGAGGGCCGCTCCCAATGTTCGAATTCGCTGAGACCGGTGACGGGCTCAGCTACGACGCCGTTCGGGACGCGACAATCTAAATCTGGCGGCGGAGTCGTTCGCCGACACGTTCGCGACCGCGTCGAACCGATCCCGAATCGGTATCGAGTGCCGCCCGTTCGTCGTCACAGTCCGTTCCAGTTCGTCGTTCCCGTCCCCGCGAGCTACGTCGCGGCGTCGAGCAGCCGCCGGGCGCGGACGTACCTGACTCGCCGTTCGACGACGAACCAGACCCCGACGAGCGCGCTCCCGAGCGCGTTCGCGAGGAGGTCGCCCCGGCCGAAGTACCGGTTCGGGAGGGTCCCCTGCAGGAGTTCGATAGCCACGCCGACGGCCAGCGCCCCGCCGAACACGAGCGCGGTCCGGAGGCCGGGGCGGTCCCGGTAGCGCACCGTCGCGTACGCCAGCGCGAGCGCGAGTCCCGCGTACGCGACGAAGTGGAGGTGTTTGTCCCAGAACGGCGTGTCGCCGGGGCTGCTCGGTGGGGCGGACAGCAGCGAATAGTACACGATCACGGCCAGCGCCGCGGCGACGCCGGCGTAGCGGACCCGCCGCGGCAACAGGGGTACTGCGAGTCGGCTCACGCGTCCCCCGCGTTCACCGTCGTCCCGTTCGTCACCGCCGACTCGGGGACGGTAACGGTCCCGTTCGGGAGCCGGTACGTGCCGGGATGGGCGACGCGGACCGCGTACGTCCCGTTCGCGTCGGTCCGCGCCTGCCGCGTGTAGGTGAACGACGCGCCCGCGACCTCGACGGTCGTCTCCACGGTCACGGTCGCGTTCGGCGCGGCGGTCCCCCGGACCGTCGCGCCGGGCACCAGCGTGAACACCTTGTACTCCCCGCTGCCGCTGACGTACTGCAGACGGTAGTGGGCCAGCCCGGCGGTCCCGTTGGCGCGGGAGCCGTGCTCGCGGTAGAGCCGCGTCCCGAGCTGCGACTCGTTGCCGACGACGTCCGGCGTGACGACGACGAACCCGGCGCGGTCGCGAAGGCGCTCGTACCAGCGTCCCCCGTCCGTATCGGAGACGAAGGCCGCGTAGTTCGCCTGGGCATAGCCGTACGAACGCGAGTGCCCGTTCACGAAGTAGTTGTAGTGGCGGTTGTCCGGCCAGAAGCTGAACACGTAGTTCTCGGGGTACTCCCACCCCTCCTCGTCGGCGTGGTCGGCCATCCACGACGTCGTCCGGTACTGCTCTTCGGTGTGGACGAGCTGGACGCTCTTGAGCGGCACCTGCGCGGCGCCGAACGCGCCGACGAGCAGGAACAGCGCGACGACCGCGAAGACGGTCTCCCTGTCGGGGGCGTCGATATCGGTGACGGGGTCGCCGCCGAACGGCGTCGGCGGGCGGGCGACGTCCACGCGCTCGGCGAGGTGGACGAACGCGAGCCCGCCGAAGATCCCCAGGAACGGTCCCAGTTGCCCGACGAACCGAACCTGGATGACCGCGAGGAGGAGGAAGTACCAGGTGTACACGACGGGGACGAGCCACCGGCCGTCGTCGCGCGCACGGTACGTCGCCCACGCGAGGTACGGCACCCCGAAGAACAGGAGGAGGCCGACCAGCAGGAGCCACCCGCCGGACTCGCCGAACAGGCCGATGGTCTCGACGATCTCCCCGCTGCGGAGCAGCCGCGCCGACACGTCCCTCCCGACGCGCGACCAGAGGTCGGGCGCGAGCGTGCGGAACGCCAGCGTGCCGACGACCGCGCCGACGAGGACCGTCGCCGCGACGCCGCCCGTCGGCACGTCGAGGCGGTGTGCGAGCGCCCCCGCGAGGACGACGCCGACGGCGCCGACGGCGAGCAGCGCCGGCGACACCGCCACGAGGGTCGTGTGCCACCCGAAACTCGTGTGGGCGACCCAGACGGCGCCGGCGGCGACGACGGTCGCGAGCGCGAGCGGGCCGCCGCTTCGGAGCGGGTCGCGACCGGCGCGTACCGCGGCGACGGCGTCGACCGCGAGGAGGAGCCCGAGCGGAACGATCAGCAGCGGGCCGGCGTCCCACGCGAGCGTCTGCGCGGCGACGCCGACGGCGACCGCGGCCGTCCCGACCGCGGTCCGCGCCGACGCGAGCGGCCGCGCCTCGACGGCGTCGCGGACGACGACCGCCGCCCCCAGCGCCGTGAGGAGGAGCCAGACGTAGTCGAAGGCGTGGTGGTCGGCGAAGCCGACGCTCGTGCGGATCGCGTGGCCCGCGACCGTCCCCATGAGGAGGACCGCGGCGACCCCGATCCGCCGGTCGTCGGTCGCCTCGACCGTCAGCGCGTACACGAACAGTCCGGTGACGACCGCGGAGGCGACGGGGTACCACGCCATCACCTGCCCGGCCACGGCGTCGGTGCCGCCGAGCGCGAGCGTGACGAGCCAGAGCGTGACGACCAGCAGCGGCTCCCCCTTCGCGATCCCGCCCGGGATGCTCGTCGGGGTCGTCTCGGGGTCCGAGAGGAGCTGTTCGACCCAGTAGCGGTAGAAGTACGGGTCGTTCGACGTGAGGACGACCTCCCCCTGGAACACCGAGGGGAACGGGAACAGCCTGAGCAACACGACCGCCAGCAGCGCCCCGGCGAGGGCGGCGAGCACGCCCCGGTTCGGGAGCGACGGGAGGGCGTCGGCGACGTCGTCGGTGAGGGCGGCTCCGGAGGTGAGGCCGGCGCCGGCGACACTGCCGCCGGCGCCGTCCCCGTGGGGGTCGACCTCGCCGGCGAGCGCCCGCTCGACGGCCTCCCGGTCGGCGACGACGTAGCCGTCGTCGGTCCGCTCGACCACGCCGCGGGAGACGAGTTCGCCGAACGAGCCCGAGTCGGCGTCGACGTCCTCGAACGTCCACGGCTCCGTCGGTTCGAGGACGGCCTCGACGGCGGGTTCGAGGTCCGGCCGCTCGTCGAGCAGCGTCGCCACCTCGCGGGCGGTGACCATACCGCTCCTCTGTGTGAGTCGGGTAAAGAAGCCGTCGTCTCCGTGTCGCCGCGGCGTCGCCGCGTCGCCGACCGAGCCTCGACGCGATGACGCACGTGACCGCCCTCGGGACGTCGCGCGCGGACACGCGGACACGAAATCGGCCCACAGAGAACGGCGAAACCACGAACCTTGAAGAATCGATACGGGAACGAAACTCGCCGACCTATCGATTTAGTCGAACAATAGCTATAAGATATTCCCATACAGAATTCGGCTATGGGATTCGAAAAGTTCGACGAGTCCGGCGCGGGGCGGGGACGGCCGGCGGGGACGGAGCCGATGATCTCGATCCGCAAGTCGGGGAGCATCGGCGTGAACCGGGCGGCCCTGGAGGAGTTCTTCGGCGACGACACGGGCGCCGTGATGTACTTCGACGAGGAGGAGAACCGGGTCGGGATCGAACCGGTCGCCGACAAGGAGGCCGACGACGCCGCCTACACGGTGTCGGTCACGGACTCCGGCGGGACCATCGCGCCGAAGGCGTTCCTCGAACGGTACGACCTCGTCCCCGAGGTGACGACGCAGTACGACCCCGAGTGGGACGACGAGGACGACCAGTCGCTGATCGTACTGGACCTGGACGACCCGTCGGGGACGTACGGGTCGCCCGACGACGAGGAGGAGTGAGCCGACTCAGCGGGACTCGTCGTCCCGCTCGGCAGTCGCGTCGGCGTTCGACGGGTCTCCGCTTTCGGTCGTCCGGTTCTCGCCGGTCCGCTCGTCGGGCGGCTCCGGCGGTTCGAGCACGCGCACGAGCAGCCGTCCGGCCCGCGTGTCGGCCGCCCGTTCGCCGAGCGCGGCGGTACGGTCGAGGCCACGTTTGAGCCTCGACCCCCGCCAGTACGGGACGACCCACTCGACGAGCCGGTCGAGCAGCGCGATGACCGGCCCGACGGTCCACGTCTCCCGGAGGTCGATCACGATCACCTCCGGCTCGGGCTCCTTCGTGAGCCACCGGTAGACGAACGAGTTCCGGGCCCCGCTCGCGAGGCGTCGGCCGAGGGTGGCGAGCGTCGAGTCGGCAGCTCGGTCACGGAGCGTCCGGCCGGCCCGGACGAGCGTCGATCCGTCGAGGACGCGACGGAGTCGGGCGCCGAGTTCGGAGTCGTGGTCGGTTGATCGCGTGGGCATGGTGATCCGTTCTCTCGTGAGTGTGCTGGTAGTGTGGCGGGTCGAGTCAGAGGTCGACGACCGTCGCGCGGACGGTGACGCTCCCCAGGTCGAGCACGACCGTCGACCCCTGCTGGATCGTCCGGCTCTTGAACGTGGTCCCGGTCGCGGTCTCGCGCACCCGGAGCTCGACCTCCATCGTGAGGTCCTGATTCACCGGGTGCTCGCGCTCGTAGATGTTCCCGTCGTCGCTGGTGAGCACGACCGTCGCGTTCGTCCGGTCGACGGAGGCGATCCGCGCGAGGGTGTCGCCCCCGCTCGTCTCGCGCATGCCCGCCCGGATGCTGCTCGCGAGTTCCGGCGGGACGTCACGGAGCTGGAGGGTGACCGTCTCCGTCGTCGCCGTGCCGCGGGGCTCGGTCGCACCGACGCGTCGTATCTCCCCGCGGAAGCCGTACTCGTCGACCCGGAACGGGACGGCGTTCCCCTCCCGGAGCGACGTGCCGGCGAACCGGAGTTCGTCGCCGGCGTCCCTGGCCGAGAGGCTGAGCCCGACCAGCACCCGCTTGCGGTCGGGGTTGCCCGTCCCGTAGACAGTCACCGACTCGACCGTCGCGAGGGTGCGCTGTCGCAGGGAGAAGGCGTCGCCCTCGTCGATGTCCGCGGCGGTGGCGGCGTCGACGGTCGCCTCGACCAGCACGGACTCCTCGGCCGTGGCCAGCGCGTCCCCGCCGCCGACGTCGACGACCGTCCCCTGCACCTGGTACGCGTCGGTCTGGATGCCGAGCGTCCGGCCGAGCCTCGGGGGCGCGCCGTCGTAGCGGAGGCCGTCCCCCGAGACGGGGCCCCGGAGCCGAACACGAAGGAGGACGGCCGTCCGGCCGTCCCGCGGGGTGAGGTGCACGTCGGTGACCGTGATCTCGTTGTCCCCGCCGGGCGAGTAGGTGTCGCCCTCGTTCAGCCGGTCCACGATGTAGTCCGGCTGCGTGCCGAGGTCGAGGGTCGCGTTGGTCGTCGTCAGCTCCGGCGGCTCAGGCTCCGGCTCCGGCTGGAGGACGAACGCCGCGCCGGCGGCGACGACCGCGAGGACGAGGAGGACGGCGAGCGCGTCGACGACGTTGACGAGGCCGAAGAGGTTCCCCTCGTCGTCGATGACGTTCACCGCGCATCACCTGGGGATCGCATTGGGGGATGATGATGTAACCGGGGCAAAACGGTTGCGGAACGCGGCTTCGTCGGGGGGTGAGCCGGTGTCGACTCGGCGCCGAGGGTGTCGTGGTCGAACTGACCGCTCGCCGGTCCCGTCTCCCGCCGACCCCGTCCCCCTCGACGTTCTCGGAGCAGATCCCGTCCCGACTTCCCCCGGCCGCTCCTGCGTGGGTCCGCAGAAATTACTAGAATAATTACTTATTGTGGGTAAATAAGATATATATTTCGACTGGAACGCGGCGACGACCCGACTCCGAGGTCGTGGGACGCTCCACGGCCCCGGAATTCGAGGGACGGCGCCGACGGCGACGGAACGACGTCGAGAGAGCGACTCCCGGAGGCCGGCGCCGGCGAGAGGGATCGGTCTCTGGACGCGACACGTGCGTACCCGGTGGTACTCCGGACGGGATTCGGACCGTTTACGGCACGAACTGGGGGGACCCGCGTTCGCACTCGCGACGCCGTTCGCCCGCCGATCGGGGACCCGGACGCGACGGGTCCGGATCCCCCCCAGCGGCGGCGGGCCGACGACGATGCACAGTCCCGCCGCCGCTCCGATCGTTCACCGACGAGTCGACGGCAGCGGACGGAATCCGTCGTTCGTGGCCGGGCCGTCGACCCGGCCGGTCGTCGGACGGACGGGCCGCGGCGTCCGAACTCGTCCCTGTCGGGTTCCGCTATCGAAGGACGATCGGAGGGACCCGAGCGCGGATCTGTTTCCAAACGAAATATACCTATGGTATCTGATACAGAAACGTTCGGGCCGCCCGAAGGATTATTGCATACCAGGTGGTATTACGGGGTGGTATGAATTCGGATACCGAGCAGTTCAGCGACGTCGGCGAGGCGGACGTCACACGGGCCATCGGTCAGGAGTGGACCGAGGAGTTCATGGACTTCTCGGACAGCGACGTCATCGTCGTCGGCGGGGGGCCCTCGGGGCTGATGGCTGCGAAGGAGCTCTCCGAGCGCGGCGTGAAGACGATGGTCGTCGAGAAGAACAACTACCTCGGCGGGGGGTTCTGGCTGGGCGGCTTCCTCATGAACAAGGTGACCGTCCGGAGCCCGGCCGAGCGCGTCCTCGAGGAACTCGACGTGGACTACAAGCGGGCGCAGGACACCGAGGGGCTGTACGTCGCGAACGGGCCGGAGGCCTGTTCCGGGCTGATCAAGGCCGCCTGCGACGCCGGCGCGAAGATCCAGAACATGACCGAGTTCACCGACATCGTGATCCGCGAGGACCACCGCGTCGGCGGCATCGTCATGAACTGGACGCCCGTCCACGCGCTCCCGCGGGAGATCACCTGCGTCGACCCCATCGCCGTCGAGGGCGACCTCGTCATCGACGCGACCGGCCACGACGCCGTCGCGGTCTCGAAGCTCCACGAGCGGGGCGTCCTCGACGCGCCCGGCATCGACCACGCGGACGAGCACTCCACCGGGATGGACCGGACGAGCGACGACCAGTACGGGGCGCCCGGCCACGACTCGCCCGGCCACGACTCGATGTGGGTCGGCGAGAGCGAGGACGCCGTCGTCGAGCACACCGGCCTCGCGCACCCGGGGCTCGTGGTGACCGGGATGGCCACCGCGACGACCTACGGTCTCCCCCGCATGGGGCCGACGTTCGGCGCGATGCTCGTCTCCGGCAAGCGCGCCGCGCAGGCCGCCATCGACGAACTCGGCGTCGACGCGGAGCCCGTCGACCTGACCTCCCGCGCCGCCGGGGCGGACTGACCGCCCACTCGGGGAATGGTCGAGCGCGTCTCCCTGTATCGCGCCCCCACCACCGCGGCGGACGCGGGGGCGGTCGCCGAGTGGCTCCGCGGCCGGGTCGGCGCGGCCGTCGAGGCGCGCGACCGGTTCCTCGCCGCGGTCCGCGACGACGACCTCGCCCGCGACCTCGCCGGGGCACGCGTGCAGTCGCCGTACGAGCGCGAGACGGGCAACACCATGCTCGGGGTCGTCCGCTACGAGGAGCGCGCCCTCGACGACCCGACCCGCGCCGGGGGCGTCATCTACGACGGCCACGCGGTCCAGCGCGCGCTCAACGCGCGCCTCCCGGAGGAGGAGCGCTCGCTCGACCACCTCCACGTCGTCCTCCTCGACCGCGTCCTCGGGACGTGGGGCGGGGACGGCCGCTGGCACAAGCGGGTGAACGTGCTCGGTCAGCCGGCCCTCGTGTCCGTCCCCGGGCTCTACGAGGCGCCCGCCAAGCCGGAGGCGTACTACCGGGAGAAGCAGTCGCACGCGCTCCTGTCGGGGGACACGCCGCCGCGCGAGGTGCTCGAAACCGAGGTCGAGGGGGAGTTCCTCGTCGAGGACGACCCGCGGACGACCGAGGCGCTCCGGGGGTACGTCCTCCAGGCGGTCCACTACCTGGAGACGAGCGAGGCGTTCTGTGACGAGGAGGGGTGTCGGCTGTACAACGCGCACTATCAGGAGGACCTGATCGAGGCGCAACTCCGCGACCCGGAGTTCTGCCCGGCGCACGCGGAGCGGTACGGGTAGGGGTTCGGGCGGGCGGCACGAACTCCTCCCGTCCGTTCGCTCTCCCCCCTCATCCTTCCCATCCTTCTTTCTGCTCTCGCGCTCCCCCGGCCACAGGTACAATTATGTCCGTCTGTCCAGTGAGCGTACACGCACATGTCGTCCGCGCTCGATCCGCAGGTAGAGGCGTATCTCCACGAGCTATCGGAGCGGGGGCTGCCGCCGTTGTACCGACTGCCGCTGCGGGAGGCCCGCGAGACGTACCGCGACCTCTGCGTGCCCGACGAGCCGCCGGACGACGTCGCGGCCGTGACCGACCGGACCGTCCCGGGCCCGGCGGGCGAGGTCCCGGTCCGGGTGTACACGCCGCGCGGCGACGGGCCGCACCCGCCGCTCGTGTTCTTCCACGGCGGCGGGTGGATGCTCGGCGGCCTCGACACCCACGACGCGCTCTGCCGGGCGCTGGCGAACGCGGCCGGGTGCGTCGTGGTCGCTGTCGGGTACCGGCTCGCACCGGAGCACCGGTTTCCCGCCCCGCTGGAGGACTGCTACGCCGCGACCCGGTGGGTCGCGAACAACGCCGAGGCCGTCGGCGCGACGCCGGACGCGCTCGCGGTCGCGGGCGACAGCGCGGGCGCGAACCTGGCCGTCGGCGTCGGCCTGCTGGCCCGCGACCGCGACGGCCCGACGATCGACCACCAGGCGCTCGCGTACCCGCCCACGAACTACGCGTTCGACACGGACTCCTACGAGGAGAACGCGCAGGGCTACTTCCTGACGCGCGCGGACATGGAGCGCTTCTGGAACGGCTACCTCCGGAGCGATCTGGACGGGGGGCACCCGTACGCCTCGCCGCTCCGTGCGCGCGACCCCGGCGGCCTCCCCTCGACGTTCGTGCTGACCTGCGGGTTCGACCCGCTCCGCGACGACGGCCGCGGCCTGGCCGACCGCCTCTCCGACGCCGGCGTCCCGACCACCCACACGCAGTACGGCGACGTGATCCACGGCTTCCTGACGATGCTCGCCGACCCGGAACTGGACCGCGCCCGCGAGGCAGTCGACGAGATCGGGACGGCGGTACGGGCGGAACTCGGGTGAGCGGCCGGCCCCCGACGAGCGCGGATCCCTTTATCCCTCCACGACCGCGGACACCTCCCCGGACTGTGTGGGCCGGCTCCGCCCGACGGTCGAACGACGCGCGGAGCCGCCGCTCACGACGGACCGATAGCCGATTTCGGCGCTATACGGGCCTGCAAGCGACGGATAACGACGATCTCGGGAGATACGTTTTAGTGATCCGGTGTACGTGAACACCACACAATGGCGTACGTTATCAAGATGCCGAAGCTGGGCCTCGAGATGGAACAGGGGACCGTGCTGGAGTGGCACGTCGACCCCGGGGACGAGGTCGCGGAGGGGGACCTGCTGGCCGAGGTCGAGTCCGAGAAGAGCATCGGCGAGGTCGACGCCCGCGAGGACGGCGTGCTCCGGCACGTGTACATCGAGGAGGAGGGGTCGGTCCCGCCCGGGACGCCCATCGGCATCCTCGCGGCGCCCGACGCCGACATCGCCGACCTGCGAGCCGAGGCGGAGGCCGAACTCGAGGGCGAGGCGCCCGAGGCCGTCTCCGCCGCCGCCGGCGGATCGGGTGGGTCCGGCGGGGCCGCGGCCGACTCCCCGGCGGCCGGCGGGGACGGCGCGGCGGCGACTGACGGGGCGACCGCGTCGACGGCCGGCGACGCGGGAACGGCCTCGGGAGCCGCCGCGGGAGCCGACGAGGTCAAGGCCTCGCCCAGGGCGCGTGAGCGGGCCGAGGAACTCGGGGTCGACCTGACGACCGTCGAGGGAACCGGCTTCGACGGCGCGATCACCGAGGAGGACGTCGAGAACGCCCCCGAGGCCGCGGAGACTGGCGAGCCGGACACGAGCGCGGCGGCGGACGTGAAGGCGTCCCCACGAGCACGAGAGCGGGCCGAGGAGCTCGGCGTCGACCTCGCGAGCGTCGAGGGGACCGGCTTCGACGGCGCGATCACCGAGGAGGACGTCGAGGACGCCGCCGAGGCCGCCGAGGCGACAGCGGGTTCGGCGGGCACCGGGTCGCCGCCGACGGGGGCGACCGAAGCCGGCCTGGATGTCGCCGGCGGGGAGGCCGCGGGCCGGTACCGCCGGGAGACCGCCGTGGTCGACCCGGCCGCCGCCGAGGCGCTCCTCGGGACGGTGGAGGCGGTGCGGACGGCCTTCGAGGGGGCGGTCACGACGACCGACGTGCTGGTCGTCGTCGCCTCGGCGGCGCTGTCGGACGTCCCCGTGGTGAACGGGACCTACGAGGAGGCGACCCACCACGTCCGGGAGCGCCAGGACGTCGCGCTCGTCGTCGACGGCGACGACGGCGACCCGATCACGGGCACGGTCGAGGACGCCGCGGGACGCTCGCTCGGCGAGGTCGTCGAGGCCCGGCAGGCGATCGAGGCCGACGGAACGGACGCGGAGAGCGCGGACGCCGCGCCGACGTTCACGCTCGCGAACGCCGCCGACGCGAGCGCGGACAGCCGGCTGACGAACCCGCCGGCCGTCGCGGCCCTGGCGGTCGACGCGACGGGACGGCGGGCGCTGCCGAGCGACGAGGGCGTGGACCTCCGCCCGCTCGTGACGCTCGCGCTCACGTACGACGCCCGCGCGGTCGGCGGCGACGAGGCGCGGGCCTTCCTCGACGCGGTCCGCGACCGCGCGGCGGCGGCCGACGAGCTCGTGCTGGCGTCGTATCGGGGAACCGAATAGGTCGCCGAACCCGGTGCGCACCGGGGCGGACGCCCCGGACCGGACTACCGATCCGGATCCGGGACGACCGGCCCGTCGCGAACCAGCGCGCCCGCGTCGGCGGCGGCGCCGAGCGCCTCCTCGACGTCCACGAGCCGCGGCCCGCCGGCCGTCGGCGTCATCTCGACGGTCGCGTCGACGAGTTCGATCTCCCGCTCGCCGTCGGCGCCGACGACCGCGTCCGACACCGCGAACGTCGCGGGCTCGTCCCACGCGAGCGCGTCGTGGCGCTCGACGCCGACGGCCGTCGTCATGCCCGGCGCGACGATCGCGCGGACGGTCCGCGGCGCCGTCTCCGCGTCGCCGAGCCTGACGGCGGCGCCGCCGGGCTCGTCCGGCGCCACCGGCTCGATGCACCCCGCGACGCTCCCCAGCCCGATGTCCGACGGGTGTGCCCGCGAGACCACGCCCCCGAGCAGCTCCGTCGGGTCGATGACCGCCCGGGTCCCGACGAACGGCCGGTCGACGATCCCGACGGCGGCCAGCCCCGTGAGCCGCTTCTCGCCGGTCGCGTCGTCGGCCACCACGTCGATCCGGCCGTGCCGGGCGGTGACGGCCCCGGCGTCGACGAGGCCGGTCGCGACCGCGGCGGCGGCCGCCCCCGCGACCGTCCCGTCCACGGGGGTCGGGACGACGTTGTTGGTGCCCGTCGAGACGGACACGAGCGGCACGTCGCCCAGCTCCAGGGACGCGTCCCGGGTGGTGCCGTCCCCGCCGAGGACGACCGCCACGTCGGCGTGCTCGCGGACGTACGCGGCGGCGCGGCGGGTGTCCGCGGCCGTCTCCTCGACCGGCATGTCGATCGTCTCGACGGCGACGCCGTCGGGCGCCTCCTGTGCGACGTGCTCGGCGATCCCCGTCTTGTCCGGCATCACCGACACGCGCGGGGGGTCGTCAGCGATCGTCAGCCCGCTCGCGACGCACTGGGCGACGCGGCGCTTCGCGTAGTTGTCCACGACGCTCGCGCCGCCGGTGAGGCGGCGGACGTCCCGGCCCGCCGCCGGGTTGACGATCAGTCCGACGTGCGCCACGCGTCAGGCGATCCGCTCGATCGCGTCCCGGACGCCCTCCCCGTCGGGAAGGACTTCCCCTTCGAGCGGCGGGCTGAACGGGATGTGCGTGTCGGGCGTGCCGACGCGCTGGATCGGCGCGTCCAGGCTGAAGAACGCGTTCTCCATCGCCCGCGTGGCGACCTCGGCGTGGATCCCGTACGAGAGCGGGCTCTCGTCGGCGACGACCAGCCGGCCGGTCTTCTCGACGCTCTCGACGATCGTGTCGGTGTCGAGCGGGTACAGCGACCGGGGGTCGATCACCTCGACGCTCACGTCGCCGTCGAGGTCCTCCGCGACGTCGAGCGACTCGCTCACCAGCCGCTGTGTCGCGACCACGGTCACGTCGTCGCCCTCGCGCTCGACGCTCGCCTCGCCGATCGGGACCGTGAAGTCCTCGTCGGTCGGCACCTCGCCCTGCTGCTCGTAGATCATCTTGTTCTCGAAGACGAACACCGGGTCGTCCGAGCGGATGGCGGCCTTGGTCAGCCCCTTCGCGCTCGCGGCGGTGCCCGGGGCGACGGCCTTCAGCCCGGGGAAGTGCGCGATCCACGCGTGGACGGTCCCGGAGTGCTGGCTGGCCGCGCCCATGCCGCCGCCCTCGGTGGTCCGGACGGTGACGGGCATCTCCGTCTTCCCGCCGAACATGTAGCGCATCTTCGCCATCTGGTTCATCGTCTGCTCCATCGAGACGCCCATGAAGTCCGAGAACATGATCTCCACGACCGGGCGGGTCCCGGTGGCGGCCGCGCCGGTGGCGGCGCCGACGAAGCCGGCCTCCGCGATGGGGGTGTCGCGGACGCGCTCCTCGCCGAACTCCTCGTAGAGGTCGCCCGTCACCTCGAGGACGCCACCGAACAGGCCGACGTCCTCGCCCATGACGTACACGTCCTCGTCGCGGCGCATCTCCTCGCGGAGCGCCTGTCGGATCGCCTCGCGGACGGTCATCGTCTCGGTCTGCTCGCGGTCGAGTTCTGCCTGTGCGGTCATCGGGAATCACCTCGGGTGTCGCCGCCGTCGGCACGCGGTCGCTGCGCGAACTGTTCGATCTCGGGGACGGAGTCGGCGAACATGTCGTCGTACGCCTCCTCCGGGGCCGGCAGGTCGGCCTCCTGGGCGTACGCCACCGCGTCCTGGATGGTCTCCTCGACCTCCGCCCGCATCTCCTCGAACTCCTCCTCGGTGAGTTCGCCGCGGTCGATCAGCCGCTGCTTGAACGTCTCGATGCTGTCCCGCTGCTTCCAGCGCTCGATCTCCTCCTCGTCGCGGTAGGGCTGTTCGTCGCCCTCGTAGTGGCCGCGGTAGCGGTACGTCTCCGCCTCGATGAGCGTCGGGCCGTCGCCGTCGCGGGCGCGCTTGCGCGCCTCCTCGACGGCCTCCGCGACCGCCGTGACGTCCATCCCGTCGACGGTCACGCCCGGGATGTCGTACGCCTGTGCGGTGTCGCTGAGGTGGTCGACGTTGTGCTGCTTCTCGACGGGCGTGGCCTCGCCGTACTGGTTGTTCTCGACGAGGAAGATCGCCGGGAGGTCCCACGTCGACGCCATGTTGATCGCCTCGTGGACCTGCCCCTGCGCGACGGCGCCGTCGCCGAGGAAGCCCAGCGCCACCTGGTCGCGGTCCTGGTAGTCGATCGTGAGCGCCGCGCCGGCCGCCATCGGCGGCCCGGCGCCGACGATCCCGTTCGCGCCGAGCATCCCCGAGTCGACGTCCGCGATGTGCATCGACCCGCCCTTGCCGTTGCAGTAGCCGTCGGACTTCCCGAACAGCTCGGCCATCATCAGCTTCGGGTCGAGCCCCTTGGCGATGCAGTGGCCGTGCCCGCGGTGGGTGCTGGCGATGTAGTCGTCCGGGTCGAGCGCGGCGCAGGCGCCGACGCCGACCGCCTCCTCTCCGATGTAGAGGTGGACGAACCCCGGGATCTCCCCGTCGGCGAAGTAGTCCCCGGCGGTCTCGTCGAACTCCCGGATGGTCATCATTCGGCGCAACGCCTCCGATCTCCCGTTCTCCGTGTCGAGTGTGTAGTCCGCCATGCTGCGCTAGTGATTGACACTCACTTCCGGCATAACCTTACTGGTTGATTATGTGGTATTACTGGGTGGTCGACCCGTCCGTCGGTTCGTCGGCGCCGGTCGGGACGCGATCGCCGCGACGCCGTAATCCGACGCGGATTTATCATCGTTCACGTCGAACGACACGACGCCATGCGAGCCGCTGTCTACCACGACCGACGGGACATCCGCGTCGAGGACACGGACCCGGGAACGGTCGGGCCCGATCAGGTCCGGATCGACGTCGACGCCTGCGGGATCTGCGGGTCGGACCTCCACGAGTACACCACCGGCCCGATCTTCGCCCCCGGGGACGAGCCGCACCCGGTGTCGGGGGAGACGACGCCGATCAGGATGGGCCACGAGTTCGCCGGGACCGTCTCGGAGATCGGCGAGGGCGTCGGCGGACTCGACGTCGGCGACGCGGTCGCGATCAACCCGATACTCTACTGCGGGGAGTGTCGACAGTGCCGGGAGGGGAACTACCACATCTGCGACTCCGTCGGCTTCGTCGGCCTCTCCGGCGGCGGCGGGGGGTTCGCCGAGAGCGTCGTGCTGGACGCGGAACACGCCGTCCCGCTCGGCGACGACGTGCCGCTCGAACACGGCGCGCTGGTGGAGCCGCTGAGCGTCGGGCTGCACGCGGTCCGCCGCTCCGGCCTCCGCGCCGGCGACGCGGTGGCGGTGTTCGGCAGCGGACCGATCGGGCTCGCGGTGATCCAGTGCGCCCGGGCGGCCGGCGCCGGAACGATATTCGTCTCCGAGCCGCGGGCGGCCCGCCGCGAGCGCGCGGCCGACTGCGGCGCCGACGAGCTCGTCGACCCGACGAGTACCGACGCCGTCGAGTACGTCGCCGAGCACACCGACGGCGGCGTCGACGTCGCCTTCGAGGTCGCGGGCGTCGAGGCGTCGTTCAACGACGCGGTCGGGTGTACGGCGCCGAGGGGCCGAGTGACCGTCGTGAGCATCTGGGAGGAGGAGGTCCGCACCCACCCGAACGACCTCGTGCTCGGCGAGCGGACGGTGACGGGGACGCTCGCGTACCTCGGCGGCCCGCGCTCCGGCGAGGAGTACGGGATGGTCATCGACATGCTCGCGGACGGGCGGCTCGACCCCGAGCCGTTCGTCACCGGGCGGATCGGCCTCGACGGGATCGTCGAGGAGGGGTTCGAGCGGCTCGTCGATCCGGAGAGCGAGCACGTGAAGATCCTCGTCAGGCCGAACGGGTAGCGGGGCTGACGACCGCGGGACGCTCGGGCGGCGACGCGCGGGACCGGGGTCCGATCGGAGCGTTCCATCGAACCCGGTCTCGGGCCGTCCACCGCCGGTCCGGGTCAGGCGTACTCGAGGGTCCCCCGGATGACGTCCGCGTACTCCTGGACGAGCGACGGGTACTCCTCGAAGAACGTCTCGTCGTCGAGGCGGTTCGGCGGCCCGTACAGCGCGATGCCGGCGAGCACGTCGTCCGCCCGGCTCGCGACGGGCACGCCGATGCCGCGCATCCCGTCGAAGCACTCCTCGTCGTCGAACGCGTAGCCGCGCTCGCGGACGCGGTCCATCTCCTCCAGCAGCGGGTCGACCTCCGTGATCGTGTTCTCCGTGCGCGGGTGGAGCCCGTACTGGTCGACCACGTCCCGGATCTCCTCGTCGGACAGCTGGGCGAGGATCGCCTTCCCGAAGGCCGTCGTGTTGAGCCGGGACCTGACGCCCGGGTACGTCCGGTTGACCTTCAGTCGCTTCACCTTGTCACCCTTCTTCATCGAGAGCAACACCCCGAGGCCGTCCTCCTCGATCGCCAGCCCGGCGAACTCCCCCGTCTCCTCGGCCAGCCGCCGGATCTCCGGCTCCCCCACGTTGTATATCTCGTAGTTCCGCCGCACCTGGTTCCCCAGCTCCAGGAACGTCGAGCTCACGCGGTACCGCCCGTCGGGCCCCTTCCGGAGGTAGTCGATCCGCTCGAGGGTGTTCACGTACTCGTACATCGTGCTGAGGGGCATGTCGAACTCCTCGGCCAGCTCGCTCGCCGTGGCCCCCCGCATGTCGATGAGCCGCCGGACGATCCGGTTGGCCCGACACAGCGACTTGAGCGGTTGTGTGGAACCCATTGACACACCCTGAACGTGGAACCTAAATAATAGTTCCGGGTATTTCGGAACGGCTGCGACAGACGACTCCGTCGTGCCGCGGGGGCACGGACGCGACCGGACCGTTCCGAGCGGGGCCGAGCGTCCTGTTCCCGAGTATTCCGAGATACTCGGAACGATTTCGATACGCGGGCACGTACCGGGGCCAATGCCGGGATCGAGCCGCACGGTTCCGACTATTTCGAAGTCCTCTACTGCGGCGGTCCGGGACGGGCGATCCGGGTCGGGACGAGCGGCCGACGCCCGAACGTCGACGGTTCCGACGCGATCGCCCGCCGCGTACGACCGTCGAACGACCGGCCACGCGCGTCGCACCCGCTCATATCGATCAGGTCATGAGTCGACCCCGCCCGCGGCTGTCATCCACATAACCATTACAGTGATAGCAATGTAACGAAATCTTGGAGCCATCTTATCGTCGTAAACGGAACGAACGCTGCCGGGTACCGCACCCGACCTGGGGAGTGGGACGAACCAACCGAGGCCGGCGGGCGGGTGCGAGGGATTCGGCGCCGATCGACGGGGCGGGAACGACGGTTCTCATTACGCCACTACAACTGTAATGGGATCTCCCGTCCCCCGGGAACGCCGGAAACCGGACCGAGGGTTCGCTCGGAGGAGATCCCGTTCGACCCGGTACGGCCGGCGGGGACTCTCGGGTGACGCACGTGGCGAGGCGGAGAGCGCGGGGTCCGTTCGTCGCCCCGGACTCGCCCCGGTCTCCGTCCCGAGTCCGCTCCGGTAGCGCCGGTCGCGACCGACTTCCGCCGCGACTCCCGGACGGACGGGGGTCCCCGACTGCTTTCATCGATAGTGAACGGAACGCCCGTCCGGCGGCCGAACGGCGCTCCGGCTTCTATCCCGTTCAACGATAGTGAACGGCTGGTCCGACGGGGATCCGGGGCCGGGCCGGCGTCTCCGAGGGTCAACCGAACAGGAACTCGAGCTGTATGACGTTCGCGGACTCCCGTACCGCCTCCTCGAGTTCCTCCTTCCGGCGGGGGTTCGTGAACCGCCGGGAGGGGCCCGAGACGCTGATCGAGCCGATCGGCTCGTCGTCGATGACGACGGGGGCCGCGATACATCGCAGCCCGGTGATCGCCTCCTCCCTGTCGTACGAGACGCCGTTCTCGCGGATGTCGGCCAACTCCTCGTCCAGTTCCCCGCGCGAGGTGATCGTCCGCTCGGTGAACTCCGGGAGCCCGTGCGTCTCGACGATCTCGTCGACCCGCTCCTCGGGGAGGTACGCCAGGATCGCCTTGCCGGTCGCGGTCGAGTGCATGCAGCGGCGCTCGCCCAGCGACATGACGTTGTCCATCGTCCCCTCCCCGTCGGATGCGTGGATACAGGTCCCCTTCCCGCGCTCCTCGATCACCAGGTTGGCCCGTTCGCCGGTGTCGGCGGCGAGCTCGTCGACCTCCTTCTTCCCGCGCCGGTACAGCGGGTTCCCCTCCTGAACGCTCGATCCCAGATGCAGGAACTGACAGCTCAGCCGGTACCTGTCCCCGTCCTTGACGAGGTACCCCCTCGAGTGGAGCGTGTTGAGGTGCGTGTAGGCCGTGCTCTTCGGCAACGACAGTTCGTTCGCGACCTCCGAGGCGCCCGCCTCGCCCAGCTCCTCCAGCGCTTCGACGATCTCGAACGCCCGTTCCACTGCGCCGACCGTCTTGGTTGTCTTTCCCATGCTATACGTTCGTCTGTGACGTCTTCCCATATATCTTCACCGATAGTGAACACCCGGCCCCCACAGTTGAACCAGGTCGTGGGTACCCGAATACTTCCGACTGATCGCCCTCGGGACGGGCGGGAACCGTCGGGAGACCGGGGAGGAACGGGAGGAGGCGGGCAGGCTCAGTACCCGACCGTCTCCTCGATCGCGTGCTCGATGCGGGCCGGATGCGGAACGTAGAAGTCCTCCATCGAGAGCAGCGGGACGGGGGTGTCGAAGCCGGTGACGCGTTCGACGGGGGCTTCGAGGTACAGCAGCGCGTCGTCGTTGATGGTCGCGACGACCTCGGCCCCGAAGCCGCCGGTCTTGGCCGCCTCGTGGACGACCACGCAGCGGCCGGTCTTCCGCACCGACTCGAGGACGGTGTCGCGGTCGAACGGCGAGATCGAACGGACGTCGACGACCTCGCAGTCGATCCCGTCGAGGTTGGCCACCGCCTCCCTCGTCTCGTGCATCATCGCCCCCCACGAGACCACCGTCACGTCCTCGCCCTCCTCGCGGACGACCGCCTCGCCGAGTTCCTCGGTGTACGTGCCCTCGGGGATCTCCTCGCGGAACGAGCGGTAGACGTGTTTCGGCTCCATGAAGAGCACCGGGTCGGGGTCGCGGATCGCCGAGATGAGCAGCCCCTTCGCGTCGTGGGGCGTGCTCGGGATGACGACCTTCAGCCCCGGGATGTGGCCGTAGACCGCCTCGAGGCTCTCCGAGTGGTGCTCCAGGGCACGGACGCCGGCGCCGTAGGGCGTGCGGACGACCATCGGCGCCGTGAGCTCACCCCGGGTCCGCCAGCGGATCCGGCTGGCGTTGGTCACCAACTGGTCGAACGCCGGCGGCAGGAAGCCGGAGAACTGGATCTCCGCGATCGGCCGGTAGCCGTAGGTCGCGAGCCCGACCGCGGCGCCGACGATGCCGATCTCCGAGAGGGGCGTGTCGAGGACGCGCCGCTCGCCGAACTCCGCGAGCAGGTCCTCGGTCGCGCGGAAGACGCCCCCGGACTCGGCGACGTCCTCGCCGAAGACGAGAGTTCGGTCGTCCTCGCGCATCTCCGCGTGCAGCGCGTCGTTGATCGCCTCGATGATAGTCGCGTTCATTCGGATCACCCCTTGGGCCGCTGTTCGACACTGTCGAGGATCTCGGGCCGCTCCTCGAGCAGGTCGCGGTACTCGTCGAGCTGCCGCCGCAGCTCCGGGGGCATCTCCTCGTACACGTAGTCGAACACGGCCTCGACGTCGCGTTCGGGGTAGCTGTCGGCGGCCTCGACCGCCTCGGAGAACTCCGCGTCGACCTCCGCGCGGACGGATTCCTCGTCGATCCCGTCCCAGAGGCCGGCGTTCCGGAGGAACGCGCGGTAGCGGTCGAGCGGGTCGCGCTCCTCCCACTCCTCGACCTCGTCGTCCGTGCGGTACCTGGTCGGGTCGTCGCTCGTCGTGTGCGCCGCCCGGCGATACGTGACCGCCTCGACGAGCACGGGATCGCCGTTCAGCGCCCGTTCGCGCGCCTCCGTCACCGCGTTGTAGACCGCGAGCACGTCGTTCCCGTCGACCCGGATCCCGTCGACGCCGTACGCCAGCGCCTTCTGGGCGACCGTGTCCGCGGCGGTCTGCCGCTCGAACGGCAGCGAGATCGCGTACTGGTTGTTCTGACAGAAGAAGACCGCCGGAGTGCCCAGCACGCCGGCGAGGTTGAGCCCCTCGTGGAACGCGCCGGTCGAGGTGGCGCCGTCGCCGAGGTTGGCGAGGGCGACGGCGTCCGAGTCGTCCAGTTTCATGCCCCAGCTCGTCCCCGTCACGACCGGGATGTGCGAGCCGATGGAGATGGCGAGCCCGAAGACGTTGGCCCCCTCCATCCGCGAGGCGTCCTCGACGCCGCGCCAGTACAGCAACAGGTCGCGCATCGAGAGCCCGTGCAACAGCAGCATGCCCGCCTCGCGACCGTACGGGAAGATCCAGTCCTGGCCCTCCAACGCGAAGCCGCCCCCGATGATCGCCGCCTCCTGCCCCTTCCCGGAGGCGAACGTCCCGAGCTTCCCCCGGCGCTGGAGCTTGGTCGCACGCTCGTCGAACACCCGCTGCAGCACCATCCACCGGTAGAGGTCACGGAACTCCGTGTCGGTCAGCTCCGGGAGCTGTTCGGGGTCGTACGGCCCGTCGGAACTGATCACCTGATACGTCTCGATCTCCACGTCCTCCTGGGAGACCGTCCGCGGACCGGCGGCTACCGACTCCGGGGGCTCGGGTCTCGGCTCTTCATTCATGCACGTGCGAATGGTCACCAATTCCCAATATAAATATCGGTGGTGTCCGGCCCGCCGTCGCCCCGAGGGCTCCCGGAGATCGGGAACCCCGTTCGGGTCACGGGGGTCGTCGACGTCCGGCGTCGCGGCGAGTGCCGGGGAGTCGACCTCCGATCCGCGGGCCGAACGCTCGCCGACCCCGTCCCCGCCACCGTGTTCGCCCGCGGAAGCACTACCGTGGCGGACCGCCGCCTCGACGGCCAGTTCGTGGACCCGCTCGCCGTTCCCGGACCGACCACGGATTGCTGGTAACTATTTCTTTATATGGGTGTGCTCTCGATGGTTCCCCCACGACTATGACAAGCAGTCGATCGGACGAGCCGTCCCCGGAGGAGGCGGCCGTCCTCGAGTACCTGGACGAGCACGCCGACGACCACGTCTCGCTTCTCCGGGAGCTGATCCGGGCGAAGCCGGTGAACCCGCCCGGGAACGAGGAGCGGGCGGCGGCGGTGATCCGACCGATCCTGGACGAACTGGGCTTCGAGGTCGAGGAGTACACGGAGGTCGAGGGCCGACCGAACCTCGTCGCCCGCCTCCCGGGGAGCGGCGACGGGCCGACGCTGCTGATGAACGCCCACCTCGACGTGGTTCCGGTCCGGGAGCCGGAGAAGTGGCCCTGTGACCCGTTCGCCGCGGAGATCATCGACGGGAAGCTCTACGGCCGGGGGGCCGTCGACCACAAGCCGCCCATCGTCGCGATGCTCGGGGCGGTGGAGGCGCTGCAGGCCCGCGACGTCCGACTCGACGGGGACCTGCTGTTCGTCTTCGACTCCAACGAGGAGCAGGGCGGGGAACACGGGATGAAGTACGTCGTCGAGAACGCCGACATCGAGGCCGACATGGGGATCTACGCGTGTACGACGAGCCTCACGCCGGAGGCCGTCGAGTACTTCCCCAACCAGGGCCCGGATAACGTCCACCGCGCCAACTTCGGGAACCAGGTCTTCCGGGTCACCGTCGAGGGGCACCTCGAACACCCCCTCGGCGCGGCCGAGACCGACAGCGCGGGGTCACGACTCGCGCGGCTGCTCCCCCACATCGAGGCCTACTGCGAGGACGTGAAGGGACGCGAGGACGACCTCCTCGGTCGGTTGGACGCCGAACTGACGACCGTCGAGAGCGAGGGTCGCCCCGGGCGGGCCTCGCGGGAGGTGCGGGTCCACGTCCGCCGCTACTACGCCCCCTCCGAGGACGCGGACGACGTGTTCGGGGAGTTCGTCGGCCGCGTCGAGTCCGCCGCGGCGACGGAGGGAATCGAGGACGCGGTCTCGGTAGAGCGGCTCTCCGACATGCCCAACGTCGAGGTCCCCGAGTCACACGAGATGGTCGAGGCGACGAGGCGCTCGGCCCGTCTCGTCAGGGGTCGGGAACCAACGGTCACGGGCGTCCCGGCACAGACGGGGATCACGTGGCTCGTTCGGGAGTGGGGGATCCCCATGATCCTCTTC
This sequence comes from Halobaculum sp. EA56, assembly GCF_051195075.1. Classification (NCBI taxonomy): domain Archaea; kingdom Methanobacteriati; phylum Methanobacteriota; class Halobacteria; order Halobacteriales; family Haloferacaceae; genus Halobaculum; species Halobaculum sp. EA56. Next base: position 383,189 of record NZ_JBNTJX010000003.1, read on the forward strand.
GGGTTCGGGAACGTCAACCTCCACCACGCCGAACCCGAGTGGATCGACCCGTCCGACGTCACCGACACGGCGAAGGCGTACGCGCTGACCTACCTGTCGCTCCTGACCGACGGGGAGTGACCGGACCGGCCGACGACACGACGGGACGCCGCCCTCGCACCGAGCTCGATGCCCGGCTCGACGGGTCCCGCCGCACGTGTCCCGTCGGTTCGTCCCGAGTCTGCCGAGGGTCGCCGTCGAACGGTCGGAAATACAGCACGGGATCGAATGCAAATATCTGCTTGGGAAAGGTTTATCACATATTGCTCCGAGGCTCTCAGATAGTCGCGCGTTAGCAGTTACCAACCACCACGAGGAAGCAAACCAATGACAGCAGAACACACCGAGGCGGAGATCCGGCGACGGCGAATGCTCCAGCTGACGGGGCTGGGAGCGGCAGCCGGGATGGGCGGACTCGCGGGGTGCACAGGCGGCTCGGACGGGACGGAGACGCCGACGGACGAGGTGACGGAGGCCGGCGGGACCGTCACGGAGACCGAGACCGAAGGGACGCCGGTCGAGGCGACGGGGAAGGTCGTCGCATCACACACGTACGACCCGAACACTCTCGACCCGGCGAAGTACGCCAACATCACCGACATGCAGATCGCCAACAACATCTTCGACACCCTCACCGACTACCGGATCGGGACGGCGAAGCTGCAGCCGGGGCTGGCGACGGACTGGGAGTTCACGAACGGCGGGAACAGCATCGAGTTCTCCCTCCGGGAGGGCGTCCAGTTCCACAAGGGCTACGGCGAGCTCACGGCGAGCGACGTCGAGGCGCACCTCGAACGCATCAACGACCCCGACACGGGATCGCCGGTGAAACCGAGCCTCGATCAGCTCGGCTACCAGGGGGTCGACATCGAGGACGACTACTCGTTCACGATCAACTTCTCGGCGCCCGCCTCGCCAGCGCCGTACCTGCTCGGCCAGCAGATGGGAATGATCCCCCCGGCGGACGCGGTCGAGGAGCTCGGCGAGGACTTCGAGTTCAACCCCGTCGGGGCCGGCCCGTTCGAGTTCACCGAGTTCGAGCCGAACACGCGGACGGTCATCACTGCCTTCGACGACTACCACCGCGACGACCGACCGAAGGTCCAGACAGTCGAGTACCGGCCGATCCCCGAGTCGCAGACCGCGTGGTCGGCGTTCCGGTCCCGGGAGATCGACATCCGTCGCGTGAACAGCTCCGAGCGGCTCCAGCAGCTGCGGGGCCGCGACAACGTCAAGTTCAGCGAGGCGATCGGACTCATCACCCGGTTCGTCGGGATCAACACCCAGGTCGAACCGTTCGACAACAAGAAAGTGCGCCAGGCCCTCAACTACGCCTCGAACGACCGATCCATCGTCGAGTCGGTGTTCCCGGGGCTGTCCACGCTGTCGACGAGCTTCGTCGCGCCGGGCGTGAAGCACCACACGACGGAGGACGTCCCGAGCTACGACTACGACCCCGAGAAGGCCCAACAGCTCCTCGAGGAGGCGGGATACGGCGACGGGTTCGAGACGACCTGGTGGGTTCCCCAGATCGGTCGATTCACGAGCCCGGCGACCGTGTTCCAGAACAACTGGTCCGAGGTCGGCATCGACGTCAACGTCGAGATCAAGGAGGTCGGATCCTACGTCTCGACCATCTTCGGGAGCGAGCACGAGATCCCGCTGTTCATCCACAGCCTCGGGCAGGACCCCGTCCCGGACGCGTTCCTGTACGACTCGTTCCACTCCAACGCGTGGGGCCCTGACGGCGGGAACTACTGGTTCTACTCGAACGACGACGTCGACGCGTGGCTCGAGGAGGCGACGTCCTCGACCGACGAGGAGCGACGCGCGGAGCTCTTCGCGGACATCCAGCGCCAGATCACCGAGGACGCGCCGGGGATCTGGATCGACCACGAGAAGTTCATCTTCCCGATGCAGGAGTACGTCAACGGGTTCGAGTCGGACCCGATGCGCCGGATGGAGATGGAAACGACGAGCGTCGACAAGTAGGATGGCGCGACCCCGTCCGAGTCGGCGACGGCCGGACCGGTCGTCGGGACCGGTCGCCGAACGACCACACCCCCCCAACGAATGAGTCTCAAACGGTACGTCGCGAGTCGCCTGCTTCAGGTGATACCGACGGTCATCGCGATCGTGACGATCGTGTTCTTCATGGTCCGCTTCCTCCCCGGAAGCCCCATCAACGTGATGCTGGGCTACGCGGGCGGAAACGAGGTGGTGATCGAGCGACTGAAGGAACTGTACGGGTTGAACCGACCGGTCTGGAAGCAGTACCTCACGTTCCTCTGGCAGTACGCACAGCTCGACTTCGGGTACTCGATCGTCCGCAGCCGGCCGATCGTGCCGATGATCGAGGCGCGGATCCCCCACACGATCCTCCTCGCGCTCGGGGGGACCATCATCGCGGTGATCATCGGCGTCCCCGCGGGCATCGTGAGCGCGGTCAACCGGGACACCTGGGTCGACGACAGCGTGATGATCACCGCCCTGCTCGGCGTGTCCACGCCGAGCTTCTGGATCGGGCTCATGCTGATCCTCGTGTTCGCGGTGTGGGTCCCGATCTTCCCCGCGACCGGCACGGGAAGCCTCTCGAGCCCGGTCGACATCCTCCTCCACCTGGTGTTGCCGGCGATCACCCTCGGGACGTTCTCGGCGTCGCTCATCGCCCGCATCACCCGGTCGAGCATGCTCGACGTGCTCGACTCGTCGTACATCCAGGCGGCGAAGGCGCGCGGCATCGGCGAGCGGACGGTCGTGTACAAGCACGCGTTCATGAACGCTTCCATCCCCGTAGTCACGATCGTGGGGCTGTTCCTCGGGGAGGCCATCGCCGGCACCATCGTGATCGAGGTGGTGTTCGCGCGCACCGGCATCGGCCGGCTGCTGCTCGACGGGATCTACTCCCGCGATTACCCCGTCGTCCAGGCGACGGTTCTGGTGATCGCGGTCGGGTACACGCTCGTGAACCTCGTAACGGACCTGACGTACGCCTGGTTGGATCCCAGGATCCGCTACTGACTACACTACAACGATGTCACTCACAACGGTCACAACCGAACAGACGGAACGCGCCAGGACGCTCCTGGGGCAGTTGGTGGAAACGAGGAAGGGCAAGATCGGCTTCGGCGTCGTCGCCGCCATCGTCGTACTGGCGGTTCTCGCTCCCGTCATCGCCCCGCACGACCCGATCGAACAGTCGCTCGTCGACCGACTGGTCGCCCCGAGCCTGGAGCACCCGTTCGGGACCGACGCGTACGGCCGGGACATCCTCTCGCGCATCCTCTACGGGTTCCGGTACTCGCTGCTGATCGGCGTCGTCTCGGTCGCCATCGGGACCGTCATCGGCGTCGCGCTCGGCATGGTCGGCGGCTACTACGGCGGCCGGGTCGACACGGTCGTCGGCCGCCTCATCGACGTGATGCTGGCGTTCCCGTTCCTCCTGTTCGCGCTGTTCATCGTGGCCGTCCTCGGACAGTCGCTCATGAACGTCATGATCGCCGTCGGCATCGCGACCTCGCCACGCTTCGCTCGGCTGGCCAGGGGCGACACGCTCTCTGTGAAGGAGGAGCCCTTCGTCACCGCCGCCAAGAGCATGGGCCGTCCGAACACGAAGGTGATGGTCGAACACCTGCTGCCGAACATCATCACGCCGGTGCTCGTGATGGGCTCGCTGAACATGGGGCGCGCCATCATCATCTCGGCGGCGCTGTCCTTCCTCGGACTCGGCGTGCAGCCGCCGACGCCGACGCTCGGCGGGATCCTCTCGGACGGCCGGGCGTTCATGGAGTTGGCCCCGTGGGTGAGCATCTTCCCCGGCCTGGCGATCACCGTGGCCGTCCTCGGGTTCAACCTCCTCGGCGACGCGATCCGCGACGTGCTCGACCCGAAGCTCCAGCAGGGAGGTGGGTTCACGTGAGCCTCCTGTCCGTCTCGGACCTCCGGACGGTCTTCGAGACGCGCGAGGGGACGCTCCCCGCCGTCGACGGCGTCTCCTTCGAGATCGAGGAGGGCGAGACGCTCGGGCTCGTCGGCGAGAGCGGGAGCGGAAAGAGCGTGACGGCGCTGTCGGCGATGGGGCTCGTCGAGTCCCCCGGCCGCATCGAGTCGGGGTCGGTCACCTTCGACGGCCGGGACATGCTCGATCTCACCAAGGCCGAGCGGCGCGAGGTCCTCGGGGAGGACATGTCGATGATCTTCCAGCGCCCGAAGGAGTCGCTCAACCCGGTGTTCCGGATCGGGAACCAGATCTCCGAGACCCTCCGGGTCCACGGCTACGACGAGGGCGACCCCTGGGAGAAGGCGGTGTCGCTCCTCGAGACCGTCGGCATTCCGGCCCCGGAGGAGAACGCGAAGAAGTACCCCCACCAGTACTCGGGCGGGATGGCCCAGCGCGCGATGATCGCCATCGCCATCGCCAGGAACCCGAAACTGCTCATCGCGGACGAGCCGACGACGGCCCTCGACGTCACCATCGAGGCCCAGATCCTCGAGCTGTTGGACAACCTCAAGCGGGAACTGGGGATGAGCATGCTGTTCATCTCCCACGACCTCGGCGTCGTCTGGGAGGTCTGTGACCGGGTGGCGGTGATGTACATGGGCAAGGTCGTCGAGGTCGCCGAGACGGAGTCCCTGTTCACCGACCCGCAGCACCCCTACACCGAGGGGCTGCTCCAGTGTCTCCCCCAGTCCGGCCGGGACACGACCCCGATCCGGGGGTCCGTCCCGAGCGCCACGGACCTCCCCGGCGGGTGCAGTTTCCATCCCCGCTGTCCCCACGCCGACGAGGCGTGTCGACAGTCGTTCCCCGCGAAGACCGAGGCGAACGGCCACGAGGTCGCGTGCTATCTCCACGGCGACGTCGACGAGGACGGCGCCCGGCCGCCGGGGAGCCTGCCGGCCCGACGGGAGACGGGGTCCGTGACCCCGGAGCCCGACGGGGGGGAGCGATGAGCTCGGAGCCGCTGGTCAGCGTTCGCGGGCTGACCAAGCACTTCGTCGACTCCGGCGGGCTGCTCGGGTCCCCGACGACGACGTACGCCCTCAACGACGTCTCGCTGGACATCCGCGAGGGCGAGGTGGTCGGCGTCGTCGGCGAGAGCGGCTGCGGGAAGAGCACGCTCGGCAACACCCTGCTCCAGCTCATCGAGCCGACGAGCGGCGAGGTCTACTTCGACGGCGAGGAGACGACCGCGATGGACGGGAAGGAGCTCCGCCGCCTGCGCAAGGACACGCAGATAATCTTCCAGGACGCCTCGTCCGCGCTCAACCCCCGACACAAGATCCAGCGTATCGTGGACGAGCCGCTCCGGGAGCACACCTCGATGAGCCGCGAGGAACGCCGCGACCGGGTCGCACAGCTGCTGGAGGACGTCGACCTGAAGGCGGAACACGCCGACCGCTACCCGCACGAGTTCAGCGGCGGCCAGCAACAGCGGATCAGCATCGCCCGCGCGCTCGCGCTCAACCCGCGGTTCATCGTCGCCGACGAGCCGATGAGCGCGCTCGACCTCTCGACGAAGGCACAGCTCATCCAGCTGCTGGACCGGCTGCAGGAGGAGTACGACCTGACGTACCTGCTCATCACCCACGACATGAACACGGTACAGCAGATCACGGACCGGACGCTGGTGATGTACCTCGGGGAGGTGATCGAGCGCGGCCCGACCGACCGGGTCTTCCAGGAGCCGAAGCACCCGTACACGGAGGCGCTCGTCTCGGCGATCCCGACCCCGGGACGGCGCCGGTCCGAGCGCATCGTCCTCGAGGGGGACGTCCCGGACCCGCAGGACCCCCCGTCGGGGTGCCCGTTCCACACCCGGTGTCACCGATACATCGGCGACGTCTGCGAGGAGGAGAAGCCGGAGCTGACCGGGGTCGACGGGCAGGAACTGGCGTGCCACCTCTACGACGAGGACAAGCCGGGCGACCCGATCGAGCACGGACACGAACAGGTGCAGTGAACGGGACGGTCCGCGGAAGCAGTACACTCATGCCTGTGGGCGGGGCTATCCCCGGACGAACACCCACAGCAATGGACCCGAACTCCGACTCCGACCCCGACTCCGATTCTCGGTCCGATTCCGACGCCCGGTCCGATCCCGAGTCAGCGGACGACCGGATCGACGCCGACCTCGACTGGGGCGACTACCTCGCGATGACGCTCGCGCTCGCGCAGACGGTGTTGCTCCCGTTCCTTCTGGTGATCCTCTTTCTCGCGGTGCTCCTCGTCCTCGCGCTCCTGCTCCTCTGAGGCCGACCGAGGCGTTCGGTTCCTCGGACCCGGCGGGAACACGACTGGACGTCCGCCTCGCCGGCTGAACAACGCTTAACAGCCCCGCTGCACATACCGTAGTACGGTACCGTTCACCACACGGAGGAGAGCACTCATCTACTATCCGAACCGCACCACTGAGTGGGAGCAGAGACCGCCGGAGGCGCTCGGGTTCGACCCCGACGCGCTCGACGACGCCGTCGCCTTCGCGCGCGAACACGAGTCCGTCGTCGACGAGGAGTTCGCGGGCCACACGGACGAGTACGGCGACCTCCTCGGCCCCATGCCCGACCGACGCGGCGCCCCGAACGGGCTGATCCTCCGGAAGGGGCACGTCGTCGCCGAGTGGGGCGACACCCGGCGGGTCGACCTGACGTTCAGCGTCACGAAGAGCGTCCTCGCGACGGTGGCCGGGCTCGCGCTCGACCGGGGCCTCATCGACGACGTCCACGACCCGGTCCACGAGTACGTGGACGACGGGGGGTTCGAGTCGCCGCACAACCGCCGGATCACGTGGCACCACCTCCTCCAGGGGACGAGCGAGTGGCGCGGCGAACTGTTCGGCAAGCCGGACCGGGCGGACCGGCGCGAGGGCGAGGACCGCGACCTGCGGGACCCCGGCACGTTCTGGGAGTACAACGACGTGCGGGTCAACCGCCTCTCGCTCTCGCTGCTCCGGGTCTGGGAGAAGCCGCTTCCCGCGGTGTTCCGCGACGAGGTGATGGACCCCGTCGGGGCGAGCGACACCTGGCAGTGGCACGGGTACGACAACTCGGACGTGACGGTCGCCGGCGAGCGGATAACGTCCGTCAGCGGCGGCGGCCACTGGGGCGGCGGCCTGTGGATCGACTCCCGCGACCTCGCCCGCTTCGGCCACCTCCACCTGAACCGCGGCCGCTGGCGCGACCGGCGGATCCTCTCCTCGGAGTGGGTCGACGCCGCGACGACCCCCTGCGACATCAAGCCCGAGTACGGCTACCTCTGGTGGCTGAACACCGACGGGATCCTGTGGCCGGACGTGAGCCACGACTCCTTCGCCGCCCTCGGGCACGGCTCGAACATCGTCTGGATCCACCCGGAGCACGACATCGTCGCGGTCGTCCGGTGGTTCTCCGGCGGCGACGACAAGCACGAACACATGAACGGGCTGTTCCGACGGATCGTCGACGCGCTCGAATCGTCCGACGAGGGGTGACGGTACCGGGCGCCGGACCCGAGGCGGCGAAGACGCGCTACGCGTCCGGGACGGTGTACTCGTCGGCGATATCGCTCGCCGCCTCCACGAGCCGGTCCACGTACCCGTCGACGTCGCTCCCCTCGATCGGGTTGCCGTGGATCGGCGCGACGTACGAGACGGGGTACGCCTCGAAGATCGCCTCGAGGGCCGCGCGGAGCTTCCCGGGGTCGACGTACCGGAGCCACACCAGGGTGTCCTCGTTGAACGCCTTGACGTCGTCGTAGGCGATGCCGCCGTCGATCTCGCCGGACGTCAGGTCGCACTCGCCGGGCGTGTGGTGGTTACCGAACCCGTCGGCCGTGAACAGCACCTCCGCGACCTCGTCGTAGATCCAGGTCGTGTGCGACCGGTCGGCCAGCGGCGGGTCGATGAAGCTGAACGGCCGCCCCGCCACCTCCAGCCGGCCGCCGATCTCGCACTTGGTCGCCGTCGGCGGGAGCCCCTGCGCCTCCGGGGCCCCGGACGAGGCGACCACCTCGACGTCGTCCCACCGCTCCCTGAACGCGGGGATGTTCCCCGAGTGGGGGTAGTCGCTGTGCGAGAGGACGATCGCGTCGGGCCCCTCGCCCGCCGTCGCCGCCTCGATCTGCTCGGTGATGGCGTCCCGGTGGTAGAACGACCCCGAGTCGACGAGGACGTACCGGTCGCCGTGCCGGATCAGGTACACCGCGGTGTGTTCGTGCTTCCCGTTCTCCAGGGTGAAGCACTCGTTTATCCAGTGGACGTCGTCGGTTAGCTCGACCGTCATCGCTTACCCCAGGGTCCCCACGCGTCCCTCGCTGTTTATGCGCTCGACCACGGGCTTCATCAACTCCATGTAGCGGATCGGGTCCTCGCGGATGACGGCGCCGTGGGCGGGCGCGAGTATCTCGGGGTCGTATTCCCTGACGAGCCGCCCGGTCTCCTCGTTCATCTTCGGGACGTCGACGTACTGGAACCAGAAGAGCACGCGGCCGTGGAACTGGACGAGCCGGCTCACGTCCACGTCGTGGTCGTACTCGTCGACGAACTGCAGGCACTCGGACTCCATGTGCGGGAACCCCATCCAGTCGACGGTGAACAGCGTGTCCGTCGTCTCCTCGGTCATCCACAGGTGCAGCGCCGCGTCGAGGATCGTCGCCTCGTGGAACGCCACGGTGTGCTCCCCGAGGTCGATGGAGTCGCCCTCGCCGACCTGCATCGCGTCCTCCAGGTGGTACAGCTCGTGGCGCGACCCGTACCGGGGCGCGACGAGCGTGGCCTCCGGGAACTCCTCGAGGAGGGAGACCGTGTTCCCGGCGTGGGGCACGTCCGGGTGGGAGACGACGAGGTAGTCGAGGTCGTCGCCGTCGAGGATCGACCGGACCCCCTCGACGATCGTGTCCCTGCTCGCGGGGGAGAGCGTGTCGAACAGGAGCGTTCGCTCGTCGTCGAAGAGGAACGCGTTCTGCGGGATGTGAAGCTCCTCGTGCCGGCTGAACCACTCCGGCCGTCCGTCCGACTCGGTGACGAAGTGGCTTCGGTCGGGGCCGCACTCCTGGATCCAGTGGAACCCCGGTGTGATCTCTCTACTCATGGGCGTACCTGACAGTGACCCGCTTCCCACCGGACCACTATAAATCCGCTAGGTGGCCCCGGACACTCCGCCCACGCTCGCCTTACCGTGTCCTCGGTCGCGGATCCCGCCGCCACCGAGACGCGGCGGCTCCGGGCGACAAACGCGGCGGCGCCGGGGACAAACACGGCGGCCCCGAGAACGTACGCGACGCCTCCGGGAACGCCACACCGCCGGTGCGATAGATTGATGCGTGTGGTTCACGTTCGCACGACCGATGCAGCCGCGCGCCACGCCGGACCGTTCGTCCCACGGCAGCGGCGCGACCCGTATCGCCATCATCGGGGGGTCCCCGTAACCCCCGCTCCCGCACTGCTCCTCGATCCCGGCCCGGTTCGCAACGTGCACCCACCACCCGGTGTCGCCGCCGCCCCGGCGACACGACAGCGATACGCAACTCGGAATGACAGACAACGCGGCAGACGACGACGAACGGACGGAGGAACAGTCGACACGACCCCCCGGGACCGGCGCCGAGGCCGTGGTCAGGGCGCTCGAACGCGCCGGCGTCGAGCACGCGTTCGGGGTGCAGGGCGGCGCGATCATGCCCGTCTACGACGCCCTGTCGCGCTCGGACGTGCGCCACGTCACGATGGCACACGAGCAGGGCGCCGCCCACGCCGCCGACGCCTACGGGGTCGTCTCGGGCACGCCGGGCGTCTGCCTGGCCACGTCCGGCCCCGGCGCGACCAACCTGGTCACCGGACTCGCGGGCGCGGCGGCGGACTCGGACCCGGTGCTGGCCCTGACCGGCCAGGCCCCGTCGCACCTGATCGGCAGGGACGCCTTCCAGGAGACGGACACGACGGCGATGACGGAGCCGGTGACGAAGGAGAACTACCTCGCGACCGACCCCGACACGGTCGGGGACACCGTCGCCGAGGCGTTCGAGCGGGCGCGGTCGGGGCGGCCGGGTCCGACCCTTGTCGACCTCCCGAAGGACGTCTCCCTGAGCCGGACTGACCGCGAAGCCGACGGGAGTTCTCGACACGGCCGGATCCCGGAACCGGGCGCCGTCGACGGCGGGGACCTCGACGGCGAACACCTCGACGCGGCCGCGGACGCGCTCGCGGCCGCCGACCGGCCCGTCGTCCTCGCCGGCGGCGGCGTGATCGCCGGCGACGCGTGGCGCGAACTCCGCGCGTTCGCCGTCGAGTTCGGCGTTCCCGTCGCGACGACGACGTCCGGACGGGGCTCGATCCCGGAGGACCATCGGCTCGCGCTCGGGGTCGCGGGGGCGTCCGGCACGGACCGCGAGAACGCGGCCCTCCGGGAGTGCGACGCGCTGCTCGCGGTCGGGACGCGCTTCGACGACCGCCTCGCCGGCGCGGTCGAGCCGTTCGCCCCCGACGCGACGGTCGTCCACGTCGACGTCGATCCCGCGGAGATCGACAAGAACGTTCGCGCGGATTACCCGCTCGTCGGCGACGCGGCGACGGTGCTCGAGAGGCTCCACGAGGCGATGCCGGCACAACCGGCCGTCGCCGAGCGGCGAGAGCGGTGTCGCCGGCGGAGCGACGGGCTCCCGCCCGAGTACCCGGTGCCCGAGAGCGGGTCCCCGCCCCCCGAGTTCGTCGTCGAGGCGACGGACGCGCTGACGCCCGACGACACGGTCGTCACGACGGACGTGGACCGGCACCTGCCGGGGGCGATGCGGTACTGGACGTGCCGGAACCCCCGGACGTGGGTCGCCTCCCACGGCCTCGGGACGCCGGGATACGGGCTTCCCGCCGCCGTCGGCGCACGCGTCGCCGCCGGGAGCGACCGGTCCGTCGTCTGCTTCACGAGCGTCGGGTCCGTCGTCCCGACGGTTCGGGAACTCGCGGTCGCCGTCCGGCAGCGCCTCGATCTCACGGTGATCGTCTTCGCGGCCGCCGGGGGCGGGACGCTGCCTCGGGGGCGCCAGCCCGCCCCCGCGGGGGGACCAGCGGCGTCTCCGGAGTCGGGGGCCCCCGGAGCGGACGCGCTCGCGGAGGCGTTCGGCGCCCGCGGCTGGCGGCTCGAAACGGCCGACGAGGTCGAGGACACGCTCCGGGAGGCGCTCGGGCACGCCGGCCCGTCGGTCGTCGACGCTCGCGTCGACGTCGAGGGGATCGACCGGTCGGGACGTCCCTGATCCCGGTGCGACCGGCGGCGCGGTCGGCTCTGACCCGTCCGCGGTCGGCCCGTCGCCCTCGCTGACGCGACCGGTCGGTCGTCGCGGTCCACGGACCGCCGGGGTCGAACAGATCGGATCGAGGCTTCTGACGGTAAATTATCGATCGATCGTCAATCTATATACGAACCGTTAACATATATCTGGTTCCGAAGGAAACAGACGTATGATTTGAAAATTACATAATTGCGAAAATATATAGTAATTTTTGCACAGAATAACTAGTTATATATTCAAATATCGGTTTAGGTGGTTAGTTATAAATAAAAAACGATGAATACGTATTTCACGAACGTCGGAACTGTGGCGGTTCGAGCCGATCCGGACGAGCGCGCACACGGCACGAACGACCACGACGGGGTCGGTCCCTCCCGGCGACGTCCCCGCACGACCGACCGTTCCCGTCGGCCCACAGTCGAGCGAGAGCCGCTGGCCGGCACTCCCGTGCGTTGTCGGTCGCTGACGCCCGCCGTGAGTCGGCGGTCGGACCGGCGCCGAGGGAGACCGTCCTGTCACCGCCCACGGGTCACGAAGGACGGATCGTGGCTGTCCCCGCAGCCATCGAAGGGAACGGCACGGGGCCCGCGCCGCGGCGAGGGCCGTAACCCTCGACTCTAAACCGCGGGCCGGCCTGTGCAACTGCATGCCCAAACACCGATGGCTGGTCGCGTGGGGGCTCGGGTCGGTGTCCGTGGGGGCGGCCTCGCTCCTCGTGCCGCTGTACGTGGTGCGCCTCGGCGGCGACCCGTTCGAGCTCGGCCTCCTCGGCGCCGTCGCGGCGTTCGTCGGCGCCCCGGGAGCGCTCGTGTGGGGACGGCTCGCCGACCGGACGTCGAACCCCCGCGGCATCGTCCTGTTCAGCCTCGCCGGCGTCGCCGTCCTCCTCGGGGCCATCCCCCTGTTCTCGTCGATCCCGGTCGTCGTCCTCGGGAACGCGCTCCTGTGGCTGGCGTTCGCCGCCGCGGGGCCCGTGTTGACGCTGCTGGTCGTCGCGGACGTTCCCGAGCGCGAGTGGACCCACGAGATCGCCCTCCTCAACAAGTACCAGGGGTACGGCTGGGCGGCCGGCCTCCTGCTCGGGATCGCGTGGTCGGCGACCGCGGGGCGGGTGCTCTCGCCGACGGCGACCCAGCAGTCGCTGTTCGTCGCCTGCGCGGCGACGGCGATCGCGGCGGCGGCGCTCTTGGCCCGCTGGATGCCGACGCCGTCCAGACACCGGATCGCCCGCGTCGACCCCGAGCGCGTCGGGCGCCTCCTCTCGGTGGGTCGCCGGGGCGTCCGCGGCGCGACCGTCGTGTTCACCCCGAACCGGCTCTACTGGTCGACCCGGCAGTTCGACCCCGCCCGCGTGGCCGACCGCTTCACGCCGACGCTCGCGGCGTACTTCCTGGGGGTCGTCCTCTTCTTCACGGGCTTCTCGGCGTTCTTCGCGCCGCTCCCGCTGTACCTGACCGACGTGGGCTTCTCCTCGGACCTCGTCTACGGGCTGTATCTCGTCTCCAGCCTCGGGTCGGCCGCCTTCTACACGGCCGCCGGCCGGCTCAGTAGCCGGTTCGACCTCCGGCTGCTCCAGACCGGGGCGCTCGGCGTCCGTGCCGTCGCCATGCCGCTGGTCGCGGTCGTCGGCGCCGTCCTCGCGGCGGGGCTCGCCGGCACGCTCGCCGCCGTCGTCCTGTTCGCGCTCATCGGCGTCACGTGGTCGGTCGTCGCGGTCACGGCGGGCACCATCGTGGCGCGGGTCGCGCCCGCGGACGTCCGCGGGGAGGCGCTCGGGGTGTACGCCGCCCTCTCGGTGCTCGCCGGCGGGATCGGCAGCGTCGGCGGCGGCGCGCTGGCGGCGGAGTTCGGCTTCGTCGTCGCCTTCGGCGTCGCCGGCGTCGTGATCCTACTCGGCGCCGGGGTGGTCGCGGCGCTCCGGGAGATCTCCGCGCGGACCGCGACGCAGCCAGCGACGCCCTCGCAGGACCCGACGACCGACTCCGGGTCCGAACTCTGACCGGCACCGCCGACGGGTCCCGGACGCCCCGTCGCGTCGCCGACGCGTCCGGAACGACGGGATCGGGCCCCCCGCGGTCGCTCACAGAACCGACTGCGCGAGCCCGAGGAAGATGAAGAACCCGAGGACGTCCGTCGCGGTGGTGATGAAGATGGTCGCCGAGGTCGCCGGGTCCTTCCCCACCTTGTCGAGCACGAGCGGGATGACCGTCCCGAAGAACCCCGCGATGACGAGGTTCAGCACCATCGACACGCCGAGGACGAGCCCCAACAGCGGACTCTGGTTGAACACCGAGGCGATGATCGCGACGAGGACGCCCGTGATCGCCCCGTTGACGCCGCCGGCGATCACCTCGTTGACGACCGCCCGGCCGCCCGTCCGCAGCGACACCTGCCCGAAGGCGAGCCCCCGGACGGTCACCGCCATCGACTGCGTGCCGGCGTTCCCGCCCATGCCCGCGACCACCGGCATGTACACCGCCAGCAGGGTGAACGCCGCGATGGTGTCCTCGAAGAAGCCGACCATCCCCGCGGCGAGGAACGCGGTTCCCAGGTTGATGATCAGCCACTTGTACCGGTAGCGCACCTTCGTGAGCGGGCCGTCGAGGACGCTCTCCTCCTCGCGGACGCCGGTGAACTCGTAGAGCGTCTCGCCGGCCTCCTCCTCGACGACCCGGAGGAGGTCCTCCGCGTAGATGACCCCCAGGATGGTGTCGTCGTCGTCCAGCACGGCGACCGAGCTCTCCGGGTGTTCGCGGAACACGTCGATCACGTCTGTGTCGGGGCTGTCGTAGCTGACGACGGGCGTCTCGGTGACGTGCTCCCGGAGGTCGCCCTCCCCCAGATCCGTCATCGCGAGCACCTGCCCCGGGAGCTCGCCCAGCAGGTCGTCGCCCTCCGTGACGAAGATGGTCGGGAGCCGGCCGGTGCGGTCCTCGTGGCGCTGGACCCTGGCGGCGATCTCCTCCCAGCTGCGCCCGACGTCGACGGTCACGTAATCGAGGTGCATCAGCCCCGCCGCGCTCTCGGGGCTGAACTCGAGCAGGAACGCGGCCTTCTCGCGGCGGTCCTCGTCGAGGCGCCGCAGGACCGCCTCGCGCGTCTCCTCGTCCGCGTACGCGAGCACGTCCGCCACCTCGTCGGGGTCCAGCCGGCGAACGAACCCCCGGAGCCGCTCCCGGTCCATGTCCCGGACGAGCGACTCCCGGACGGTCTCGGGCAGGCGGAAGAACACGTCCCGCTGGCGCGCACGCGGGAGCCGCTCGAACTCCTCGGCCGGCGCCGACGAGGTGGCGATCGCCTGTTGCACGTCGACGGCGGATTCGTCCATACGCCTCCTACCTCCCACAGCGGGTACATAGTAGTGTCCCGGACCGCCGCCGCGCCGGAATCGCCGGCTCCGGGAGCGCGGGCCGCCGTGCCCCGGTTCCCGGTCAGGACGTTTATCTCGCCCGGGGTGAGAGGACCGACCGTGCGAAGCTACACCGTCACCGAGATCTGGGACATCCCGATCCGCGTCAACACCTCGCTGTTGATCTTCCTGCCCGTGCTCGCGTGGCTCATCGGCAGCGGCCAGCAGATCGCCTTCTACGCCGGGCTCATCGAGGGGTTCACCGGCGTCGGGTTCGACCTGGCCGTCCTCGGCGCCGGCGCGACGCCGTGGGTCATCGGCGTCGCGGCCGCGCTCGGGCTGTTCGTGAGCGTCACGTTCCACGAACTCGGGCACTCGTGGGTCGCGTTGCGGTACGGCATCGGGATCGAGTCGATCACGCTGTGGATCCTCGGCGGGCTCGCCGCGCTGGAATCGGTGCCCAAGGAGTGGGACCGCGAGTTCTGGATCGCCATCGCCGGGCCGGTCGTGAGCGTGCTCGTCGCCGCCGTCTGCTACGCGGCCGTGCTCGTCACGCCTGGTTCGCTCCCGGTCACGCGGTTCGTCCTCGGCTACCTCGCGTTCACGAACCTGCTGCTGGCGGGGTTCAACCTCCTGCCCGCGTTCCCGATGGACGGCGGCCGGATCTTCCGGGCGCTCCTGGCCCGGAGGCGGCCGTACGGCACCGCGACGCGGATCGCCGCGCGGGTGGGGGTCGTCTTCGCGTTCCTGTTCGCGATCGTCGGCGTGGTCTCGTTCAACATCATCATGATCCTGCTTGCGTTCTTCATCTACGGCGCCGCGACGACGGAGTCGCGGACGGTCCTCCTGGACGAACTGCTCGAGGGCATCTCCGTCGGCGACATCATGACGCGCGACCCGCCGACGGTGTCGGCGGACGCCACGGTTCAGGAGCTGGGCTCGCGGATGCTCCGCGACCGGCAGACGGTCCACCTGGTCACCGACGGCGCCGGGGCGGTCGTCGGGCTCGTCTCGCTGTCGGACCTCCGCTCGGTCCGGGAGGACGACCGGGACGCGACCCGGGTGGAGGCGGTGATGCGGGAGGTGCCGCGGGTCGACGCGGGCGCCGACGCCTTCGACACGCTCGCCACGATGACCCAGGCCGGCGGGTCGACCGCCATCGTCGAGGAGGCCGGCGAGCTGGTCGGCGTCCTGACCGAATCGGACTACGCGCACGCCATGACGGTCCGCAAGGGGTTCCGGAGCGGGATCGGCGGGTGATCGGCCGCCGCTCCGCGTCGCTTGAAGACCGCCCGGTGTGCGGGTGGCGACCGGGTCGCGATCCTTTCCCGGTCCCTACCTGGGGATCGTCACCGGAACCGGGATCCGGTCGACGACCCGCTCGGCGACGCTCCCGACGAAGAACCGTTCGAGGATGTCCCGGCTGTGGCTCCCCAGGACCACGTGGTCGACCCCGTGCTCCTCGACGTACTCCAGGATCTCCCGGTCGGGACGGCCGCGTTCGAGGACCGTCTCCAGCGGGACGCCGTGCTCGTCCGCGACGTCCTCGGCCTCGGCGAGGATCGCCTCGCCCTCCTCCTCCCGGCGCTCGTAGACCTCGTCGAGCTTCACGCCCACGTACGTCTCGGGCTGGTGGGTGACGCTCGTGTCCACGACGAACAGGGCGGTCACGTCGGCGTCCGGAAACCGCTCGCAGGCGAACTCCATGGCCCGCCGCGACAGCGCCGACCCGTCGAACGGAACCAGAACGTCCGTCATACCGGCGCTTCGACGACCAGCACATTACGATCTCCCGGCGGCCGCGCCCCCGAGAGAGGTTTAAATACTACATTGGTGTACGTTCACATATGGCAGAATACGGCGCGCTCTCGCTCGTCCCGCCGCTGCTGGCCATCGTGCTCGCGATCGTGACGCGGAAGGCGGTGCTGTCGCTGTTCCTGGGCATCTGGTCCGGCGGCGTCATCTTCACGGGCGGGTTCGGGCTCGGACAGACCTTCGACTGGATCGCCGCCGCGATCGGCGAGAGCGTGTTCCACGCCCAGATCGTCATCTTCACGCTGTTGCTGGGGTCGGCGGTGGCGATGATCTGGCGGCTCGGGGGCTCGCACGCCGTCCGGGACTGGGCAATCGAGCGCATCGACACGAAACGGAAGGCCGGCGTCGCGGCGTGGCTCCTGGGCATCGTGCTGTTCTTCGACGACTACGCCAACACGGCCGTCGTCGGGAGCACGATGAAGGACATCTCCGATCGCCTGGAGGTCTCCCGGGAGAAGCTCTCCTACCTCGTCGACTCCACCGCGGCGCCGGTCGCGACGCTCGGGATCTCCTCGTGGGTCGCGTTCCAGCTGTCGATGATCGAGTCGGGCTACGAGGCGACGGGGCTGGCCGCCGGCGAGATCCCGGACTCCTTCGAGGTGTACCTGCAGTCGATCCCGTACAACATGTACGCGATCCTGGCGATCGTGATGGTGGGGGTCGTCGTGCTCTCCCAGCGCGACTACGGGGAGATGCTCACCGCCGAACACCGCGCCGCCGAGACCGGCAAGGTGACCCGCGACGACGCCCGGCCCATGCAGGACGTCGAGTCGGAACTCGGCGAGCCGAACGTCGACGACCCGAAGCTGCTGTCGTTCTTCCTGCCCATCCTCGTGCTGATCGGGGTGACCGTCGGCTCGGCGCTGTGGACGGGCTACGAGCCAGGGGCGTCGCTGTACGACATGGTCACCGGCGCCGACTACGCCGTCGCGCTGATCTTCGGGTCGTTCGCGATGGTGGCCACGACGTACGCGCTCGGGTACGCCTACGGGCTGCTCTCGCTCGGCGAGAGCGTCGACACGACCATCGACGGCTTCGGCATCATGCTGACGGCGGTGACGATCCTCGTGCTCGCGTGGGGGATCGGCAACGTCGTCGAGGCGCTCGGCACGGGCGACGTGGTCGCCGCCTGGGCCGAATCGGCCGGCCTCTCGGCGGAACTCCTCCCGGTCGTGGTGCTGTTCACCGCCGCGTTCATCGCCTTCTCGACGGGGAGCTCCTGGGGAACGATGGCCATCGTGACCCCGATCGCCGTGCCGGTCGCGTGGAACATCGTCGGCACCCACACGATGGTCGCGGTCATGGTCGGCATGGTCTTCTCAGGCGCCATCTTCGGCGACCACTCCTCGCCCATCTCGGACACGACGGTGCTGTCATCGACGTTCACCGGCGCGGACCTCATCGACCACGTCCGGACGCAGTTCTACTACGCGTTCACCGTCGTGGTCGTGGTGGCCGGGCTGATGCTCGTCTGGGGGTTCACCCGGATCACCCCGTTCGTGCTGCTGCCGATCGGCGTGCTGGCGCTGATCGGGCTCGTCTACGGCCTCTCGGAGTTCGACGCCCGGCGTCGCGGCCTCGACCCGAAGTCCGCCGGCACGCCCCCGGACGTGGCGACGGCGGACGACTGACCCCGCCGAGTCGGGTGGGCGACCGCTCCCCGGTCGGCGCTCCCGTCCACGAACGGCGGCCCGGCGGCCGTCGCGTGCCGGTCGCCGCGATTCACCGGTTCACACCCGATCGACGACGTCGACGCCCGTGATCTCGAAGCGTGCTCCGCCCTCGGACCCGTCGGTTACGCGGATCTCCCACCCGTGGCCGTCGACGACCTGCTCGACGATGCTGAGCCCGAAGCCGGACCCCACCTCGCGGGTCGTGACGCCGGCGTCGAACACGGTCTCGTACTCGGACTTCGAGATACCCTCGCCGTCGTCCTCCACGTAGAAGCCGCCGTCCAGGTCGCCGACGGTCACGGCGGTGCCGCCGTGTTGGATGGCGTTCGTCAACAAGTTCTCCGCGAGCTGCCGGAACCGATCGGCGTCGGCGTGGATCCGTCGGTCGGTCTCGACGGTCAGGGTCGCTCCGTCCGCCCCGAGCGTGCTCCAGGACTCGGCGAACGCCTCCGAGAGATCGACGGTCGTCCGGTCGATGGACTCGGTACCCGCCCGCGCGTACGCGAGCAGGTCCTCGATGAGTCGCTCCATCCGCCGGTGTGCGTTCGCGACGTCCTCGAGGTGCGGGCTGTCACACTCTTCGGCCACGAGATCGAGGCGTCCGGTGGCGACGTTCAGCGGATTGCGGAGGTCGTGGCTCACCGCCGAGACGAAGCGATCGAGCCGTTCGTTCTGGCGCTCGAGCTCCCGTTCGCGCTCGATACGGCCGATCGCGGTGCCTGTGTGGCTGACGAGCAGCTCCGCCAGTTCGATCTCGTCGTCGCCGAAGGCGTGGGTGGTCGTGCTGACCGCCTGGAACACGCCGCGGTCGACGATCGGGATACTGATCCCTGACCGATAGGACTCGTCGGCGGGGTCGCTCCCGTCCGTCGGCGTTATCTCGCCGACGACTCTGGACTCCCCCGTTCGATACGTCTCTCCGGCCATCCCCTGGTCGATCCGCATCCGACGGCTCCCGTCCGGCGGCGCGTCCTCCGAGACCGCGTAGGGGACCAGCCAGTCGTCCTCGCGAACGAGGACCGTACAGAGGTTGAACTCGAGGATCTCGGCGGCCGCCGAGACCGTTCGCTCACAGACCCCCTCGACCGTCTCTTCGGCCTGGATGGTGGTCGCGGCGTGGTGGAGCGCCTCGATCGTTTCCGCACGACACTTGCTCACGTAGCTCCGAGCAGGACTCCGGATATATGTAATTTTCTTTACTTATTAGAATCGCCTGACTCCGACGTTGAATTCACGCATCGGGTTGCATATTTTGCCACGTACGTCCGGACGGGAAAGGCCGGGCCGAATTCCGTTCCCGTTCCCGCTGGCGCCTACTTCGAACGGTAGCTCCTCCGCGGGAATCACCGAGAGCCGTCGGACACCGAAATACCGATATCCGCTCCGACCGGAAGTGTTCGAGGATCGTTCGTACCCGCTCTCGTTCGGGACGGCCCGCCGGGCGTAATGCTCTAGTTCTTTTTATCCGGTGGCTCCGACTACGGCCCGTGCTCGGATTGCTCGGCTCTCTCGCCCTCGCGGCCGTCGCGACGCTCGTCATCTGGAAGGGGAGCGAATACTTCGAACAGGCCGCGGAGCGCCTCAGCAAGTACTACGGTCTCCCGATCGCCGTCCACGGGGCGGTCGTCGTCGCCGTCGGATCGAGTTTCCCGGAGCTCAGTTCGGTCGTGATCAGCACGGTCGTCCACGACGAGTTCTCGCTCGGCGTCGGGGCCATCGTCGGGAGCGCCATCTTCAACCTCCTGATCATCCCGGCGGTCTCGGCGTTCGCCAGCGAGGAACTGGAGACGACTCGGGACATCGTCCACAAGGACGGCCAGTTCTACATCATCAGCGTGCTCGTCCTGTTCATCGTGTTCGCCCTCGGGGCGACGTACGTCCCGGGGGGAACGAACAGCGCCGCGATCCTGACGCCGGCGCTCGTCGTCCTCCCGCTCGCCACGTACGGGATCTACGTGTTCCTCCACTATCAGGACGCCAGCGACCACGACGCCGAGGAGTACCCCGACGTGCGTCCGGCCCGCGAGTGGGCCGTGCTCGCGGTCGGGCTGGTCGTCATCGCCGTCGGCGTCGAGGGGCTCGTCCGGGCGGCCCTCTCGCTCGGGGAGATCTTCGGCACCCCGAGCTTCCTGTGGGGGCTGACGGTCATCGCCGCCGGGACGAGCCTGCCCGACACGTTCGTCAGCGTCAGCGCCGCCCGCAGGGACGACAGCGTCACCAGCCTCACGAACGTCCTCGGGAGCAACACGTTCAACCTCCTCGTCGCCATCCCGATCGGCGTCCTCATCGCGGGGTCGGCGACCATCAACTTCCTCGCGGCGATCCCGACGATGGGGTTCCTCGCGTTCGCCACGCTGGTTTTCATCGTGTTCACCCGCACGGACCTGGAGCTCACCGATCTGGAAGCGTTCGGCTTCATCGCGCTGTACGGGCTGTTCCTCGCCTGGATGATCCTCGAATCGGTCGGCGTCATCGAGACCGTCCGGGGGATCTGACGGACCGACGCACCGTGCGGACTGTCGGCCGCTCGCGCCGGTCCCCCAGTTTAACGGGACCGGCTGTGGTACGATTTCGTATGGCATCGGGCGATCGTCCGCCCCCGGACCTCGTCGGCAAGCGGGTCGTGACGATCTCGACCGGACACCGGGTGGAACTCCCCGTGCGACTCCGGGCGCAGATGCGCGGGGCGACGTTCGCCGCCCCGTTCGGCCCCGTCGCGGACCTGCTACCGGAGGGGCTGGAGCCGATCCGGGCCACGGCGAGGGGTCACGCGGCGGTCACGCTGTTGAGCGTCGAGTACCGCGACGTGGACGTCCCCGGACTGGACCCCTACGACGAGTTCGCCGTCGTCGTCCCCGCCGGCCACGACTCCCCGGCGGCAGTTCCGTACCTCTCGGCGCTGACGCGGGCGACGGACGGGTACGTCTGGTACATGCCCGTCACGACGGAGGCGGCGAGGGCGTTCGGCGTCGACGTGTGGGGGTATCCGAAGGTCGTCGCAGACATCACCCACGAGGACGACGGCTCGGTCCGGGAGACGACCGTCACCGTGGACGACGACCGCTTCGCCACCCTCGAGGTCGCCCGTCCGCCGTCGTTCGACACCGAGGACACCGGCAGTACGTACACGGTCGAGAACGGCCGGCTGTACGAGGTCCCCAGCAGGATCGACGCGGACCTCGGGGGCTGGCCGTTCAGCACCGAGGTGTCGGTCTCGTTCGGCGACCACCCGAGGGCGGCCCCGCTCCGCTCGCTCGACCTCGGGCCCCGCGCGCTCGGGCGGTTCGTCCTCGACGGGGAGGTGTACTTCCACCGGGCGGAGCCGGTTCCCGTCGACGCCGACCCCGGACGCCGACCCCGCTGAGCGGTGCGCCGGCCGACCACGAGTCCGCGGTCGGGGACGGCGGCGTCGCCGGACGCGTCGACCGCGCCGTCGACGTCACGACCGGGGCAGCGCCGGACCCGGTCAGGACCCGCCCGTCCCGTCGAACTCCGGCTCCTCGAGGTCGTCGGCGGGGTCGAACCCGAACACGGACCCGTAGAAGGCCAGCTCAAGCTCGTGGGCCCGCCGGCGCGACTCCGCCCGCCGGAAGCCGTGTCGTTCGCCCTCGAAGACGACGAGGTCGTGGGGAACGTCGCCGGCGGCGAGCGCCGACGCCATCTCCTCCGCCTGCGACAGCGGGACCACCGGGTCGTCCTCGCCCTGCAGTAGCAGCACCGGCGCGTCGATCGACTCCGCGTGAGCGACCGGGGACCGTGCCTCGTACGTCTCTGCTGTCTCCTCGTACGGGCCGACCAGCCCGTCGAGGTACCGCGACTCGAACTTGTGGGTGAACTCCGCCAGCCGGCCGAGGTCGGCGACGCCGTAGTAGCTCGTCCCCGCGTCGACCTCGTCGTGGAACGCCAGCGCGGCGAGGACGACGAACCCGCCGGCGCTCCCGCCCCGGACGGCGACGCGGTCGCCGTCGACGCGACCCGTCTCGGCGAGGTGCCGCGCGACGTCCAGGCAGTCCTCGACGTCGCGGACGCCCCACTCGCCGGCCAGCGCCTCGCGGTAGGCGCGGCCGTAGCCGGTCGACCCGCGGTAGTTCACGTCCGCGACGGCGAACCCCCGCGAGGTGAAGAACTGCGTGGCGAGGTCGAACGTCGGGGACGTCGCACTCGTCGGGCCGCCGTGTGCGACCACGAGCAGCGGCGGGCGCTCGTCGTCCGGCTCGGCCACGTCGGGGTTCGTCGGCGGGTACACGAACGCGTGTGTCTCGGCCCCGTCGCGCGTCGGGACGGTGACGTGCTCGGGCTCGGAAACGTACGCCGGGTCGATCTCGGTCTCGCTCGACTCCCGCAGTACCGTCAGGCCCTCGCCGGGCGTCCACCGCGCGAGCCGCGCGGGCGTCGCGGGGCCGCCGGCGACGAAGACGACGGACGTGCCGTCGGTCCGGAGCCGCGGCGCGCCCCGCTCGCCGAACACCGCGACCGACACGTCCGGCCGCGTTCGGGTCCCGTCGGGGGCGATCCGCTCCAGCGTCTGCTCGCCGTCCCGCGTCGCGACCGCGACGACGCTCCCGTCGTCGAGGGGGACGTACGTGGCGAGGCCGAACACCCACTGCGGGACGCCGTACTCGGCGTCCTCCTCGCGGAGGCACGTCCAGTCTTCCTCCCCCTCGCGGGCGTCGTCGCGGCGGTAGAGGTTCCACCAGCCGGTGCGATCCGAGACGGCGAACAGGTCGCCGTCGGGCCCCCACGCCGGCTGGAAGACGGACTCCTCGGGGCCGCCCATGACGACGCGGTCGTCGACGAGGTCGCCGTCGGCCGTGACGTCCGCCACGTGGAGTTCGGTCCCGTCCCACGGCATCCGCGGGTGGTCCCAGGCGAGCCACGCCAGGCGGTCGCCCCCGGGCGAGAGCGTCGGCGCCGCGTAGAAGTCGTGGCCCGTCGCGACGACCGCCGGGTCGCCGTCGCCGTCGGCCGGCACTCGGACCAGTTCGTTGACCGGCTCCTCCGGCCCGTCCTCGGCTGCCGCCGCGTCGTGGTTCTCGCGGACGCAGTACAGGGACTCCCCGTCCGCGCCGACCGCGAAGTCCGCGTAGCGGAGTCCCCGTTCGGTCTCCGGCTCCGGGGTGATCGGCTCCGGGTCGCCCCCCGGCGCCAGTCGGTACACGCGCTGGTCGCCGTAACGGGCGACGTAGACCGTTCCGTCGTGGACCGCGAAGTCGCCGCCGCCGTACTCGTGGACGAGCGTGCGGACGTTCAGGTCCCCGGGCGTCACGTCGACG
The DNA here is from genome assembly GCF_051195075.1 of Halobaculum sp. EA56. Taxonomy (NCBI): domain Archaea; kingdom Methanobacteriati; phylum Methanobacteriota; class Halobacteria; order Halobacteriales; family Haloferacaceae; genus Halobaculum; species Halobaculum sp. EA56. The sequence continues at coordinate 406,595 of NZ_JBNTJX010000003.1, forward strand.
GCCCCGTCGCCGTCGTCCCGGACGACGACGCCGCGGCCGTCCTCGTCTGGCCGCTGTTCGCGCCAGTACACGGTCTCGCCGTCGACGGCGACGTGGCCGAACTGCCTGCCGGCACTGGCGACCGTCTCGGCGTCGATCGGCGACGGCCACGTGCCGTACGCCGTCGTTCCCTCGGGAGGATCGTTCGGCATCGGTGGACGGATCGAGACGGGTGAATGACAAAAGCCTACCTCGGGTGGGTGAGCGTCCCGGCGACCGATCCCGTCCGTCGGGTCCGCGCCCGGTCGTACTTTAGGTTCCGCGGTGCGACGTTCGTGTATGGACGACGCGGACGAGGCGACACTCTCGCGGCTGGCGTCGGCGCTTTCGGACGCGGACACCGCGGCCGCGCTGACGGGGGCGGGGATCTCCGCGCCCTCGGGCGTCCCCACCTTCCGCGGCGAGGAGGGCGTCTGGGGGACCGAGTTCGACCCGATGGACTTCCGGATCGGACGCTTCCGGCGCGACCCCGAGGGGTTCTGGCGGGACCGCCTCGACCTCCACGACCGGCTCTTCCCGGACGGGGTGGAACCCAACTCGGCGCACGAGGCGCTGGCCTCGCTGGAGGCCGCCGGCCTGCTCGACGCGGTCGTCACCCAGAACACCGACGGGCTCCACGCGGCCGCCGGGTCGGAGACGGTGTTGGAACTCCACGGCAACGCCGCGCGGGTCGCCTGCGTCGACTGCGGGGCCACCCGGCCCGCCGAGCCCGTTCACGAGCGGGTCCGAGCGGCCGTCGAGGGGGAGGACGGAACCGACCGGGAGCTCCCGCCGACGTGTCCGGACTGCGGTGGCGTGCTGAAGCCGGACGTGGTGCTGTTCGGCGAGTCGCTTCCCCGGCGCACGTTCCGCCGGGCTCGGGACCTCGCGGCCGACAGCGACGTCTTCCTCGCGATCGGGTCGTCGCTGGAGGTCGAACCGGCCGCGTCGCTCCCGCGGCGGGCGGCCGCGGGCGGAACACTGGCTGTCGTCAATCTCGATTCGACGGCGGCCGACAAGCGGGCCGACATCCGCTTCCGCGCGGACGTGACCGACGTGTTGCCCGCGCTCGCGGCGCGCCTCGACGTCCGTTGACCGTCGCACCGCACCGCCTCACGCGCCCCGGCAGCGCGACCGGCGTGTCACTCCCGCGGCCGCGAGAGCTGGATCGAGGTGGCGGCGACATCCTCGATCGTCGCACGCCAGCCGCCGACCGTGACCTCTCCCCGGTCGGTCGCGAGCGTGAGCGACGCGTCGCATCGCGGAGCTGGCCGCCTCGGGGCTCGGAGACATCGTTGATCGGCGACCCCGCTCGATGAGAACGAGCAACCGTGAACGTGCCCGAAGTGGCCCCGCAAGGCTCTTAAACGCATATATCGCAATATATCGCATGGTCAAAACGATTCGCGTCTCCGAGGAATACCACGAGTGGCTCAGCGCCCACAAGAAGGACGACGAGACGATGGAGGAGACGCTGCGTCGGATGACGCGCGGCCCGCACCCGAGTGACGTTGCCGGTCTCCTGACCGAAGATGAAGCCGAGGAGGCCAAGGACGCGGTGAGCCGTCTGCGTGGGGGTGACCGCGACCGCCTCGACGCTGCCCGCGACACCTTCGAAAATGGGGGCCGGCAAGAGTGATCATCGACTCGTCGTATCTGTTCGACCTGCTGGCGGGGGACCCGGATGCGTTCTCGAAGGGCGTCGAACTCGTCGAGGAGGGCGAGATGCAGTGGTTGCCGTCTCCGGTGGTCGCGGAGACCTACTACGGCGTCGCCACAGCTCGCAGCGACACCGAACAGGAGGTACGGAACCGGCTCCTCGGATATCCTCGCATCGACGTGGACGAGGAGATCGCACGGAAAGCCGGTGAACTTCTCGCGGCGGCAGACGACCACGTGGGTGGGACCGCCGGCGTCGGGACGAACGACGGGTACATCGCCGCGATGGCCGACGTGCTCGACGATGCCGTTTTGACGGACAACGTCGAGGACTTCGAGACGCTCGGTGTTGCTGTCGAACCGTACTGATCTTCCACACCTCGCTCAGTTCCACTCCTTCGAGGAGATCGATACCGTCGACGATCCGGGACGACACCTGTACGTCGACGATCCCGGACAGACCGTCACGAACACGCGAACGAGTAGAGGGCCCCTCACCTGAACTCGATCTCTCAGCGTTCGCGTAGCCTGAGCGGCCGGAGAGTAGAAGCAGGTCCGCGTCCGGCGGTTCCGGACGGACCGTTGTGCTGGTCGTCTCCGGGTATGCCAGTCCGGAGGTCCCCAGCGTGCCAGCGGACGCGGCAACTGGAGACGGCCTGTTCGCGCCCTCTGCCGAACGGCGTCATCGGGCGAACGACCTGTAGTCCGAATCGGACTACGATAGTAGCGTACGAGACGTTGACGGCCTCACCGGCTTAATTATTTGGTGGTTCGGTTCTCGACCAGTAGGCTCGCAACGATACGAACGTATTTATAAAGAGCAAGGAGAATACCCGCGCCTTTAGACGCGAGATGAATCCGAAACAGCGATACGTTCTACCGTCGATGTAACAGCCCGAGTTTCCAATCCATACTTTCAAGTGCCAAAAACCGCTATCAAGCGTAAGGGTAAGACGGAACGGAGCGGATTCCGAACGACCTTCGGAGGCGGCCACGCCGCCAACTCAATGAGACAATATCCGAAACGCTGACGCGGTGAACGCGAATCCCTGAAGGGTTCGCCGTGTGCCCGTCGGCCTGAGCAAGCCTCAGGATAACTCCGAGTCCGGTGACGTATCAGCGATTCCCTGCTGGCAAAAACAACAGGTGGGAATCGAATGACGCCAAGGATAGGAGTAACGGCCACTTGGCATGGCCAGTCAGCCACCGACCACGATGGCCGGGTTAGACGGGTACCCGTTAAGTGGCGGTATCCATGGTTGCAAACCTGAAACTCCCACCGCTCGGGATTCCTCCGGCTTTAGCCGGAGGAAGATGTCAATACCGGTAGCGAGATGACTACTCACACACGGCGGTTTGCATTTCGCTTGACGAAGCACGGTGCTATCGAGGTTCGCGGATCCCTGTACCGGACCGAGTCCGGTTGGTCGCACCATTTGAGCGACTGCAGTCCGTCGACCGAATACGCATGAGTGACACGATCGGTGCCGAGAAATCCGAGCCAGCGTGAATTCCACCATACATGAACTCTACTGAGCCGACGGATCCGCTCGACATGGTCCGTCGCGAGATCGAAGAAACCGTTCCGGACGAGTTGGACGTCTCCAGAGTCACGTTCGAGGGGCCGCAAGTCGTCGTCTACACGAGGAACCCTCGACAGTTCGCCCGGCGTGACGACCTCGTCCGTAAGCTAGCGAGTCGACTTCGGAAGCGTATCACCGTGCGTCCGGAGGCGGGGACTCAGGCGGATCGAGCCGAAGCCGAGGCGACGATCCGGGAACTGATCCCGGACGGGGCCGGGATCACGAACCTCCGATTTTACCCGACGACCGGCGAAGTGCTGATCGAGGCCGAGAAACCGGGCCTGGTGATCGGACGCCGCGCGAGCACGCTTCGCGAGATCACACAGGAGGTCGGCTGGACGCCGGAGGTGCTTCGTACGCCGCCGATGGAGTCCACGACCGTCGACAACGTGCGGAACTTCCTGCTCCAGGAGCGAGACGAGCGTCGGGGATTCCTCGAACGCGTCGGGAGCGAGATCCACTCCGACCCTGACGCCGACCCGGAGTACGTCCGGCTGACCACCCTGGGGTGCTGTCGCGAGGTCGGACGCGCGAGTTTCCTCCTCAGCACGTCGAACACCCGAATCCTGGTCGACTGCGGCGACAAGCCCGGCGCCGAGGGCGAGGTGCCGTACCTCCAACTTCCGGAGGCGAACCCCATCCCGGACCTCGACGCCGTCGTCCTCACGCACGCACATCTCGATCACAGCGCCCTCCTCCCGATCCTGTTCAAGTACGGGTACGACGGCCCAGTGTTCACGACACAGCCGACTCGGGACCTCATGGGCCTCCTCCAACTCGACTATCTCGACGTCGCCGCCAAGGAGGGGCGAACACCCCCGTACGACAGCGCCATGGTCAGAGAGGAGCTCAAGCACACGATCGCCGTCGATTACGGCGACGTGACGGACATCGCGCCGGACGTGAAGCTCACCTTCCACAACGCCGGACACATCCTCGGCAGCGCCGTCACGCACCTGCACGTCGGCGACGGGTTCCACAACGTCGTGTTCTCGGGCGACGTCCACTACACGGACACGCGCCTGTTCAACGGCGCCGAGAACGACTTCCCGCGGGTCGAGACTCTCGTGATGGAGTCCACGTACGGGCGACGTGACGACTACCAGACGGACCAGGAGGACTCCGAGCGGAAACTGATCGAGCGGATCACCGAGACGTACGAGAACGGCGGGACGGTCGTGATCCCCGCGTTCGCCGTCGGCCGGTCACAGGAACTGATGCTCGTCCTCGAGGAGGCGATGCGCGAGGATCGGCTCCCGACGATGCCGGTCTACCTCGACGGGATGATCCGCGAGGCGACGGCCATCCACACCGCCTATCCCGAGTTCCTGCGCGACGGTCTCCGCGACCGGATCCTCCACGAAGACGAGAACCCCTTCCTCGCGGACCAGTTCCAGCAGGTCGACGGCGGCCACGAGATGCGCGAGGACATCGCGGCCGGCGACCCGTGCGTCATCCTCTCGACCTCGGGGATGGTCACCGGCGGGCCGATCATGTCCTGGCTGAAACTCCTCGGCGGCGACCCGGAGAACACCCTCATGTTCGTGGGGTATCAGGCCCAGGGGACGCTCGGCCGCCGCATCCAGAGCGGGCGACGCGAGATCCCGTTCAGCGACCGCGGGAGCCAGGAACGAGAGCTGACCCTCCGGCTGAACGTGGACTCGGTGAGCGGATTCTCCGGCCACGCGGACCGCAACGGCCTCGAGGACTTCGTGCGGACGATGAACCCACGACCCGAGGAGGTGCTCTGCGTCCACGGGGACGAATCCTCGACGGATCAGCTCTCCTCCGGACTGTACCAAGAGCTCGGCCTCCGAACGAAGGCACCCCGAAACACCGAGACGTATCGGTTCGACTGATCGGCGCTCGACGGAGGGAACTGACGCCGGTTCGACATCGATGCTCGGCGAAACACATTCACTACGAGACCGGAGACGGAACGACCTTCATCGTTTCAGTGGTACCGAAGGCAACTGACGAGGGAATCACGCTCCGGCTTTCGACGGTTTCCCGAACGTCGACCCACGTCCGACACGACTACCCTGTCCACGAATACGAAACTGTACCGGACGCGATCGAGGACGCGGAGTCGTTCATCGAATCGCTCTCACAGGAGCTTCGAGAGTGGACTATTCGTCTACAGATCCCGAAATCGAGTCGATACGCGAGACGACACGGGCGTTCAGAGACGAGCGCACGTTCTCACTGATCGTCGAGCGGACAGCGCTCTGTCGACGACCGAAGGAGGTGAACTACTTCACTCGGCAGCCGCAACCCCCGGTAAATGTACGAGTACACCGGCGACGCCCACGAAGCCCTCGTCGACTCCTATCGAGCGGACGACTCGCCGTTCCCGACGGACACCTCGCGGACGTATCCACGCCGCGATTTCCTGCGTGACGAGCCGCTCCTGCTCAAACAGCTTCTGTTCCCCCGGTGCTGGAACGCGACGGATCTGGTAGACGACCCTGCCGAAACCCGGAGCCGCTTGACCAGGCTCGGTACGTGCATCCAAAAGGGCATCACGGCCTATTCCGACCGCGACGCGGAGGACCTGATCGGAACCGTCGACGGGATCCTCGACCGACTACCGACGATTCGAACCGCCCTCAAGCGGGACGTCGAGGCCGCATACAAGGGCGACCCCGCGGCGAAGAGCTACTGTGAGATCATCCGGTCCTATCCGGGGTTCCATGCCGTCCTCACCCACCGGGTCGCACACGTCCTCTACGAGGAGGGCCACGTCGAGTACGCACGCGAACTCGCCGAGTACTCGAAGACCGAAACGGGGATCGACATCCACCCCGGCGCGGAGATCGGCGAGTACGTCTTCATCGATCACGGGACCGGCGTCGTCATCGGCGAGACGGCGACGGTCGGCGACTGGGTCCGGATCTACCAGAACGTGACGCTGGGGGCGCTCCACTTCGAGGAGGAGGAGGACGACAGCCACATGCTGAAGAAGGACTACAAGCGCCACCCCGACATCGGCGACCACGTCGTCATCGGGGCCGGAAGCAACGTGCTCGGGCCGGTCGACGTCGGCGACCACGTGAGCATCGGCGCGAACTCCTGGGTGACCGAGGACGTCCCGGACGACACGAGCGTGTTCATCTCCGATCACCCCGACCAGGAGCGGAAACCGAACGGGTAGCCGCCGGCTGAGTACTCCGGACCCTCCGAACTGCGGCGGCCGCATACGTCGAGCGGTGCACGTATCCGCGGGGAGCCGACCGCTCCGACCCCGGCCGGCCGCAGACGGCCCCCGCGTCCTCGGTGGCGACGCGGTCACGGGCACGCCGCCGGAACGGGGGCCTCCGGGTTCGGGGCGGCCATCGCTATCGAGGGCCCGTCGGCGGCTCTAACGGTCGTATTCTACAGCGATCTCCAGTATGATTGGTAAATAAACATATCTACGATACCGTAGAATGTCGGGTATGGACACGACGATTCCGGACCTCGACATCGAGATCCCCGAGATCAGTCAGATCGCGTTCGTGGTCGAGGACATCGAGGACGGGATGGACCGCTTCGGCGGCATCCTCGGGGTCGGCCCGTGGGAGGTATACCGGTTCGAGCCGCCGACCCTGACCGAGACGACCTACCGCGGCGAGCCACACGACTACTCGATGATCCTCGCGCTCGCGTTCGCGGGCGAGACGATGATCGAACTCATCGAACCCCTGGAAGGGCCGAGCATCTACACGGAGCACCTCGACGAGCACGGCGAGGGACTCCACCACGTCGCCTGTTTCGCGTTCGAGGAGACGGAGGCCGTCGTCGAGCAGTTCGAGGAGGCGGGAATGCCGGTGGTTCAAAGCGGCGTCTACGGCGAGGTGCCGTACTGGTACTTCGACACCGAGGAGCAGCTGAACGGCGTCATCTTCGAGACGGCGACCAACCTGGAGTCGATGCCCGACCCGGACCGCACGTATCCCGAGTGACCACGTGTCGGGTCCCACGTCCCTGATGACCCGCCACCGCCGAGAACGTGGACCGTCGATCGCCGTACGAACGAACCGCTTCGGTATCGAGGCGAGGTCGGTGGTCGATGTGCGTGTGGGGCGGACACAGTATTGCGCTGACGGGTGATCGTGGAGCTCGTTCGACCGGGTTCGGCATGCTCGGATCGTCGTGCGGGATCCACGGGAACGCCGCTCGATGGCGGGATTCCGGATCGGGCGTTTCGAGCGATTTCCTCCGTGAATCTCCGGGCGATAGGCCGATTCGGGCGTCCTCTGATCATTCTGCCCATCGCTCGATTCCCGCTTACCGTGCTTCGGTAGGCCAGCATCGGGGATAGGACGCCGATCCGAGCCCGTTTTCCGGGGAACCGGATCCGACGAGATGAGTCAGGGCGTTCAGATCGTCCGTACTCGCCGGAGAGACCCCCCGTGCTATCGGTATGACCGGATACCGACGCCTACGATGGGCCCCGGAACGCGCTCCCCGACCAACGTTCGCTCCGACGCGGATTCCCTCCACCGGAAGTGATCCTCCTTTCTCGTCGCTCTCGAAGACGTGTTCTCCCGGACCACCAGATTCGAACGACAGGGTCACGCGGGCCCTAAACGGGCGTATCGGCAGTCGACGGATCGTTGATACCCTCTCGAACCCGACCGCACGGGGTCGCTTCGACTGCACCGATCGCGCCCGTCGCGATCGCCCGTCGGGCCGGAATCCGCCGACAACCTCTCGGATGTTCGGCTACAGAAAATCCCTTGCAGAGATGGACGTTGATCCGAACCTATACGACAACCTGACTATTCGTCGTCGCTCGAACGGGTCCCGCCCTCGGGTGTGACTCCGGCGTAGTACTCGCTTAGACGGCTATTTTGTCCACTTCCGGAGGGTGGCGGCTTCCCCCATCGCTTCATGTCGACGAATCGCTCCGTGGGTCGATCGGGTGCGTTGTCGATCCCCGATTCCCGCTCACGACGATGCCACGGGGGTTCTCTCCGGCGAAATAGCCGTGCTGATGAATTCGGATCCGGATCCGTCGAATTCGGGGGACTCAGCCGATGTATCAGTGTGTTGTCTCATATCGATCCGTCGATGAGTCGTCGATTCACGGATTCCGCGGAGAGAGTCGATTCGACCCGAGAAATCGCGGGAGTAGCGCTGAACATCTCCGCTGGAGCGGACTCCGTTCCGAGACTCCGATGTCGACGAGTACCCAAAACGAGAAACCGTACGGGTCGCTCGACCGGCTGGGGTACTTTCGACGATCTGGGGGGTAAGTTCCGGGTCTCCGTCGGTGGCGAGGGTGACGGTCGGCGAGTGCCGGACGACAGTGGATCGACGCGGAGATTCATTCCTCTCGTCGGAACAATAATCGTACTTCCGATAATTGTACTCTGAAGTATGATACTTCAAAGTATTATCCGGTGTCGAACCGTGTGTGAGGCTGTCTCGTCACTCCAGTCTCTTCGACGGACGAACGCCTCTCAAGACAATTCTCGCTGAGACTGGCGTGAGCGATTCCTGTTCCACGAGTTCTGATGTGCAAGTTCTGTGCAGTCGCCGCAACGGTTACGATTCTATGTGCAAAACATGCACATGAAATGAGCGCGAGCGACGATCCGCGGCGGGTTCACTTCCAGTCGCCGGAGTATCTCGTCGATCGACTGGACGCGATCGCGGAGCTCTTCGACACGGATCGGACGGATCTGCTCGTCGAGGCGATCCGCGAGTACATCGAAGACACGGCCGATAGTGAGACGTTCCAGAAGCTGGTCGCGACGAAGTACTACGACGGCCAACTCGCGTTCGAGACGGTCAAGCAGTTGGTCGGCGCCGAGACCGCCCAGCGGCTCCGCCTCCTCAAGACGGATCTCGAGGATGAGCCACTCGATCTCGCTGCCCCCGACGACGTCGACGTCTACGACGGCGACGCGACCGCGGTCGAGCCCGCGGCCGACGACGATCGATGAGCGGCCATCGACTGCGAACGGTCGTCGCAGACACCAGCGCGCTCGTCAGTCTCGGCGTCCCCAGGGCCGACGCGTCCGTCGACACCGACGTTCCGGACCCGTTCCAGTACCTCCTCACGTCGTGTGACGTGTTCGTGCC